>JAUXAS010000072.1 GCA_030619825.1 Hadesarchaea archaeon
GAAATCGCGCCGACGCTCGTGGAAAAAGGCAGATGGAGATACAATGGAAGAAGGGTGGCTTCGGTTGAAGTTGGGATAGAAACTGGAAGCGTGAAGTTGATCAAAAAACACATGCAAGGCAAGCCGCTGCCGTACGAAGCAAAAGACTGGTGCGAAGTGGTCACTCAAGCAGTTGGCATCCTCAACGATAACGACATTTGTCCACTGGCGACGCTTGTTGTCGGTCTGCCTGGCGAGGGGGAAAAAGACACGCTTGCGACGATGGAGCTCGTGGATAAGTTGAAGGAAGCGAAATTGTTTTACGTTCCACTATTTTTCACATCTG
Organism: Hadesarchaea archaeon; assembly: GCA_030619825.1. Lineage (GTDB taxonomy): Archaea > Hadarchaeota > Hadarchaeia > Hadarchaeales > Hadarchaeaceae > DG-33. Next base: position 326 of record JAUXAS010000072.1, read on the forward strand.
AGGAGGAATGTCTGTTGAACAATGCGAGACAGGCAGATTTACGTCATCTAACAGATTTGCACTGGGATTTCTTTGCAACATGCTGGAAGCACAACATAAAACTCTGGGCCCCCGATAAACAGGGGAAAATTGCTATGGGTTCGATGTTTCTGTACATGCTCTATTACAAATGGAAACATGGAGCAAAAGTAGCACAGCCGATAATGAAGCTTGCTGATTTTCCGCGATCGTTGTTCAAGGTGCGCTCGGGGACTCAAGATCTTCATCATGAATCAGTTGAGCCAGGCTCCTCATCGCGCAATAAAAATTTTACCATCCAAACTTAAAGGCTTCGCCGCGGGCGATTGCTCAATAAACTTTCTCCACAAGTTTCTTAGCCTTGGCCTCAGCACGTTTCCGCTTAGCTTGATGCGCCTTCAAAAACTTCGTCATGAGCTCAATCGCCCGCAACTTGCAATCACCACAAATTATCGCCCCAGATTTGCACGCCTCCCTTAAATCTAAGAGCTTCTCATCGTCGGGTATGAGGTGATAAACGTAGAGTTCGTAAACCCTACATTTATCTGGGTCGCCCCCATATTTTCGCTGCTCCGCCGCCGTGGGTTTGCCACCCGTAAAAGCATCTTTAATTTTCTTCTTGATGTCCTCGGCGCTATCCGTCAGAAAAATCGCCGTCTCTGGCTTGCTGCTCGACATCTTCTCGCCCGTCAGGCCTGGTAAGAGACGGTGGTAGGTGGAGGAGGGAAGCACGAAGCCGAACTCTTGCTGGAAACGGGCCGCCACGTCCCGTGCGAGTCTGAGATGGGGGTCCTGATCGATGCCCACGGGTACGACGGTCGGGCGCGGTCCTCCAAACTCCTTCAGCTGAGGGTGCAGGATATCCGCGACATCGATCATTGGGTAAAAAATGTGGGAGATATTGGACTCACCTGCGAAACCGTAGATTGCGCGCATCTCGCTGAAGTTCACTCGCTTGGCAAGAAGGAAAGCTAGGTGGCGAACGACATCGCTGCGAGATTGGAAGTAGACATGACAGCGCCCCACATCTAGCCCGAGCGCATGGTAGTTGGCGAGATATTCCTCTGCGGCTAGTTTCTTTGACTCCTTAAAAGGGACACTGCGCGCTGAATAGGCCTCAAGATCCGCGACACATAGATAGATGTCTGCACCCTGCCGCTGGTACCACGCCAGCTGATCGATTACCAACTTGTGACCCACGTGCATGCGGCCGCTCGGCATGAGCCCCGTCATCACTACGAAGCGATCGCCTCGCCGCATGGCACTAAGCACCCGCTCAAAGTCACGGTGGCCAAAGACAATCTTTCGGCGCATGAGGTAGTGCGGCTCGGGTATCCGCGCGAGCAGTTTCTCAAAGGATTCGATGCCGAACTCGTGCATCAAGCGGGCGTAATCCTCGGGTACCGCCGCGCTCCATGGGTCGATTCGAATCGGCATCTCAAGGCCTCTCACGGGTCAATGCGTAATAGGTGATGTCTCCCTCATCATCTACTACTGCCCACAAAATCGCTTTCCTTACGCTGTGTGCAAGCCTCACTGCCCGAGCCAGCTCCGTCGGCGTGAACTTTATTCCCTCGGGCACCGCGTGCACCAAGAACTTCGAGTGCGCCTCCCCCGGCTTCTCGCCTCGCTCGTAGACGCGGAAGTGCGCCCCGAACTTCAGGCCAGTCTTGATGATGTAGCCGCGCGAGCGAAGGTCGGCGTACACGGAATACTTGAGCATCGCCTCAGGGTCGCCCTCGGTAAATTTAGCCGAGAGGTCCTTGAATTTCAACTTCTTTCCGTCCTCATCTAACACGTAAATCTTAACCCCCTCCAGCAGATAGAGGGTTTCGACCGGCGCGAGCTGAAGCCTCCCCCCACTCAGTGGCTTGCCGTAAGAGCCTCGTTGGTAGAGCTGGTTCGCCTGCGCCTCGTCCCAGACTATTATCTTGCCTTTATACAACTGGGTCTCGACAACAGGGATTTCGGCTTCTTCCATGCCGTCCCCTATTACACCTATTCAGGCGCGGTTAAGAAGGTTGCTTTTGCCGTGGTTGAGTAAACAGGGATGTTGAACTGCATATCTCTATAAACAAGAGCGTTTTACTAAGCCCAAGTGACCTTCGGATCACAACTGACCATCGATCTCGGACTAAGCTGCCGCCTTCGCTCGGTCGGGACCCGGGGTTGCTCGCCATCGATTATCCTCTTGAGCTCCCGCCAGTGCCGCAGACCGAAAATCGCCTAAAACGCTACTTATATATAAGCACGCCGATATACTAATTGTCGAAGTCTGTATCGACAATTGATATAGGCTCACGCTAATACCGGGCGGTGCAGCTGAGACAATGACGAGAGATAGAAGCTGAGGCAAAAATTCTCTTAGCCAATGAATGTTCACCTCCACCCTAGTCGGTGTGGCTGCCCGCCTGGTATTATCGGATTTTTTGGTTAATGGTGCATTCGAGAAAATTTTGGTGGTGGGGTCGCCAGGATTTGAATTCCCGGAGGCCAAGCTTCCCACTCAACCCCTCCCGGGTTTGCAGGTCTCTTCAGCACCGCTCCAATAGGTCATCATCCTTTCGTCAGCAGACCCACAATTGCCACTGGAGCCTACTGTGCTAGCCAAGCTACACTACGACCCCACCAAGCTGACATCACCGCCGCGGACAATAAAAGCTTACGCTGCTAGATGCTGGATCTTCGGTCGGATGTTTAATAGGTGAGGGCACCAAACATCAAAGCGGTGATCGAGCTTGCACGTGAGCGTGAGTATTAGCTACATCTCCGCCGAGCGATTCTGGGAGTACGATAAACCCGCCCCAGCCGGGTTGCACATCTCGACAAACGTCAACATAGTTGGTGTTGAGTCAAAGGACGAGAAGCTGTCCGTTCCCTTCGTCGTGACGATCGGCTACACCCCGTCGATCGCGCAGATAAGCCTCAAGGGGCGAGCAATTTTATCGGGTAAGCCGGATGAACTTGAAAAAATCCAAGATGATTACAAAAAGCAACACGCCCCACCGCCTCAACTGCTCCAATCCATAACTAATGTTTCGCTCATCGAGGCCACCGTGCTCTCTCGCTCGCTCAACATTCCCCCACCCATCCCCTTGCCCGGCCTGCCCAAGCCGCCCAAGCCCGGTGAGGAGCGCCCGAGCTATGTCGGCTGAAGTTGCATACGCCCCGCCACCGGTGCCTGAGCCACCCAAGCATTTCGCGACCCTGCTCATCGGGATAGTGCTCGTCGTCGTCGGGGCCATCCTCATCAACCAAGGTATGAATGTAGTCCAAACATCGAACGCTTTGATGGTCGGGATAGGGCTGCTGGCGGCTGGCGCCCTGCTCGTGTTCGCTGGTGGAAGCCGCGTTTGGCCGGGGAAACCTCTGGTCAATACTGCTCTTCTCGCTAGCGGGATCATACTCCTCTTGGCGGGTGGAACTCAACTCGCTGAAGACTGGGGACAAGCTGCCTACGCTGTAGTCCTGACCCTGGTGGGCATCGTCCTGATTGTCATCGGGGTTCAAATCGCGAGGCAGAGCTGGAAAAAGTATGTGAATCGTTAGGTAGCGGGCCGGACGGGATTCAAACCTCGAACTAGGCAGAAACGAACCCCGCCTTGTTTTCCCGAGTTTTCGCCCGTAATGCTTCAGCAATACGCCGTCCATGTCCCCCCGAAAGGTAAACGGAGAAAGAATTGACCTCCCTTTCTTTAGGTTGCTTATAAGTTCAAGGTTATATTTTGGGGGAGAGGGCTCCTAAAATAATTTTAAAAAGGTTTCGGGAAAATCCGACATGGGCTAGTTTGAACGAGCGGGCCAGTTCGTTTTTGATGATTTCGGGATAGTCCGTGATGGCTGGATTAGCTTTCCCGCCTTAAATCATCCGAAAATCAAACATTAAAACGAAAATAGGTGGTAGGTCCCAATGTCCAAAAACCGAGCGAAGATAAAGTCGTTGACGATGCTGTTGATCGGGAGGACCGTCGAGACAGAGAAAGGCCGAGGCAGGCCGCTATGTTTTTGGTCGTTGCGTCCATCCTCATGGCGGCCGAAAAGGAGCACCACGCCCATTCAGACCATCCAGAGCACCTGATTGTCACACGTGAGAATACGCAGCATCTAAGAGACAACAGTTACGGGCCGGACGGGATTCGAACCCGTGCCGCAAGCTCCGGAGGCTCGCGTCCT
>JAUXAS010000032.1 GCA_030619825.1 Hadesarchaea archaeon
GGGTGGCTGCGATCGAGACGAACCTCGCGGAGCTGACGAAGCTTTACAGCAAGCTTGACCTAGCACTGGGGCCCCTCGGCGACGAGCTCGCTCGATTAGGTTCACGGGTTGACGCTATCATCGGGCTTTACAGGGGTGTAAAATCTGGGAGGCGGCGGGGATGAGCTGCGAGCGAGCGGTTATCCGGCTGGGGGATGGACGGATCTTGAGGTTCAAGTGCGGAGGCTGCGAGCACGGCGCCTCCATCGAGGGATCCGAGGTCTGCATGCGTGAGGTCGTGCGTTCACTCGCCGAGCATCCAGAGGTTAGCTCCGTGGTCCTCGCTGACATCTACGAGCGCGAGTACAGCGGCCCGTGCTTGGCTGAGCTCAAGGAGATAGCGAAAATATTTAGGGCGTGCAAGTACTGGCCTTTCGCCCACCTCGTGCCGACCGATTGCAAGCGCTGCGAGCCCGAGCGGAGGCAACAGCTCCAGAGTGCGCTCAAGACGATGCCTGGGGATCCTGCACGAGCGCGCGAGGAACTCGAGGAAATCCTCCGGGAGCTGCGGGTGAGGTCTAAACGGGGGGCGGAAAAGTGCAGGCGATGCCGGGCGACCTTCATCGAGCGCGCATTGGCTCCCACCCTGTCGGCGCTAGGACGCGCGAAGCTGGCTGGCGTTGGCCGAAAAGGTCGAGAGGGCTATGCGAAGGTCCTGCGGGCGCTCATCCGCCCGTGCTTCATGAGCTCCCGCCTCGCGGTCGAGCCGCCCGCCGAAGCCGGGCTGGTTGACGCCTATTGGGTGGGGAGCAGTGAGGTTCGAATTTACCGCTTGGGGGACGAGCTCCAACACCTTTACTTCTTGGTTTCCCCCGAGCATAGGCTCCCCCGCGAGCAGGTGTCGCTCCTGCACCGGGCGCGCCAGACGCTTCTGAAGCAGCGCCCCGAACTCGAGCTCGATCCACTTCGAGCCCGGGATCAACTCGAGCACCTCGGCGCGGACCTCATGGCCAAGCTGGTGGTGGATGAAAAGCTCAATGTCGAGAAGGAAGATGTGGAGGAGCTAGCCCAACACCTAGCCAGATTTACGGCGGGCTTGGGGGTGCTCGAAGTCCTACTGGCAGATGCCCGGGTGCAGGATATCTACATCGACGCACCCGTTGGGCGAACGCCAATCCACATCTATCATCGAGATTTCGAGGAGTGTCTCACGAACATCCATCTGACGCTCGAAGATGCCGAGTCGCTGATCTCCCGTTTCCGCGCCATCAGCGGGAGGCCGTTCTCCGAGGCAGACCCGGTGCTCGACTTGAATCTCGGGGGCGTGAGGGTGGCGGCGATCGGGCCCCCCCTGAGCCCGGAGGGATTGGCGTTTGCACTGCGCAGGCACAAGCCGACTCCCTGGACTTTGCCGCAATTCATCCGAGCGAAATTTCTGACCCCCTATGCAGCTGGCTTGCTCAGCCTCCTGGTCGACTCCCAAGCTTCGCTCTTGGTGACGGGGAGCCGCGGCGCCGGGAAGACCTCGATGTTGGCTGCCCTCATGCTCGAGCTCCTGCCCAAGTTTCGCATAATTTCATTGGAGGACACTCTCGAGTTGCCTATCGAGCAACTTCGTCAGCTTGGCTTTAAGGTGCAGGCATTGCGCGTGCAGTCGGCGGTCTCGGGCTCCGATGTGGAGCTGCGCGCGGAAGATGCGTTAAGGGCGGCACTCCGGTTGGGGGAGTCGGTGTTTGTGATTGGTGAGGTTCGAGGGCCCGAGGTAAAGACGCTTTACGAGGCGATGCGCGTGGGGGCTGCGGGCAACTCGGTCATGGGCACCATCCACGGCGCCACGACACGAGATGTCTTCGAACGCGTGGTTTACGACTTGGGCATCCCACCTAGCTCCTTCAAGGCGACGGATGCTATCGCGGTGGCAGTACCCATTCGACCACGGGGCAGCGTCGCTCGGACGCGCAGGGTGGTCCAGATAACCGAGGTCCGCAAGGGCTGGCGGGAGGACCCGATGAGCGAGGAAGGATTCGAGGACCTGATGATATACGACCCCGAGGGTGACAAGCTCGAGCCGACGCGAGCGCTGACGGGACTGAAATCGCAGCTCATCGAAGGCATCGCCCGAAAATGGGGCACCAAGCCGAGGGAGGTCTTGAGAAATCTCGAGCTCCGAGCGGAAGTCCAAGGAGCGCTGGTCGAAACGGCTGCTAGGCTCAAAAAGCCAGAGCTGCTCGAGGCTGAATTCTCGGTGCGTTCGAACCTCGTGCTCCACACATTGCTGGAAGAGCAACTGCGGCGTAAGCGCGTCGACTACCGTGATATCCTCAGGCACTGGCGCGAGTGGCTTACGAACTCTACGAGGAAAATTTCACAGGGGTGTGAAGTTCGGCACACGAATTTCACAGGGGTGTGAAATTGAGTTTGTTGGAAAAATTCTATGTGCAAGCTTGTCGTTGGGCTGGCAAGTTCAGCTGGTTCAAACGTGGGCAACGTGTGACCGATGAACTGCAGGAAAACTTGGAGTTTGCTTCCCTTGAGGTCCAAGCGGTGGAAGTGGCTGCCCTTGCATTTTTAGCCGCCTTGGTCTGCGCGACGCTGGCAGCTGCAGTTTTCTCGATCTCGATGTTCGTCGGCTTGCCGCCCCTGAGTTTTCTACCAATTACCCCGATGCCTCTGCTCGCATACACTTTCGTCGGGTGGTACCCGAAGCTCCGGGCCGAGCGGCAGCGAGTTCGCGGACTGGGAGAAGCCCCGATGCTCATCAATTATCTCACGATGTCGATGAAGGTCACGCCGAACTTGGAGCGGGCCACGGCCTTTGCCGCCGAGAACGTGGAGGGCCCTCTAGGGATTGGCCTTAAGGATGCCCTGCGTCGCACGTACCTGCGCGCCCACGCCGGGGTCGGGGACGCACTGTCAAGTTTCGCGGAGCGATGGGGAAAATGGTGCGAGGACCTCAAGCGCTCGATCTACCTGCTCCGGAGCTCGGTGTCGGAGCAAGCTGAACCCGCTCGCCTTCAGACCCTCGACCGAGCGCTCGAACTCAGCCTTCGCGGCGCACGTGACCGAATGCGAGATTTTGCGGCAGGGCTCCACCTTCCAACACTGCTCATCTACAGCATGGGTGTGCTCCTGCCCCTAGTGCTGGTTGCCATCTTGCCCGTCCTCTCGGTCATCGACATCAGCGTTGACGCGCCCCAAGTCTTCGCGATTTACTGCGTCGTGCTACCCTTGGGGGTGTACATGCTCAGCCGTTGGGCGTTGGCGAAGCGCCCGGCCTCATTCCCACCGCCCGAGGTACCGATTGATGCCAGCCGAGCTCGAGCCCTCCTGTTTGCAGGGCTCCTCGCAGCCGCGCTCGTGGGGGTCGGGCTCCTTTCACCGATTGCCGATGAGATCCGCGCTATTTTGTTCCTTTGGGCCCCCACGCTCGGCATCGTCTTATATTTACATTTGACTACTGCGCGGGCGTTCAAAAAGCGGGGGCACATCGAGCGGATGGAGCGCGAGTTCTGCGACTCGCTCGTGCAGCTGGGCAACCGGATAAGCGAGGGGCGCCCAGCCGAGGAAGCATTCGAGCATGTAGCGGACACCGCGCGGGGAAGCGAGCTCGCGGATGTCTTCGCCCGGGCCTCAGCCAATATCCGACTGGGGGGCATGGGGCTCCGAGCCTCGCTCTTCGACCCCGAGCGAGGGGCGCTCCGCAGGGTTCCTTCGAGAATGATTCACAGCGTGCTTCGCCTGCTCGTCGACGTAATCGAGCGGAGCACCCGGGCAGCTGGGGCCGCTATCCTGAGGACGGCCGACCACCTCCGGGAGCTGAAGCAAGTGGAGCTCGACACCCGGCGCTCGCTTGGGGAGGTCGTGACCTCGATGCGCTCGGTCGCGCTCTTCTTCGCCCCATTCATCGCCGCGATCGCCGCGCGCATGCAGGGTCTGCTCGCCTCGAAGACGGCTTCCGTGGGCTTTTTGAACTCGGGCGCCGGGGCCTCGCCGGCCGCATTCCTGTTCGTGCTCGGCCTTTACGTGATGCTGCTTACGGCAATCCTGATGAGCTACGCGGTCGAGATAGAGCTCGGCGATGACCCGCTCGCGAAGCGCGCCGCGATTGCACGAGCTTTGCCCGTGGCGCTGGGTGTTTTCACCGCTGGCGCGATCATAGGTGGGCAAATGCTTGCAGCGATCATCGGTTAGAACTATGTTAAACGAAAAACCACGTGCTTCATTTCCAGTCGTCGTCACAACACTTTCCCGAGCAGTAGAAAAGTATCTCCCCAGTACTCCCCTCTATTTTCACGATCAAGCTTCCTCGAATAGAGGCACCGCAGTAATGGCATTTCGGCAGCCGACTGCGTTTGCTTGGAACTCTCGTCGAGACACGTCTTTTCTTTGAGTTTTTCATCGGTAAATTCTTCGTGATTAATCCGTTTGAAGTTTTCGTCATTTTGAAACGTGGCAAAATGTTTATTGGAGTGCAGATAATTTTTCACGGGCGGCAGTAGTCTAGCTTGGTTATGACACGAGCTTGCCAAGCTCGCGACGCGGGTTCGAATCCCGCCTGCCGCACCATAGGTTTCGCCAAGCAGTCTGGGCAGATTTACGGAGTTTTTCCAGTAAATTGTGCTTATAATTCAGGAGCCGTTCGGCGCCCTCTCAAAAAATCTTCAGAACCCTCAACTGGCTGCCTCAGACATCAAGTCCTTAGCTTCCTTTATTATCTTCTTAAGTTTCTCCTTGCTCAACCCTGATTTTTCTCGAAGGGTATTCAAATCACGGATCATTAGGTCCTTGACGAGCATTAAACCGGCTCTGGACAGATTTTCCACTGTCTTTCTGTCGACTGAGGGCAGGATCGTCACTGGATATAACTTCTTTTCCTCCACAAGCCTCTCTAAACCTTGACCTTTGGGGTGCAGCCAGCATAGTAACCTCATCCCCTTGCAGTCAGCATAGCGTCTTGCAGCATAAGAGGCCCGGGTGTTGCAGGCAAGCCAAACCCCGTCGAACTTTGTTCCCTTACCCAACTCACTTGCCTCATTTAGGTCCAAAAAACGCGCATACGTGTAGAGAGCATCTTTGAGATCGATAAAGGTGCCTGAGGTATTACGATACTTGCATTCGATGAAGTATCTTTTGATTTTCTCTTCGCTAGCTTCCTCAACGATGATGTCGACTTCATGTTTTATGCACCTGCCTTGAAGGATACTTCTCAACCTCGTCTTATACCCGTAGTGCTCTAGGACATTAGCCACGAAGGTCTCAAAGGGGAAGCCTGCTGGACCAAGGCGCATCATCGCCCCCTTGAGATCGTAGCGCATCGCCGCCCTCGCCTTTTCCTTTCTGAGCAGGGACTTTACCAGCTTCAAGATTTTCTTGGTGGTGATACCATCATAGACCCTAGTCTTAATTTCTTTGATAATCCTCTCAGAAACTTCCCTACTTGCCCCAGCTCTCAGCAAAGTTCGTGTTATCTTTTCTGGTTGAAATCCCTCCACGTGCCCATCGGCTTTTACAACGTTTATGGACATACTTCACCCTCACTACAAAGTTCGGGGAAGGAGGTAATTTATCTATCGCACGGAAATCTTCTGGAGGGTACAAATCTGGGTTCAAACCCCTAATACCGCACCAAGTGGAACTAGTAAAAAATAAAAAAGGGGCTAAGCAAGTCCTTGGGGAGGATTTCACGACTTTCCAGGCGAAAGTTTCCTCTCCAGTTTCACCCTCAGCATGGGTTGGCTCATGAAGAGCGAGTTAGGGATGAATATCCTGTCACCGTTATCGGCCTCTATGATGGTGGTCCTTATCCCTATTTTGAGGACCCTCCCCTCGTGCCCACGTATCTTGATCCTGTCCCCTTTCCTGAAATGCTTATCGCCCTGCACTATGATACCTGAGACAAAGTTCTGAATTATGTCCCTCATGGCGAAGCTGATCGCTATGCCGGACGCGCCCAGCCCGATGATCAATGGGGTGAGGTCGACACCCAGGATGGATATCACGACAAAGAGCCCTATTACGTATATTACGTACTTCGAGACCCTCACGATAGCGCTCTCGATCTTCTCCGGAAAAGGCGTCTTCTCGAAAATCTTCGCGAGGATCCTCGGAACACTCCTAGCGGCCACGAAGATGGACAACAGAGCCACTACCACCCCCACCAGCTGGACGTCGTCAAAACCTAAAATTTGCATCGTTGGCCTCCCTTATCCCGCTTCCGTGTTTCAATAAATCCCACGCATATTAAACTTTCCCAAGAAGTTTTGCACGTTCAGGGTTGACCTCCATGCCCTTGCTCTCCTTGATCCACGATTACTGGGGATAAAGTCAAATTGTCTCTCACTATCAGATTTTTTCTATTTATCAGAATCTCGGTTGATTCTTGGAGATTTTCCGGAAAGGTTCTGGAATGTACAAATCTGGGTTCAAACTCCTAATACAGGCACCAAATAATTTTATAACTCTAAAATGCTAGAATCCTAAAGGAGGCAAAAAAATGAAATGGGACTTGCAGGGCACCGTGATGCAAATTCTCAACATCGAACTCAAACCAGGCGAAAAGATCGTCTCTGAATCTGGAAAAATGATGTACATGAGCGACAACATCAGAATGGAAACGAGAGCACTGGGCGGCTTCTGGAAATCCTTGAAGCGAAAGTTTGCCCACGAATCGTTCTTCTTGGTAGAGTTCTCGCCACAGGGGGGCACTGGGATAGTCGCCTTTGCGTCCGAAGTTCCGGGAAAGATAATCCCAGCCAAGCTGCAAGCTGGAGAGGAGCTGATATGTCAAAAAGACGCCTTCCTTTGCTCAGATGATGGTGTGCAGTTCGACGCCACTTTCACAAAGAGACTCGGCGCTGGATTTTTGGGCGGAGAAGGACTGATCCTAATGAAAGTGAAAGGGCCAGGTCAGGCTTTCCTCAACGTGGGCGGCGAGGTCACGAAGCTTGACCTAAAAGCAGATCAAAAAGTGCGGATAGACATGACTTGTCTGGCGATGTTCGACGCAAACATGGAGTACTCGGTTGAACGGGTCAAAGGGTTAAAAAACATACTCTGGGGCGGGGAAGGTCTGTTTCTTGCAACGGTCACAGGGCCTGGTAGAGTTTGGATCCAGAGCATGCCCATCACGGAGCTGGCGGCCAAGTTAGCTCAATACATGCCGTTGGAAAGACGCGGGAGAGCCGAAGCAGTGGGGGGGCTCCTGCGCACCTTCGGCAGGTTCAGAAGGTGAAGCTGGGTGCCCCCTCCTAGCTATTTTTTAAGACTTGGAGGGGCGTTCCTATTTGGATTAGTAGTAACTATCATCGCTGCCATCGTGTTTGTGCTAGGGCATCCCTATATCCTTCCTTTCCTTCAATCAATGGCAACGGGCATCTATTATGTGCTGCTTGTTATCCTCATCTTCATGCTCATCTGGGCAGCGGCCTTTGCTTTTACTTTCTTGGGGGTGTTCATTTACTACTTATTCAAACCCATGAAGGTCAGCGAGCGACCAAAGGGATACACAATAAAGAAAGCCAAAGAAGCCGGACGAAGACAGAAAAATGAGGAGGAATAGGCAGCATCAAAATTTCTGTTTTTCTTTTAAGCAAGAATTTTGTGAGTCTTACCTGATTTTTGCCGGAAAATTGTCTGAAAGATTTAAACGATATCCTGCCTCACCACAAGCTCACTTCGGCTTCACATGCTTCACAGGTTTCACGAACCTTCGGTGGTAGATCCTCGCCGCGACCCCTAAGGCCGCCACCAGCACCGCCACCCAGAAGATCTCGGTGAGCGATGCGGTTATCGGCGCGGTAATCGTGACTGCATCAACTTGGATTGTCGATGTCGTAGCCCCTTCCACATAGGGGACGTTAACCTGCATCGAGCCGCCCTCAAGCATCCCTGACATCAGGCTTGGCAAGATGCTGTTCATGAAGAGGGCCCCAACCAACAACAACGCTATTAACCCGATAATCATCCAAAAAACCCTCATTGCTCCGAACCGAACCAGGCGCCTTCCCCACCATCGCTTGGGCCCCACGGATCCTGCAATCATGAGGGCTCCGCCGATCATGACCGAGAGTTTGGCCGCCAATAGGAAGTACCCGATCAACGTCGACGTGATCGGCTGCTCCAAGAGGCTTATGCGATAGTCGAAGGGAGACATCGCAAGGTCTATCGCCCCGGTTCCTACTGTGGCGCTCCACCACGGGCCGAGAAACGGTAACAACAGCATCAACGCGCCCGCGACCAAGCCGAACCAGTTCATCGGCGGCAAGCGCATCCACATGGATATTTTTTTCATCCGAACTCACCCTACCTCTATCTGTACCTGTAAAGTTACGCCATACAGCTCAAATGTAATGTTTACACCGGTGGGCTCCGGATTAGTTGGGGGTGTTCCCGAGTACGGTCCTACTAATGTGAAATTAGCAGTTCCATTGGCCGGGACATCTACCTCTGCCTCTTCCATCTGAACTTGGGCTCCCTGCCCCCCCTGACCGGATATCGATGCGGAGAGGTCTGTAATTTTTATTGGTATTTTGAGGGGGGATGTGAATTCTACCGTTACACTAACCGTATTGTTGGAGAATTTTGGGGTCCCGAGTGTAAACGGATCTTCTGAGAACCCTTCTTCAACAACTAACCCACTAACCCTTTCGTTCACCTCATCCATTTCCGCTTGGCTAGGCACCACGGCCGCTTGGAGGTCCCAGTTGTGGGCCGCAAATGCTGCGATGAATGGTCCGATGAAGAGGGCAATCCCCAGAAGCTTGAGGCCCCAACCGAGAGCTCTTTCACCCATTCAATCCCGCTTCAAATCATTCCCTATTGATAAAAACCTTGAAGTTGAAACTCCGAAGTCATTGTCCAACTAATTTAAATTTTTCAGTTAGTTTTTCTTTCTGGGCCCGTCCAAACGTCTTAATCTTCTTCTCACGTCTCATCACCTCAGCGCGCGTTTCGAAGCTCTCCCAGTAGACAAGCTCCAACGGACGCCTTCTCTTGGTTGAGCGAACTCGCCCACCGTTGTGCCGCGCCAGCCGATTTCGAAGGTTTGCTGTATAACCCGTGTAGAACTTTCCGTCCTTCATGCTCCTCAAGAGATAAACGTAATAAGTTGTCAATGGGAACCCGCTCCAATATTTGCGCTTGCGATATAAACACTGTGTCAGCGAGAGTTCACACGTTTGCATTGCCGAAATTTTTCCTTTATAAACAACCTCCACTCAAAGCCTCGGCGGGAGAGATGGACCACAAAGGGCAGCTCATGGGAGTGCCGATCAAGCTGGTGATGGCACTGGTGATCGGGACGATGGCGATGGGCGTGTTGATGCAGTTCGTCGGCACGGCTGAACGAACGGTGCTGCGCGACATGGATGTGCGGTTCAGCACCTCGAGCAATCGATTAACCATTAAAGTATACGACGCGGCTAGCGGCGATGCGCTTGGGGGCGCAACGGTCATGGTGAAGTACCTGGGTGGCATGAAAGCCCACACGTTAGGAACGAACTCGAACCAGTACACATTCACCATACCCATGGAGAGAGGATTATACACCATAGTAACGGTGCGCGTAACGCATAGCGGCTACATCCCTTGGGAAGGAGAAGCTGCAGTTCATCGGACAGGGTAATAAGCATGATGAGGCGCGACGCTAAGGGCGTCGAATCCCTGCCGGTAGTGCTGCTGCTCAGCGCCGTGCTGGCCGCGTCTACGCTGGCGATCGGCACCACTTGCCTTGACCGGGTACAAAGGCTCGGCAAACGACAGCGCGCGATCGAGAGCTTCAACACCTTCGTCGAGCGGACTCGCATGATCAGCACCGGCGGCATCGGCAACGTGCAGCAGGTCGAGCTCGAGCTGACCGGGGGCAAACTCGTCATCGATGCAAACCTCGTGCAGCTAATTTACGGCGAGGAGGTGCTGCGAAGC
>JAUXAS010000016.1 GCA_030619825.1 Hadesarchaea archaeon
GACGGAGATGGAATGCTCCACGATCTACACGCTCTGCGGCATCAACGGCTGGCGAGGCGGCGGAGTACTAGCAATCATAGGCCCTATCGGAAAAATAGTCGACCCGCACGCGGGCATCGATAAAGCAATTGACGTCGCGATCGAAGCGGTCAAAATTTTGGCGAAACGTTAAGGCAATCAATGTTAGGGTCTTGGATGAATCTCAAGCTCAAACGCGATGGTTTAAAGGCAATTGATGGGCACGTGCTGAAAAGTTTCCCCCGCGAGTGTTGTGGGTTACTCCTCGGCAAGTTCGGGGAAAACGTCATCGAGGTTGAGGAGGTCGTCGGGGCTGATAACGTACTCGGCTCACCCGTCGCATTCGAGGCCGACGCGGAGCTGGTGTTCAAGACGATCAAGCGGGCCGAGAAAAGTGGGCTAGAGCTGGTCGGCATTTACCACTCCCACCCCAAAATCGCGGCCTACGTGAGCGCTCGTGACTCGGAAATGATGAAGCTTTGGCAGGGGTTCGCTTGGCTGATTGTCAGCGCGGCGAAGGAGCGAGTCGTCGAGCGAAAAGCGTATATGCCGAAGGATGGCGAGATCGGAGAGTTAGAAATCGCTGTTATGTAAGGTTCACTCGATGGTTAGGCCTTGATCCTTAGCTATTTCTAGAAACGCCTTCGCAACGTGCTCCACCTTTGCTTTGGTCAGCCCATAAGTGTTGAGCTTAAAGTGCTTTGTCAGCCCAGGCTGGATCCCAACGATGTTTCTGCGCTTGAGCTCGTCGTACAAGAAGAACCCGCGGCGCTTGTGGGCCTGCGACGCTTTGTAGAGCCCCTCCGACTCCATGTGGGTAAGGGTGTGTTGTTTGGGCTTGACCCCCAGCTGTCGTGTCCCTTCGATTCGCTCGAGCTGCTCGATGAGATACCTAGCTTTTTCCACCTCTTCACCCCAATGCTCTACCCGATCAACCACGTGAGGGAAGGAAGCCATCAGCGAGATAAGCGGGCCACCCATGACCGTGCAGCCCAGCAGAGCGTACTCCTTGAGCCCGAATTTGCGCTCGCTCCAGTCGCCCACCATCTTCGACCTCGCCAGCACCCGGTCGACCAGCTCCTCCTTGAGTGCCAAGATGCCGGTCGGGGCGCTCGCCGCCCATGACTTGTGCCCGCTCGAGACGAGGATGTCCACGTCAAGCTTTTTTCCATCGATAGGCATGACGCCACCCGTGTAAGCCGCGTTCAGAATGAAAGGTATTTCATATTTTTTACATATTTTTCCCACTACTGCAGCGTCATTCAGGTTGCCGTATAGATAATCGACGTGGGTGAGCAGCACCGCAGCGGGGAGTTTCCCGGTCTCCCGCTTGACCTCCTCTATTTTGTCGGCATATGCATCCAAGTCGAGCTTGAACTCCGGGTGGCCGCTGTGGGGCACCTCCTTTACTTTAAGTCTGGCGAGTTCTGCGGCTATGTAGGTTGAGTAGTGAGCTAGGCCATCGACGACCACGTAGTCGCCGGGTTCCCCGAGCGTCGCGAAGGCTATGAATTGTGCTTCCCTGCAGCGCGTCACCACTCGGGCGACGTCCATGCTTAGGAACTCCGCTAGGTCCTGCATGAACTGGGCTATGGGGGGACGCTCGATGGCGTCGAGCCTCGCAGCCTTCGGCGGGCACCAGTCACAGGTTGAGTACCCGTCGCCGAACTCCAGCAGCGCCTTCCGCGCGGCATCGGTGAGTACTCCCCCTCGCTGAATGGGGTGGAGGTTGATGTATCGCTCCTCCTTGAATTCGCGCTGGAGGTTGAGATATTTCCCAAGCCTTTCTTTCGGTATTTTGGTCATGTGTCACCTACTTGCTACAGACCGGGCAATTTGGGTTCTGTTCGACCCTGAATTCATTAAATGTCATGTTTCTTCCATTGAATATCAGCATTCGCCCGACGAGTGGCTCGCCCACTCCCGTGATGAGCTTAATCGCCTCCATCGCCTGCAGGCAGCCGATGACTCCGGGCGTGGCCCCCAGCACGGGAAAGACGGGCTTTTTTGGGGGCTCTTTGGGTATGGCGCATTTTAAGCATGGGCCCTCGCCCGGTAAAATAGTCATCATTTGACCAACAAACCCCTCAACGGCACCATGAACGAAGGGGATGTGGTTGTGCACACAGGTCTCGTTAAGCAGGTAGCGCATGGGATAGTTGTCCATACCATCGACGACGACATCCGCCCCTTTGATGAGTTTATTCACGTTCTTGGGGGTTATTCGCTTGAGCTGGCTATCCACCTTAACGTTGGGATTAATCGCGAGCAACTTTTTGACCGCTGACTCCGCCTTCGACCGCCCCACATCGAGTTCCCAGTGCAACACTTGGCGGTTGAGATTCGTTAGGTCAACTTGCTGCGCATCGATAATCGTCAAGTGTCCGACCCCCGCGACGACGAGATAAATCGAAGATGGGCTACCTAACCCCCCCAATCCAGCGACGAATACGTGGGCCCGCTTCAGCTTGAGCTGTCCCCGCTTGCCGAGACCTGGGATGATGATTTGACGGCTGTAGCGCTTGAGTTCGTCGGACGTGAGCTTGCCCCCAGCTACGGGTGGAAAGATCGCCACCACGTCTTCGTCTTTTAGTGGAGTGTTCAGCTCTTGTAGGAGACGTATCGGCTTACCGTTCACCAAAATATTCACCGTTCCGCGGAGTTTCCGCGTGCCCGGCGAGTAAAGTTGTTCGGCCAACCTCTCTTCAAACCTGCGAACGAGCTCATCCAGCAGGGAAGCAACGTTTTTTGCCCCTTCAATCCTTTCCTGTTCCCTCCCCGTCAGCTCGCGGAAGTTCGCGAAGAACTTCACGGTAATTGCCATCAGTTTCCCCTCTCAAGTTGATAGCTGGGTTTAGTATCCCTAAAAATCTGTCTTAAGTCTGTTAATGCAAATAGTGCTTCGAAAGTTTGTCCTACCTCTTTTTCCCTCATGAAACCATCACCTGGAGCCGGGGGCCGGATTTGAACCGGCGAATAGCGGGTCTGCAGCCCACCGCCTTAACCACTAGGCTACCCCGGCATGTTTTACAGAATCTTCTTATCCCCCCGATACAGGTGGAAAAATTGCCACTCCATCACCGTCTTTCAGGAATGTGTTTAATCCACAGAGAAGGCGTATGCCCTTGCAATTCACCAAAATGTTGACAGTTTCGAGTAATTCCCGTGTCCCCGGCGAGTACAGCTGCTTGGCTAGCTTGTCCCCGAACCTACGAACGAGCTCGTCTAACAGAGAGGAGACATTTCCCACTCCTTCAACACTCTCCTGCTCTTTTCCAGTTATCTCACGAAAATTCGCGAAGAATTTTACTATGATTGCCATCGATCTCTCACCACGCATTGGGGTTCTAAAATGGAAAGTAAATCTGTATCATATGCTCGATATTTTCTTGAAGTGGTTGAGAGCTCTCCTTCAGATGAGACTTGGATTAGCTTTGGTAATTTACCAGAAGTGCCGATGTAGTCCTCTTTCATGACCAAACAGCCTCGAATTTTCGGGGTAGCGTCAGCTCGGTCTAAGCCTCGTTTGATCGACGCTTCAACATCCGTTCCCTCCACTGCATTTGCTACGGATGTTGCCGCGGCGTCAGCAATCGATGCCTCACGTGCGATTACGACGACAGCGTCCGCATCACCAAAACTTACAGAATGCCCCACCGTGCCTGAACTCGTGCAAATGCCTATTGGCAGCTCCTTTCCTTGAACGAGAAAACCTATTTTCCCAGAAATTTTTGCTTTCCCCGCATAGATCCCCACGCGAAATTCCTGATTCCCAATGATGGAGATGTCGCCACCGTTTTCGACCAAAACATTCTTGGCACCCACACTGATCGCTGCCTCAGTCGCGACCTGCGAGATCGCCCCAGCAACGGCCGCAAATGGGCCAACATCCGCAAGCAGTGCGGCTCTAAGCATCAATCCTATTATCCTCGGATACCCCTCCGCGTTCAGGCGCAGCGGCTCGAGTGAGTATCTAAATTCCGGATGCCTAACTATGAATCTCTCAATGCAACGCCTAGCTTCAAGAGCTGCGCTCACGGCCGCGTTTATTGCCTGCTCGGTGCCCGATTTGACTACTAGGTTTGTTTCCTTGAATGACCATGCACGAGTGTACATTCATTTCTGCCCCCCATCAAAATTTTGATATCTCGAGCGCTCTCACCGGACAAGACGGTACACAGATTTCGCAGTAAATGCACTTGTCCTCGTCGAGTTCGATTGAATAATCATCGGTCAACCGGAGTGCCCCGGTGGGACAGAGCGAGAGGCACGCACCGCAGTCGAAACATTTTTCCTCATCGAGCTGAATTGCACGTTTGAGTTCCTTGGTCTCGATTCCATTTTGTTCGAAAAGTTCGATGGCCCGCTTCGCTTCTGCATCGGGAGCGTCGATTGCGAGCAGGATCTCCCCACCCTCTGCGTCGAACTTCGCATGTAGGATGTTCATAAGCGTACCCGTCTCCTTGATGATCAAGGCCAGTATCGGTTTCTTTGCCTTTTCAGCCGAATATTTTAATAGTACTTTCTTCGTCACCTTCTTCGCCTCCCGATCAGCTTTGATATGTCTTCGCTCGTGAGGATACCTCTCAACTCCCCCCCTGTACTCACCACCGGGACTCCCGAAATCCCGTGCGTTTCAAGCTTCCTCGCAATCGCGTCGATGGGTTCATTCTCGGACGCCACGATGACCTTGGAAGTCAATATCTCCGATAGTCTCCTCTTGCCAGTTCCGACCGCTACTGCAATGTCCCATGAGGTCACGATGCCCACGAGCTTCCCTTTTTCATCGACGATTGGCAGGTGGTCAAAGTTTTGTTTCGAGAATATCTTCGCCGCGCTGGTGATCGAATCGCTTGGTTTGGCGGTTACTACCTCCCTTGTCATCAAGTCTTTGGCAACAGGGGCAGCGGTAATTTGTCTCATCGGCTGGAACACTTGGTCCGTCGATAGCCCTTCAACTGTTTGGGTGAGGAAAAACTTTTTGTCTTCGATCCACTTTTTCAGGGTGCCAGCAATTTCTCTTGCCTGCTTCAAGCTGCTAAGAGGACTGACTGGTATCTCCTTTCCCCCAACTTCAACTCTCCCCGATTTCAGCTCGGCGTACGTGACTTCCCTTAGGATCGGGCGCTCCCTCCTCGGAACCCCATAATCAGTGAGATTGGTCCTTATCTCCTCATCGCTGATGCCAGTCGTCTTAGCAACGCGCTCGTTTATGATCGGGATGGGAATACCCAAGCCGACGTATAGCGAGGTCCCGTATCCTTCGATCGTCGCCCCCCTGATGTAGCGCGCGTCCATCTCCTTGAGGTCTCCGATGGTCATGATGGTCCCCATTGCTTTGGTCGGCGCGTGCTGGGTGCCCTCCCAGAAGATGTAGCCTTGGGCACCACCTAGGAAGATTCGCGTCCCGACGCCAATTGTTTCGTAATTTGGGTCGTTGTGCAGCGGGCTAAGAGCACCGGAGCCGGAGTAGGTCACGTTGCCGTAGTTCGGCAGCAGGGTGCCCATGTAAGTGTAGATCGTTTCATCGCGCGAGTTTGTGGCCGCGACGTATCGCTGGTAAGCATTGCGCGGGTTACAGAGCACCGCCTGATTTAAATCATCCTTGGTCACGGTGGTTTCGAGCTCCTTGCGTGGATAGCAGTCGGTACCGTACGCTATCGCCTTGACCTCGATTTCCTGCCCTCGGACCAAATCTTCGATGACATGCCCGCCGCCGTACTCAAAGCCGCGGGTCTCGCTTAGCTGGGTGGCGCCTATGTATGCATCGACGGCAGCGACGCCGCTGTAAGCTTCGACATCGTTGAGCCAGAGGCGCTGCATTTTAATCGGCGGGTCAGCATGCCCGAAGTTCAACCAGGCTCCCGAGCTGCACATCGCCCCGAAGGTACCGGTGGCGACGACATCTACTTCTTTGGCAGCCTCGACTTCACCCCTTTCCCTCACGATTTCTACCATTTCCTCCGCTGTCACGACCACCGCATCGCCGCGCTTGATTCGGTCGTTTATCGCGGCTACCGACTTGTTCACCTTTGTTTTGGTCAACCTAACACCCCGGTTTGAAAAAATGTTGCAAATACTGATATTTATATTTTTCCATTTAAAAAATTACTCACAGGAATATTGAAAAATTGGGTTTTTTGCACCAATTTATTTATTCTGAAGAGTATGAGGGCGCAATAGTAACCCGCTTTAGTAGGTTGGCATTGCTCACCACGGATATCGAACTCGTCGCCATCGCCAGCTCCGCTATGACCGGATGAAGTAGCCCGAAGATCGCAAGGGGTATCACGGCGGTGTTGTAACCGAATGCCCAGAAGAGGTTCTGTTTAATCTTTCGGAACGTCGCCCGCGACAGCTTTATAGCGCTAACCACACTTGAGAGGTCACCCCGCACTAGGATGATGTCGCCAGCCTCGATTGCGATATCCGTGCCAGTACCGATTGCAATGCCAACGTTTGCTTGGGTAAGCGCAGGAGCATCATTGATTCCATCACCCACCATCGCCACCATCCCGACCTCCCCCTGTAGATGCTTGATCTCCGCTACCTTTTGGTCAGGTAACACTTCTGCCAGCACGCGGTCGATGCCCACCTGTCGCGCGATGGCGTTGGCGGTGCGCGGGTTATCACCCGTAATCATGACGGTTTTGAGCCCCATTTTATGTAGCTCCTTAATCGCCTGCACAGAGTCCTCCTTCAGCGTGTCGGCCACCGCGCAGACCCCAGCGAGCTTCCTGCCCGAAGCGACGAGCACAGCGGTCTTGCCCTCATCTTCGAGGTGCTTCAGCTCATTCTCGAGTGGTGCGACGTTTATGCCAGCTTCTTTCAGGAAGAGACGATTTCCCACTAAGATTTGCTTTCCATTGATGGTGCCTCGAATGCCCTTCCCTCGCACCGCTTTGAATCCCCTAAGCTTCGCGAGCTTGAGCTTCTTGGCATGTGCTCCCTCGACTATGGCCTTAGCGAGGGGGTGCTCGGAGCCTGCTTCAACGCTCGCTGCCAGCCCCAGGACCTCGCGCTGGGCGAAATCCCTCGTCGCAACGACGTCGGTCAGTGCTGGCTTTCCCTGGGTGATGGTGCCGGTTTTATCGAAGACTATCGTGTGCACGTCCTTGAGCGTCTGGATGGCCTCGCCCTTTCGGATGATGATGCCGTTCTCGGCGCCCAAGCCGCTCCCGACCATCAGCGCGGTAGGTGTCGCCAGGCCAAGAGCGCAGGGACAGGCGATGACGAGTACGGCGACCGTGGCGAAGATTGCGAGGGTGAACACACCTAACGTTGGGTCGACCCAAGGTAGGAATGATTGTGCCCAGTTGGCGATGACCCCTATGAAACCCGGCACGACCATCCAGAGGATGAAAGTTGTCGTGGCGATGAGCAGCACAGCAGGCACGAAGTAGCTAGTGACCTTGTCCGCAAACTCTTGGATTGGAACCTTGGTCCCTTGGCACTCTTCGACCATTTTGATTACTTGCGAGAGGAAGGTGTCTTTTCCGACCTTCGTGGCCTTGATTTTGAGCAGGCCCTCTTGGTTTACCGTGGCCCCAATGGCCTCGCTCCCCTTCTTTTTACGAACAGGCATCGACTCACCCGTTGCCATCGACTCATCGACCGAGCTCTCTCCCTCGATTACTACTCCATCAGTTGGGATTTTCTCCCCGGGTCGAACGACCATCACATCACCCACTTTCACCTCCTCGATCGGGACTTCCTTCTCCTTCCCCTTGACGAGAATACGGGCAGATTTGGCTTCAAGCATCAGGAGGCGCTTGATAGCCTGCGATGCCCGTCCCTTGGCCTTGGCCTCCACATACCTCCCGGTTAGGTGGAAGGACATGATCATCGCGGCGACTCCCGCGTAGTTCAGGATAGGAACTCCGAAGAAAATGGGTGGACCAGTGAGGAATGCTATCGAGGTTCCCATCATGATAAGGACATCCATGTTCGCGGTCTTGTGAGCAATAGATTTCACAGCAGAACGAAGTGTCGACAAGCCGGCCCAAAACAGGACAGGCACAGCAAGCAGTATCAATCCGAGGTCGTATATCTCCCGACTCGGCCAGACCACGCCGAAGATCATTTCGGCGATCATCCAGATGACGATGGGGATTGTGAAACCCCATCCCACGAACATGCGCACGCGAGCCTTCTGCATCTCCACCAGTGACTTGTCTACTTCCTCTTCCTCGCTCACGCCGTATCCCGCGTCCTGGACCGCCGTTCGGAGATCCATCAGCGTCGCGATTTTTGGGATATATTCGACCGTTGCCTTTTCGGTCGCCAAGTTGACGCTAGCACGCTTTACCCCCTTGAGGCTCGAAAGGGCTTTTTCGACCTTTGCAGCGCAGGCAGCGCATGTCATCCCCGTAATCTTCAAACTGATTTCGCGCGTTCGTTCCTCCCCGATGCCGACAGGAGTGTAACCAGTCGCTCTGATTGTTTTTCCAAGTTGATCAAGATTCACTTTTGTCTCGTCGTAGTCGACCGTGGCCTTTTCGGTGGCAAAGTTAACGTTAGCATTGATTACCCCTTTCTGACCTTTGAGGGCTTTCTCGATACTTTGGGCGCAGCTCACACAGTGCATCCCGCTGATGCGGATGGTGGTCTTCTTTTTTGCCATGTTTACTAACTTTCTTTTTACGATATATAATATTTAACAAATGGCACGGATCCGAGGCTGTTGCTGAACTCGTCAAGTTGGAAGGACCATCGATTGTTGTCGAGCTAAGCGGCCCATTTTGTAGGACTTGCGGCCTTTATGATTACTTCGACGACCTAAAGCTCGAGCTCGAAAAGGTGCTCGGAAAGCCGTTGGAGATTGCACAAGCCGATAGCGGCGGTGACGAGCGTTACGTGATTACCTACAAGATTGGGGGTGAGCATTTGAAATCAAGGGGTCACCGAGAAAAGCTGATTTTTAGCAGGCAGCCGGGGTCGAGCAAAACCGTCGCGCAAAAAATAAAAGGGGTTAATCGGTAAATCAAATGGATGGATATAGATGGCCCAACCTCAATCGAACGTAAAAATCTACACAACTCCTACGTGTCCCTACTGTGTAATGGCCAAGGCGTTTCTAAAGGAGCATGGAGTCCCATTCGTTGAAAAGAACGTTGGGGCAGATAGGGCCGCGGCAACTGAAATGATGGAGAAATCCGGCCAAATGGGCGTGCCGGTACTTGATATCAACGGCGAGATAATCGTCGGCTTCGATCGAGATGCCATAAAAAAAGCGCTCAAACTGCCATAAGGGGCACCCATGCTAGTAACGAAAATTCGCTGCCCGATGTGCGGACACGTGCAGGAGATAGAAGTGCCAGAAAATGCGTGCCTGCCGTTTTACAAGTGCAATGGATGTGGCGAATTGATTCAAACGCCTACCGACACTTGTTGTGTAATATGTGCATACTCAGAAACGAAGTGCCCCGCCTCAAGTTTGAGGTGAGGAAATGTATGAGTTGATAATAGTTGGCGCGGGGCCAGCCGGGATAACGGCTTCGATCTATGCAGCCAGAAAGCGGATGAATTTCCTCGTGATAGCGAAGGACATCGGTGGGCAGGCAGCGCTCAGCTCTGATATCGAAAACTACACCGGTTATCAGTACATCACGGGACCCGAACTGACTAAGAAGTTCGAGCAACACATGCATGAATTTCAGATCGAGTTGAAGTACGAGGAGGTCATGGGGATCGAGAAGGCGGATGAAGGATTCAAAGTGAAAACTGATAAGGGCATCCATGAGTCAATGGCGCTGATCATCGCTTCCGGCGCGAAACCTAGGAAACTGAACGTGCCGGGTGAACAAGAGTTTAAGAACCGTGGCGTCACTTACTGCGCGACTTGCGATGCCCCGTTATTCCCCGATAAGGATGTGGTAGTTATCGGTAGTGGCAACTCTGGACTCGATGCGACTTTGCAGCTCATGAAAATCGCGAACAAGATCTACTTGATCGAACGCGGGTCAAGGCTGACAGGTGACGAGGTGACGATGCGTGAAAAAGTCGAGCGCAGCGATAAGGTGACTGTTCTTACCAACACTAAGGTGCTCGAAATATCAGGCGACAAATTTGTCACAGGTGTAACGGTGGAGCGGGAGGGGAAGCAGGAAATGCTCGGGGTGCAGGGAGTTTTCATCGAAGTAGGCTACATCCCAAACTCGGAGTTCGCGGCCGAAGTGGTTAAGCTGAACGAGCGAAAGGAGATCGTCGTTGATGACCGCTGCCGAACGAGCGTCGATGGAATCTTTGCCGCTGGCGATGTCACGGACGTGCCGCAAAAGCAGATCATCGTGGCTGCAGGGGAAGGGGCAAAAGCGGCCTTGTGTGCACACGAATATATGCAGAAGCAGAAGAAGCGCCCATAGGTTTTCACCCCCGGAGTTTAGG
The DNA here is from genome assembly GCA_030619825.1 of Hadesarchaea archaeon. GTDB lineage: Archaea > Hadarchaeota > Hadarchaeia > Hadarchaeales > Hadarchaeaceae > DG-33. The sequence continues at coordinate 10,405 of JAUXAS010000016.1, forward strand.
TTATAAGTGGGGAAACAAAATGGGAAAAGTCGTTGTTATTACTGGTTCTGGGAGAGGGATAGGCAAAGCAACGGCATTAGCTTTTGCCAAAGAGGGATACTCTGTGGTGACTAACGACAAGTACGCAAAGCCTGCAGAGGATGTTGCAAAAGAAATAATCGAGAAAGGGGGGACGGCCTATCCGATACGTGCCGATATATCTAATCCTGCTGAGGTAGATCAACTCATCACCGGTGCGGTTGAGAAGTTTGGCAGGATAGACGTTTTGGTCAATAATGCGGGAATACAAAATCCCAAAGAATTTCTAGAAATGTCGGTGGAGGAATGGAAATCGGTAATCGATGTCAACCTTACTGGCACGTTTCTCTGCAGTCAACGCGCAGCCAGATGCATGGCTAAGCAAGGAGGCGGATTGATAATAAATATTTCATCAGTCCATCAAGTCATCCCCCGACCACTATACGCCCATTATGCCGCCTCAAAGGGCGGAGTAAATCTTTTGACTGAAACGATGGCGTTAGAACTCTCCGATAAGAACATCAGAGTAAACGCAATTGCACCCGGAGCGATAGAGACCGACATGAACAAAGACATTATGGCGGATATCAAGAAAAAACGGGAGCTTCTGTCGATGATACCCATGCACAGGATGGGCAAACCCGAGGAGATCGCTGACATGGCCGTCTTTCTAGCTTCAGACAAGGCCAAATACGTCACTGGAGCTACTTTCTTCGTGGACGGCGGATTGACGCTATACCCAAGTTTTTGCATCCACTGTAAACAAGCAATGATTTGAGTGTTAGAATGGCTTTAGATTATGGGATTATCGGGAATCGTCAGACCGCGGCGCTGATTTCCAGCAAGGGCAGCATAGACTGGTGTTGCTTTCCAAGGTTTGACTCGCCTTCTGTGTTTGCTAAATTATTGGATAACCAAAAAGGAGGATCCTTTGAAATAATACCGACAGGCCAATACGTAACTGAACAGACTTACGTTAAAAATACCAACGTGTTATCTACCTCGTTCAAATCCCAGCATGGCGAATTTGAGGTGTTAGATTTCTTTTCATGCCATGTTGGACAGCAAAGGGAGTTTGAGAGCTTCCAGGAAATACACCGGATAATTAAGGTGCGCAAAGGCAACCCGAAGGTCAAATTCAAATTCGATCCGAGATTTAATTATGCAAGGGACAAGCCCGATTTGTACGAGAAAAATGGCGCCATAGTTGCTGAAGGTGAAAAGGAAAAATTGTTTCTGAACACGGACTTGGCCCCAGAGGGCATAATTAAGAGAAAAGCGACAGGGCTTGAAGGAGAAGCATTTTTCATTTTATCTTACAATGATGTCTTCCATACTCGCTTGGCAGAGTCGAAAAAGTTGTTGAAACGGACGATTGACTTTTGGCGTAGCATTATCAAGAGGACAAGTCTCCCAAGTAAGTATAAAGAGCACGTTATTAGATCCGTTCTCGTTTTAGAGCTGTTGAGGTATGAAAAATCCGGAGCAATCATCGCCGCCGCCACCACTTCCCTTCCAGAAATAATCGGGGAGGGAAGGAATTGGGATTATAGATACTGTTGGCTCAGGGATGCCGCACTCACTGTAGATGCGTTTACAAAAGTATGCCACTTTGATGAAGCTAGAAAGTTTATGAAGTGGTTGGTGAGGTGTTGCGAACAATTACAAACCGTGCGCGGTGTAGAAGGAGGAATGGAACTCCCAGAAAAAATACTGGGCCACCTTGATGGATATAGGAAATCTAGGCCCGTAAGGATAGGCAACGACGCTTACAAACAAATACAAAATGATGTATATGGTGAGGTCTTGGAAAGTATCTACAGGTTCTTTGTTGAATACAAATACATGCGAGAAATGACGCCTAAGCAGTGGACAAGTATGGTTCAGTGGGTAAATGCAGCGGCCGAGTTGTGGAAGAAAAAGGATCACGGCATATGGGAGTTTAGGAAGAAGGAAGGCCACTATACATTTTCCAAGTTGTTGTGCTGGGTTGCTCTAGATAGGGGAGTAAAACTAGCCTTAAAACTCAGAGCTCCGGAGCAGGCAGCAAAGTGGAAAAAGATAGCGAAGGAGATAAGGGAGGACATTCTGCAAAACGGTTGGAACGAGAAGATAAAGTCGTTTACTCAAAAGTATGGCTCGGATGATTTAGATGCGAGCCTTCTTTTAATCCCCCATTTCGGGTTTTTACCTCCAAAGCATCCAAAGGTTTTGTCAACTATGGATAAAATAGATGAAAAGCTTAGAGAAGAATGTTTTGTTTATCGGTACAAGGCTGAGGACGATTTCGGCAAACCCAAAAATGCATTTATTCCATGTACGCTGTGGTTTGTGGAAGCGATGTATCTTACGGGTAGAAAAAAGCGTGCGAGAAAAATGTTTGAAGATTTATTAAATTATTCCAACCACCTAGGGTTGTTTTCAGAAGACATTGACCCCTCTACAAAGGAATTACTGGGCAACTTCCCTCAAGCATATACTCATTTAGCTTTGATCAACGATGCGATTATGCTAAGTGAAGGGGCCGTTAAAAAACCTCTGTGTGAAATAAGACTCGAATAAAAAATAATTGTTGAATTGATTGGGCCGGTCAATTATCATGCCTTTTCTTAACTTCTCGGGGTACCTCAGAACCCACCTCATTTTTAACACCCTTTCCAGCTGATTAAAGGCTAAAATAAAGAGGTACCGGACCTTCCCTAGCAGGAATCATTGTATACAAAGAAGGGAAGTCACTTATATGAATAAAAACTCCATTTCAAGGTGAGAAAAATGGCACAATGGGATTTAATCGTCATCGGAGCGGGGCCAGCTGGACTCACCGCCAGTATATACGGTGTTAGAAGCGGACTCAAAACCCTAATCCTCGAGGAGAAAATTCCTGGAGGGGCCGCTGCTGAATCCCCCCTGATTGAAAACTATCCAGGCTTTCTCTCCATCAGCGGTCATGAGTTGGTCAGCAAGATGGTGGAACATTGCAAAAAATTCGAGGTGCCGATTAACCAACTCGAGAAGGTCGTTGAACTGGACATCAGAGGTGAGAAAAAGGTGGTGAAAACCGAAAGAACCTCATACACGGCTTCCGCCATCATCATCGCTTCCGGCTGTCATCACCAGGAGCTCAGGGTGCCAGGCGAAAGCGAGTTTCGCGGCAGGAAGGTCAGTTATTGCGCGGTTTGCGATGGAGCTTTCTTCAAAGGTAAGAGGGTGATCGTTGTGGGCGGAGGAAATTCGGCAGCTGGTTCTGCTATATTCATATCGAACCTAGCGTCTGACGTTAAGTTGGCTCACCGAAAGGATCGACTGAGGGCGGAGGAAGCTCTCGCTAAAGATTTGCGGGAGCGAAAGGTGGAGATACTGTGGAACACGGAGCTCAAGGAAATTAAGGGCGACACCAAGGTTAAGAGCGTCCGCCTATTTGACAACAAAAATGGCGAGACCAAAGAAGTAAAAATCGACGGTGTATTCATCCAGGCGGGGGAAATCCCCAACAGCCAAATCGCAAAGGAAGCCGGAGTAAAGGTAGACAATAGCGGCTACATCATCGTGGACGAGCAACAGAGAACTAACGTCAGAGGCGTGTACGCCGCAGGTGACGTGACTGCAGGTCGCGTGAAACAGATTGGAGCGGCTGTTGGGCAAGCAATCGAGGCGGCTATCGATGCTTTTGGTTACATTAAGAAGCCCTATTACTACAAGGGCTGACCACACTCGTTTAACGGCAAACTAGAGATGCTGCGTTATCTTCGGTTCTAATATCTTTTTTGGCATCGCCCCTATGATCCGGTCTACGAGTTTCCCATTTTTGAACACCAACAGCGTGGGGATACTCATTATTTGGTGCTCCAAGGCGACCGATTTGTTCTCATCCACGTTCAGTTTCCCGAATGATATTCTTCCAGCGTACTCTCGCGCCAGCTCCTCTAAGATAGGAGCAACCATGTGGCATGGGGCACACCAAGGTGCCCAGCAGTCAACCACTACTAGGGGATGGTTATGGATCATCTCTCTAAACTTCGTGTCGGTTAGCTCTATGGGTTTATTCGGGGCTGATTTCTCTTCCTTGGTTTCGCCGGCTTTTTTCATTAGTTCCCTCAATTTCTTTTCTCGTATCCTTTTGAGCTCTTCGTTCTGTTCCATAAGTACCCTAAACCATTCCGTTACGTCGCATTTTATATTTTGTTAAGGCTCCAGAAGAACTCTGAGGTTGATGACTTGTTTGGTTATACCGGCAAGCTCCTATGCGCCGACCTGACTGGTAGTAAAATCGAAGAAACCAAAACGCCCGAAAAGCTTGCTCGCGCTTTCCTCGGTGGGCGTGGATTTGGGGCGGCTTTGCTTTACAAGGAACTTAAACCGAATGTCAACCCGCTCTCGCCCGATAACGTCTTAATCCTCATGACCGGTCCTGCTACCGGCACCCCCTTGCCGGCGTGTCCGCGTTGGGAAGCGACTACGAAATCCCCGCTGACGAACATGTACCTCTGCTGTTCGGTGGGTGGCTTCTTTGGCGCGGAGCTGAGGTCCGCCGGCTACGACGGCATCATCGTGCGAGGCAAGGCCGAGAGCCCAACCTGGCTAAGCATCCTAGACGGCAAAGCCGAGCTTCACGATGCAGGCGAACTCTGGGGGCTGACGACCGAGGAGACCGAGGTCGCGGTCCGAAAGGAGCTCAAGGACAAACGCGCGCGCGTCGCCAGCATAGGGCAGGCAGGCGAAAATCTC
>JAUXAS010000064.1 GCA_030619825.1 Hadesarchaea archaeon
GTTTCGCATTGAGCCACTCGGCTATCTCATCCGCATTTTTTATGGTTGCGCTGAGCGCGAGTGTCTGGAGTTCGGGGTTGACCTGTCTGAGCCTGGCCGTCAAAATTTCGAGTGTAGGGCCACGTCCGGGATCATCAATTAAATGAATTTCGTCAAGAACCACAACCGAGATGATGTTAGCGAGCCATTTTGCGCGGTGGCGGAGTAAGGAGTCGACCTTTTCGGAAGTCGCGATGAGGATGTCGTAGCGAGCGAGCCTCGGATCGGCGACATCTAAATCGCCTGTACTTATTCCAACTTTCACCCCAAGCGGTCCGTACTTCTTCCTGAACTCCTCGTACTTCTCACTCGCAAGCGCGCGCAAGGGCACGATGTAAAGGCATTTGCCTCCTCGCTCAAGCACGGATTTTAACATGCAGAACTCGGCGACGAGCGTCTTACCTGACGCGGTCGGGATCGCCAACACGAGGTTTTTTCCATCGAGGGCCCCTTTTTTCACCGCATCCACTTGTGGTGGGTAAAGGGTGGTTATGCCCGATTTTTCTAATGTAGTAGCAACTTCTCTGGGGAGCCCGTACTTCTCGCACAGCTCTTCAACCTTCACTCGTACACCACTAAGAAAATACCCTTGAACACAAATTAACTTAGGGGAAAACATGGTGGATGCTCGATCGGCTGCTTGCCACGCTATCATACAAAAGATTTCTAGTGGCAAAATCGTCGATGCTCAAGGGCTGGCCAAGATTAAAACACAATACTGTCGCGAGTTTGAGTTATCGGGTCTGCTCAGCAATTCAGAACTCTTGGCAGCCGCGACGGGTGAAGAGAGGGCTAAAGTAATCCAACTGCTCAGGTTGAAGCCCGTGCGCTCGATCTCTGGCGTCTCGGTCATCACGGTGATGCCCAATCCCTATCCCTGCCCGAAGCCCGAGCCGTGTATCTACTGCCCGGGAGGTCCAACAGCCGGTACTCCTCAGTCATACACCGGTCATGAACCAGCCGCCATGCGCGCGATTCAACACAACTACGACCCCCATGGTCAGGTGAAAAGTAGGATAGAGCAGCTCCGCGCGATTGGGCATGAAGTCGATAAGGTCGAGCTGATACTCTTCGGAGGCACCCTCACCGCCTACCCACGGAACTATCTGGAGTGGTTCGTGACCCAATGCCTAAATGCTATGTCGGGAGCAAACGCGAAGACCCTCGAGGAAGCGCAGCGAGTTGCTGAGACCGCTCCCATCCGGGTCAGCGATATCGCACTTGAAACCCGACCAGATTACTGCAAGGAAGAACACGTTGATTTCATGCTCGGGCTAGGCGCTACACGAGTCGAGCTCGGGGTGCAAACGGTATACGATGATATCTATCAGCTAGTCAAGCGAGGCCACAGCGTTGACGATGTAGTTGAGGCAACACGGATAGCGAGAGACGCCGGATTTGCCCTAACATATCATGCGATGCCAAACTTGCCCGGCTCCAGCTACGAACGGGACTTGGATGCATTTAAAACCCTCTTCGAAGACGAGCGATTCAAACCCGATGCTATGAAAATTTACCCGACGCTCGTCATGGAGGGGACAAAGCTCCACGAGCTATGGCGGCGAGGCGAGTACAAACCATATCCCTTTGAGCAAACTGTGGAACTCATCACTGAGGTGAAGCGGCGTGTACCGAAGTGGGTTAGAATTCAGCGCATCCAGCGAGACATCCCGGTTAACCTGATAGCGGAGGGTGTTAAGCGAGGCGACCTGAGAGCTATGATTCAGGAGAAAATGAGAAGAGAGGGAACATGCTGCCGGTGCATAAGATGCCGTGAGGTCGGGCACGTGCAATACAAGCTCGGGCTAAATCCCAACCCGGATGACATAAAGCTCGTGGTCGAGCGATATCGTGCATCTGAGGGTGAGGAGCTCTTCCTTTCGTTTGAGGACGTGAAGCATGATGTCCTGATTGGACTTCTCAGGCTGAGGGAACCCTCCGCGAAAGCGCACAGGCCAGAGGCCAAAGCCACTCGCTCGATGCTCGTGCGGGAGTTGCACGTCTATGGTCCGCTCGTGCAGGTCGGTGAAGCGGCTAGAGCGAACGAGTGGCAGCACCGGGGTTGGGGCGAGCGTTTGATTAAGGAGGCGGAGCGGATATCCCTTGGGGAGTTCGACGCGCGGAAGGTCATCGTGCTTTCAGGTATAGGGACACGGAACTACTACCGACGATTCGGCTACGAGCGAGAGGGGCCTTACATGGTCAAGGCGATAAAGTGATGCTGTTTGATTTACGAACCTAACTTTTTTCACGGGAACTCAGGACTTGTATGAATGGAGCTTCAGGCACGTTCTTCACTACACTGTGAACAATAAATGTCTCTGTCTCCCTCACACCTTTCAGCCCGTGAATCCGCTTGACGAGTTTGGTCAGCTCCCTACTGTCCTTTATTAAGACCTCTAGGACCGCGCTGTACCTCCCAAAGAGACGATAAAATTCTGTGACCTGATGGAATTGTTTGATCGCTGCTTCGTTTTTCCTTCTGAGCTCGCCCCGTGGATCCTCGCGTAGGAGGATGTAAGCTTTCGTAGTCAGGCCAAATTTTTCTGGGTTCAACTTGGTTGTGAAGGAGATAATTGCTCTTGTCGCCTTGAGCTGTTCTATTCTCTTCGCGACGGTCTGCCTTGAGGCCCCTACCCTTTTCGCAATCTCCCTCACTGGCTGTTCACTGTTTTTTATGAGTTGGAGCAGTATTTTTCGATTTAAATCCCTCATCTTCAGCCCTTAACATTTTGTTAACAGAAATGCTTAAAAGCTTAACGTTTTTAATAAGGTGGGGTCAAAACGTGAAAAACGTACTCCAAGAGAAACTGAGGAAGGAAAACTACGAAAAACTCTTGGCGATAGATAACCCAGTCCTCCATCGATTCATCGCCAAGTATGTGGAGCTCTGCAATCCCGACGAGGTATTCGTCTGCACCGGTTCGTCGGAGGACATACGCTACATCAGGGAACAGTCGATATTGAGCGGTGAGGAGAGAAAACTCGCCACCGAAGGGCACACCGTTCATTTTGACGGCTATTACGACCAGGCAAGGAACGAGAAAAATACTAAATTCCTTCTGCCGAGGGGTGCCGATTTAGGCCCCAATATAAATACCATAGGTAAGGAGGAGGGACTCGGAGAAATTCATGTCCTTCTAAAAAACGCCATGCGGGGATATCAAATGTATGTATGTTTCTTTTGTTTGGGGCCAACAAATTCTGAATTTTCCTTACCTTGTGTTCAACTTACAGATTCTAGCTATGTGGCCCACTCATCGGTTTTACTTTATAGGTCAGGATATGAAGAATCCAAAAGGTTAGGTAGTTCTCAAGCGTTCTTCAAGTTCCTACATTCTGAAGGAGAACTTGAGGGGGGAGTGAGTAAAAATATCCACCAACGCAGGATATACATTGATATCCAGGAGGACACCGTATATAGCACCAATACTCAATATGGTGGCAACACCATTGGTCATAAGAAGTTAGCGATGCGTTTGGCAATACATAGAGCATCAAAAGAACATTGGTTAACAGAACACATGTTTCTTATGGGAGTCCATGGCCCGGAGGGAAGGGTAAGTTATTTCACAGGAGCATTTCCCTCTCTCTGCGGGAAGACCTCCACCTCCATGATAAAAGGAGAAACCATAGTGGGGGATGATATAGCCTATCTCAGAAAAAAGAATGGAAAAATGCGCGCTGTTAATGTGGAAAAGGGGATATTTGGAATATTACAGGGCGTAAACTCTAAAGACGACCCGATACTATGGAAGACACTTCACAACCCGGGTGAGATTATCTTTTCAAATGTGCTGGTTACTGAGGAGAAAAGTGTTTACTGGATCGGTAAGGATGGAGAAATCCCTAAAAAGGGGTTCAATCATTCAGGAGAGTGGACCCCAGGCAAGAAAGATGACCAAGGCAATGAAATACAACCTTCACATAGAAATGCCCGGTTTACCCTTGACCTGAAGCTTTTGGAGAACTTGGATTCGGAACTCAACAATCCTGAAGGTGTCCTAGTAAGTGGAATAATCTATGGAGGAAGAGATTCGGATACTTGGGTGCCAGTGGAGGAATCTTTTGATTGGGTACATGGCGTGATAACAAAAGGTGCATCACTGGAGTCAGAAACTACGGCTGCTGCATTGGGAAAGGAAGGGGTTAGAAAATTTAATCCTATGGCGAATTTATCCTTCCTTTCCATACCCATAGGTGAATACATAAAAGATCACTTAAATTTTGGCCGCCCCCTGAGAGATCCGCCTCCAATTTTCTCCGTGAATTACTTCTTGAAGGACTCCAAGGGAGATTTCCTGAATGAAAAGGATGATAAGGTGGTCTGGCTTAAGTGGATGGAACTACGCTCACATAAGGAAGTTGGGGCCATAAAGACGCCTACGGGTTTTATGCCAAAATATCAGGATCTCAAGAGGTTATTCAAGGAAGTGCTCGATAGGGACTATCCCGAGGAAAAATACGTTGAGCAATTTACGATAAGGATTCCGGAAAACTTGGCCAAGATCGAAAGGATAAAAGAGATCTATAAGACCAAAGTCCGAGATACACCGCAAATAGTATTTGAGGTGTTGGAGGAGCAAAAGCGGAGACTAAATGGGGCGAGAAAAAAATACGGTGATTACGTCGCACCAGACAAATTCTCTAACGATGCATTGGAGCTGAGGGGTTGAAGTTAACTCAGCCCTAACCAGCGATGAACTAGCCGAAGAGGTCGGAAGGCTGGAAGCTCACACTTTTATTTCTGAGCGTGGGAGTGGTCACTGCAAGCTGGTGCGGATGTCTGGTTACAAGGGTAAGGTTCAGAAGTTGCTGAGCTCCGCCTCGATTGAGGTTGGCGATCGAGTAAAGGTGGAGAAGGCCGGCTCAGTTTATGAGGGCGTGCTCATGCCTCGAACTGAACTAGGTGATCCAAATCACATCGTCCTCAAGCTCGCCAGCGGATACAACATTGGCATCAAGCTCGGTAGGGAGGTAAAGCTGGCGAGGATCGAGAAGGGAAAGCCACCGAGGTTGGGCATACCCCCCCTCGAAATCGAACGAGACTCCTCAAAACCTAATGTGAGCATCGTCGGCACAGGGGGCACCATCGCCTCTCGCGTCGATTATCGGACGGGTGCCGTTTTCCCGGCGTTCACGCCCGAGGAAATTTACAGCGCCGTTCCCGAGTTAGCTGAACTCGCAAATATCAAGGTCATCGAGGCTTGCAACGTGTTCAGCGAGCACATGACTCCCGAGCTCTGGGTGAAAATTGGAAAGGCGATCACAAAGGAGCTGAACGCAGGCGCTAGTGGCGTGGTCGTCGCTCACGGCACCGACACCATGGGCTACACCGCCGCTGCGCTGAGCTTCATGCTCAAGGACCTCTTCAGGCCGGTCGTGCTCGTGGGCTCCCAACGCTCCTCGGACCGACCCAGCAGCGATGCGGCGCTCAACCTGATAGGGGCGGTCACGGTGGCTGGCAAGTCCGACAT
>JAUXAS010000050.1 GCA_030619825.1 Hadesarchaea archaeon
TTCGGTCGCGTTGGTTCCATCCTGTTCGATGGTGGTGCTCAAAACCCCGTCGAGCCATCGGCCCCCCCTGAAAACGGCTCCTACAAGCGGGACTTCCCCTCCCGCATGCGGCTCGAATGGTCCATCATCTATGCCGAGAACCCTTATCTCTGGCTTTATCTTCCAAAATTTGACCTTTGCAACCAATGCCCCCATAAGGAGCGCCCCGCGGTTATTTCTTGAGTCCCCGCTGCAACTGCTTCTGTAGCTCTCTCAACTGCCCCGCTACCCGTCCAGCTGCATCCGTGAGAACACGCTCGGGAGTCTTTCCTTTTTTTGTCTTCACGTAAAACTTGGGGGGTTCCGTAAGGGGGTGCTCAATCACATAAGATGCCGCGATGACGTGTTTGTCGTCGTACAGGGACTTGCGCAAGAGGTTGCAGAAGGTGTGGTCTTCCCCTCTCACCTTTATCAGTAAGCTTCCCTCACCCTTTTCAACGAGCTCAAGTTCCACGACTACACCTTACCTAACTTGTTTCATCGATTTATGAGGATTGCGGGGGTTTTGAGGAGCCCCCTTATCTTACGCTCCAGCTCGCGGGCCTCCTCCTTCGAACCAAATACCTCTATCTTAATCGCCCTGGAACGCGACTCCGCTGCCAAGTCCACTTCCAGCTTCCCGAGCTCCTCCATCAGCGCGATAAGCTGGGAGGAGTCCTTCACGCGCACGTTGATGGTTCGCTTTCGTTTTTGCATTAGATGGCTCCCTGACGGTAATCGTCCGCGAGCTTCCTGAACTCTACATTGCCACATTCCGAGCAGCGAAGTTTGGAATCCTCTCGCTCGAGCAGCGTATGACAGCGCGAGCAGGCCGCCACAATCACCCCTAGGTCATCGCCAGCCGTCAAGAGCTGAACGGGCGCCCTGCGCGCGTTCATGACCCGCGCACGGACGATATCGCCTGGTTTAAACTGACGGCGCATATCCTCGACATAACCTGTATGAACCTGAGAAACGTGGATCGAGCCCATGTTCGGAAGGGGAAGCTCCCGATCTTCGCGCCCGCGCAGGACTCCTATGTAAACGCTCGCGCTCTGGTCCCTTACATCCTCCACCCGCCCAACCACCACATCGTCACGCTTCAGCGCCGGTGGGCCTAGAGTGCGGGAAAAGACCGAGATGTGCTTGGTTTGAACATCGACGAGCACCACGCCGGTACAGGAGGAATAGATCTTGCCATCCTCCTCATATGCCCCATCCCCCGGGACGAACTCCTCCGCAGTTGCGAGGAAGTCACCGGGAATGACAAAATCGCCTGTTTTTATTTCCGCCATGTTGGTCCCACCTTAATTAGCCTAATGCCGAGTTTAAACTTATCTTTTAGTATTAGCGACATCGAGGAGTTAGAAATCTCCCTTACCTGCCTCGTCCATTTTGTAGGGCTTAAATTTCGCTTCACCCAGCATGACCCGCACCTCGAAGGGGGTCAGGATTGGCCGCTCAAATCGCTCCGCGTCATCTATGGGTATGCGCGGGCAGGCGACGCAGATGAACCCGTCGAGCCCAAAATCACCCAGCTCCTCTGGCATCACCTCATCGACCGCAAGTACATGCGCGACCTTACCGGCCCGCCTGAGATTCCTAGCCAGCCTCGCCGCGAGCTTGAAGCGGGCTTGCCCGGGCTTGGTGCTCACAATGATGCCGAACCGCTTGCCCGCTGCAGCTCGAACGATCATCGCCTTTCTCCTCCGCATGAAAGCGTCGACATCCGGGGCGAGAACCTTGAAGCCCTCCGAAATCGGGTTTACAGCTAAAACCCGCTTGCCGGTCGCGAGCGCTGCACCCAGCGGGTGAAACTCACCTGTACCTATGTAAAGAAAACCGTCGACGCGGGTGGCAATCGAGCGGGCACAACCGAAATCACAACCTAGAAGTTGTCCGGGGTACTTCGCCCTCGGTCCTGGCCTGCCGATAAATGGTTTGATCCCGCGCGAGCGCAGGAGCTTCGCGACCCCCTGCAGGTGGGCAATGTGCTGAACGTTTGTGAGTAGCCCCACGCGCTTGAACTTCAACTCGGGTAACACTCGCTCAACCACCCTGAGCGGGTCGGCTGGCATGCGCGCCTCGATATAGATGGTCGGCAAACAGGTGGACACCCCCATGTCCGAATGTCCGTAGTGGACCAGCACGTCACATCCAAGCTGTTTAGCCCTCGCATCGGCTGGATCACAAGCACCATAACAACTGTCCGCCAACACGAGTGTTTCAACGCCCGCCTCCGCGAAAGGTTCCACAATTTCTTGAAGGTATTGCCTCAATCCCGCGGGGAGTTGAATCCCCGCTCGCTTCGCTCTATGTTGCTTTAAAAACTGCTTGACTCGCGCCCGTTCAAAATCGTAAATGCTCAAATAACTTCCACCATTTATTGGTCAATACGCCAAATATAATGGGTATCGCATGCTGTCAACCAAGGTCAAATGGCTCCGTGACATCATCGCGCCCGAACAAGTTGGCGAACTCGCAGCATCCAGAGAAATCGAAGTTGCCCGAGTCCCATCGAGCTCCCTTTGCCTGCTGTGCAAGGGCGGACGAATGCTTTGTGGCAAGCTGAGATGCCCAATCGTAGCCAAAGCGCAATCGCTCGCCAAATCGAGCCTGCAAATCACCTCTCCCCACATCCAGGGCTCAACGCCTCCTGGAGTATTCGTCGGACGCATAGGCTATCCCAAAGTTTGCATCGGTCCCATGGTGCCTCCCTACCGGGGCGACACCGAGATTCTCGACACCCCTGAATTCTGGGTCGGTAAGGGAATCCAAGAGATAATCGATTATCGCTTTGCCCTAATCCGAGGGAAGGTACGGGCGAACGTTTACGATGCCCGGGGCGGCGGGAGGCTGCTCGATGTGCTGCAGGAGCTGGCAATGGGAAAGCGACCCGTCGACGCCGAAGCCGTGCTCACGAGAGTTCCAAATAAGGTGATAACCCTGAGCGGGGAAACCCAACCATTCGGCCCCTCCGCACCATTACGCTCGTTCATGACATCGGACGTGAGCGTCGACCGAAGGATAGAAGGTGCATTCTACGACCGCGACCTGACGGCGGCCGATGCGGTCGTTGAGCTTTATAACGATGATGTCTTGGTCACACGAATTCAACGGGCTTTCAGCGTGGGTATGTTCGGGTTCCAAAAGCGGAGAAAGCTGGTCCCAACGCGGTGGAGCATAACCGCCGTCGACTCCATCCTCTCCCTCGAACTCATCGACCGGATAAAACAGCACAACACGATTGATGAGTACCGCGTCTACTACTTCGAAAACCTCGACAATCGATTCGTGGCAATTCTTATGCCCGAGCAGTGGAGCTTCGAGTGGATCGAGGCATGGTTCCCGGGAACCACTTGGAACCCCGACGAGCGAATCAGCGCCCCGGCGATGATGGGTGATTGGGAGCCCTACCGGGGGCGAACGACCTACCCCGATGTTGGAGGATGTTACTACTCATGTAGGCTGGCGGTGGCAGAGCGACTCAATCAGGAAAGACGGCAGGCCTCGGCGCTCGTGCTCCGGGAGATCCACCCCGGCTACATCCTGCCCGTGGGCGTCTGGAACGTGCGGGAGAGCATTCGGCGGACGATGCAGCAGGAGCCACAGAAATTTGATAACTTTCAGGCCGCGTTGGGCTTCGCGCAGACGAAACTCACGATCCCACTGCGCAAGTGGATTATAACAAGCGAGCTGTTGAAGCGTGCTCTCTTCCAGAAAAAGATTACGGAGTTTGCCGCATGAGCATCGAGTACTCCAATATGAACTGTAAAACCACACTCTCGCCCAGCAAGCTACCTGGGCTGCGCTATTCACTTAACCCATACCTGGGCTGCGAGCACGGCTGCGTCTACTGCTATTCTCCATCAACGCTCCGCGACGAGTGGATGGGGTTAAACTGGGGAAAGTTCGTTCGGGCAAAGCAAAACATCGTTGAGGTACTGGCACGTGAAGTGAAACGGAAAACAAATGGCACCGTTGGTGTCAGCACGGTATGCGATCCTTATCAGCCGCTGGAGGCAAAACTCGAGCTGACGCGAAAATGCATCGAGCTGCTGTCGAGGCACGGCTTTCCCGTGTCGATTCAGACGAAGTCGAGCTTGGTACTTCGCGATGTCGACTTGATCGTGCCAGAAAAATTTGACGTTGGGGTGACGATAACCACGATGGATCGCAAGCTAGCGAGTAAAATTGAACCCCGAGCGTCCCCGCCTGAAGCAAGAGCGCAGACGCTTGGGGAATTCTCGTCTCGTGGAGTAGAAACGTGGCTATTCTTGGGCCCCATCATCCCCGAGCTCAACAACAGCGAGGATAGCCTGAGGCAGGTAATCGAGGTCGCCCACCGAACCCGCAGCAAGCTCATCTACGACAGGCTCAACCTGAGGCGTTGGGTGCTCGATAGGCTCACTCCAGTGCTTAAGGAGGAGAGCCCTGAGCTGGCGAGACAGCTACCTGATCTCATCCGAGAGCAATCGGAGAGTTGGCGAAAAGTCTGTTCAAAGGTTGAGTCGATCTGCAGGGAGCTGGGAGTGAGATACGAGCCAGCTTTTCGAGCTCATCCCTTTACCAACAAATAACTCTTTTTAGTGAAACTTTTAATTTCCAGAAGGAGGTTGAAAGACTTGGTCCGTGTGCTGTTGATCAATCCCCCGATCAAGACGCAGATGACGGGGGTACTTTTTACAACCATGTGCGAACCCCTCGGCTTGCTTTACATGGCTGCGGTACTCGAGCAGCGCGGAATAGAGGTCGGAGTTATAGATGGAATCGGCGAGGGGCTCAAGCATGAGGACCTAGAGAACAGGATTGCGGAGTTTAGTCCTGATGTAGTTGGAATCGCATGCATGATGACTGAAACATACCCTGATTCTGCCGAGATGGCGAGGATAGCGAGACGGGCTGCTCCAAAAGCGAAGATAATCTTGGGGGGACACAACGCCTCGTTCGTGGCAGGCAAAATTATTGAAAATTTACCTGAAGCGGATTACGTTGTTGTTGGAGAAGGAGAGTATACATTTCTGGAGCTTGTGCGCTCAATAAGCAAAAAAAGTGACATTAGACAAGTAAAAGGCGTGATGCACAGAAACAACGGTAGAGCGACCTTCACGGGGGTCAGAGAACCCGTTCAAAATTTGGATGAACTCCCATTCCCGGCTAAACACCTACTACCGCAAAACGCTCACTATGGACACTTTTGGTACGGAGGACACAAAATAGCACTCAAAAATCTTTCAGGGATGATCACAAGCCGCGGATGTCCCTTCGGGTGTACGTTCTGCTCCTGTACCGCCTTCTCGGGCAGAAAAATAAGGGTGAGATCACCGGAAAATGTGGTAAAAGAGATGGAATATCTCGTCAACAAGCGCGGTGTCAAGCAGATATTTATCGTGGACGACAATTTCACGGCGTTTCCAAAGCGCGTCACAGAAATATGTAGACTTATCAAAGAAAGAAACATCGATGTCAACTGGTTCTGTGAGGGCAGGGTCGACACGGCATCTGAGGAGATGTACAAAGCTATGGCTAAGGCTGGCTGCTGGCTGATCTTTTTGGGTCTCGAGAGCGGGAGCCAGCGGGTTTTAGATTATTACAAAAAGAAGACGACGGTTGAGAAAGGGTGGCAGGCGGTTGCCCTTGCTCAAAAAGCTGGCATAGATGTCGTTGGCTCCTTCATAGTTGGGGCCCCGATCGAGGTCGAGGAGGATTATCAGAAAACGCTCGATTTTATCAAGCGTGCCGACATGGACATGGTGAGCATAAGTTCGCTTAAAGTATTGCCGGGTACGGAACTCTGGCGGGAGTTCGAGGAAAGCGGTGCGATCAAGCCCAGCGATTGGAACAAATATTTTGAGATATTTGACATATTGGATGGGCATTCAAAGGAGAAGATACGCAGGTGGATGAAGAGCGCGGAAAATGGATTCTACCGCCGCCCAAGCTACATAGTCAAAGAAATAGGAAGGTTATTTGGGCGGCATAGAAAAATGATTTCCTACGTCGTGCGAAACCTCTTCTGAGTGGAGCCGCCGGTGGGGGTCGAACCCACGACCTATCGCTAACGAGGCGATCGCTCCACCACTGAGCTACGGCGGCACAATGTAAAATTTGCGCCAAACACTTTAACCATTTCTAAAACAGGCGCGCTAGGATTTTAATCCAATTTCTTTCTCAATCTGTTTCAAATAAACTAACATGAATTTATGTCGCTCCTTTGCCAGCTTTTTTGCTGTCGCGGTGTACATCCTGTCCTTAAGTTTGAGGAGTTTCTCATCGAAGTGGCCAATCGTCCCCTGAAACGACCTCGAGGTCTCTCCTCCGAAGGCTGAGGCTCTATACACTCCTATCGCCCCCATCGCGTCTAGCTTATCCGCATCCGAGAGAACCTTCGCCTCAAGACTCAGGGGCTTCTCCCTCGTCTTGAACCTGTGCGTTTTTATGACATTGACGATTTCGGAGACCTTGGCCCGTTGAAGGCCTAACCTAAGCAAGACCCGCTCGGCTTCCCTAGCGCCCTTCACGGCGTGATTGCCCCGCCCTCCGTTGCGGGCGATGTCATGAAGTAGGGAAGATATTTTGAGGATTTCGAGGTCTCCCTTTTCCTTCTTCCCGATAAAAACACATGAATCGTGTACCCTCTTCACATGATCCCAGCTATGGCACCCATAGTGCCTCGTTCTCTGCTTGGCGATTTTTCGAATTTTTTCAATGATATTATTTTGAACCTGCAAATCCTCACCTAAATTTACTTCTAAAACCCCGCCCCGTTAAGTTTTCTGTTTAAAATCTGGCGCCGGGGCAGGGATTTGAACCCTGACGACCCAAAGGGTCAACAGCTCTCGAGGCTGCCGCATTGCCTGACTCTGCCACCCCGGCTCGATTAATATTGGAAGACGATTGAGATATAGGTTTATCTGGGTTTCCTGGATTACTAGAGCCTTTGAGTCGTCTTATTGCCTCTTTTAGGGCATTCTCACAGACCTTAGAGACATTTAATCCTAGTTCATGTGCTTGCTTCACTAGCTTTTTGTCCATTTTGACGGTTGTTTTATTTCCCATTTTTATCCCGTATGCTATGGTATACCTTAGTATATAAACTCAATAGCAAATACCGAATAAAATTCAAAAAATCCCAAATCTTGGCTTGTATTCGCTGTAGTCTTTACCCTGCATGATGCTATGGGTTAACCTCTTCTGGGTGTTTTCGTTTGTAGTTAAGTGCTATGCAAACTTCCTCAGCTCTATGTGGAATTTTCTTGCATATTTGGTCTGCTGTCCTCTCTGCTTCCTCGACAAACTCTTTGTATTCTTCCTCTGTAAACACTTCAGTGGGATAGGATTCTACAGTCACTTTAGCCACTCCATCCGGAGTTTGAATAGTACCTGCAGAACCAGCTGGAATACGAAACCCAGCTTCACTTATCATCTTTTC
>JAUXAS010000042.1 GCA_030619825.1 Hadesarchaea archaeon
TTTGGTCCTTTCTTCGGTGATGATCAAAGTAAAAGTAATTGCAGCTGCGATCGTTACGATTAACGCATAGACGAGGATTCCTCTTTCCAATTTACCACTCAAATAGAGGTTTTAAGTTAGACCCAATATATCCCGCATATCCTGCACGATACCTGGCCTGCCTTTTTCGACGACAAAACGAATCGCCTTTATTGCACCCGCCGAAAAAGTTTCACGGCTGTGCGCGTGATGCACGACCTCGACCCGTTCACCGGGTGCGGCAAACGTCACGATGTGCTCGCCCGTGATGTCACCTACCCTGAGTGAATGAATGTAAATTTCACCCTTCGCGCGAGGTCTTTTGCCAGCGGGCCTTCCACATTTTATGCTTTCTTTGCTCCAGCCGAACTCCTTCGCTATGATCTCCGCTATCCGAAGTGCTGTGCCGCTTGGTGAATCAGCTTTATGCACATGATGAGCTTCGATAATCTCGACATCGTAATCCTTTCCGAGTAATCTCGCTGCGTCCTCCACGAGCTTGTAGAGGACGTTCACCCCAACCGACATGTTTGGGGCCACCACCGCGGGGATCTTGGATTTCTTCACGGCTTTCCTGATTCGCTTGAGCTGCTCCCGCGAGAAGCCAGTCGTGCCGACCACTACTGGGATATGCAGGCTCGCAGCGGTCTCGACGTTCTGCACCGCAGCATTGGCGTTGGTGAAATCGACGAGCACTTCTGGCTTTGCCCGCTTTAAAGCATCTGATAATTTTTCAGCACCGACCACAGCCACGCCTAGTTTGGTGAGTCCTGCTAACCCTCCGGCGTCTTGCCCGACGAAGGGTGTTCGGGGGGCGTCGATCGCGGCGACCAACTTCATGTCGCGCTGCTTCGTTATCTCGCGCAAGATAGTTCGGCCCATCCGCCCGCAAGCGCCACATAATGCGACCTTTATCACTTCACCAACCCCATGTCGACCAAAACTTTGCGCAATTTCTCTTGGTTCTCGGGCTCTAGCTCGACTAACGGGAGCCTAAGCCCTCCCGCTGCCATCCCCATCCAGTTCATCGCCATCTTAACCGGCCCTGGGTTCGTCTCGATGAAAAGCGCCTTGATCAGCGGTGCTAATTCATCGTTAATCCTTTTAGCCGTCTGGACATCACCAGACCGGAAGGAGTCTACCATCTTGACCAATTTGTCGGGCACCAAGTTTGACGTGACCGAGATGATGCCCACACCGCCGAGCTTCATGATCTCGAGCGTCAGCGAGTCGTCGCCGGAGATCACCGAAAATTCTTTGCCCGCGAGCTCGATTATCCGCGCGATTTGCTTCAAATCTCCGCTCGCTTCTTTTACCCCCACGATGTTTTTGACCTTGGCCAATTTCGCCGTGGTCTCGGGCAGCATATTCACTCCCGTGCGCGAGGGGATATTGTAAATCACCTGGGGCAAATCGACCTCCTCGGCGATGCGCTTATAGTGCTGATAGAGGCCAGCTTGGGTTGGCTTGTTGTAGTAGGGCACCACGAGCAGTGCTCCGTCTGTCCCGACCTCCTTCGCATGTTTCGTGAGCATGGTTGCCTCCCAAGTGCTGTTGCTCCCCGTTCCCGCGAGCACTGGTACCTTCCCTTTTGCTGCATCGACCACCACATCAATGACACGGTTGTGCTCTTCATAAGATAGCGTCGCGCACTCCCCTGTTGTCCCAACCGGAACTAAACCGTGAATGCCCTTCTTTATCTGAAATCGGACGTTCTCACGTAGCCCTTCCTCATCGACTTTGCCCTCTTTATCGAATGGCGTCACCATAGCCGTCATGGCGCCCTCGAACATTCACCCCACCTCCTTCATGGCCTGCCTGAGAAGTTTCATGGCTTTTTTCCGGTCTTTCCAGTTGACGAAGAAACTGATCGATGCCCGGCTCGATAGAATCTCGATGATATTGATTCGCGCTCGCGCGAGGGGCTTCGAAAGCTTGGCTATAGCACCTGGGGTATAAATAAAGCGCTCGCTCTCCGCCATGAGCAATGCGAGGTTACCCTCACTCGTCACCGATTTCATGAGTTTGTTTTTGGTCATGTTGTTGTGCAGCAGCTTGAGTGCCCGGCGGGAGTCATCCTCCGCAACGTAGATCGAGAACGACCTGGGACCAATCGAGACACCGAAAATGTTTATTCCGGCATTGCCCAATGGTGTCGATGTTTTCACGAGAATTCCCGGCGTGGTTTGCATCTCTCTACCGATGATCGTCAGCATTGCCAGCGGTTTTTCATATGCCCGAACACCCACGAATTCCACCTCATTTGGACCCACGATAACTGTGCCACTAGCAGATAAATTGCCGTGACAGAAGTGTATAACCTTGGCGCTTATGCCGGGGTCTTTGTAATTCATCGCTCGAGGGTGCATTACCTGTGCCCCAAAGCGTGCTAGGTCCCGCATCTCCTCGACCGAGATGCGTCCGATGAGGCAGGCTTCCTTGAGTTTATTGGGGTCTGCGCTCATCACCCCCTCGGCATCGGTGACGATGATTACCTCATCAGCGTCCAGACACTTCCCCATGAGGAACCCCGTTATATCGCTCCCCCCTCGCCCGATCGTCGTTATGTTCCCCCGCCGATCCTTTCCCAAGAAGCCGCATATCACGGGAATCACGCGCTTTCTGAGGAGGGGGAGAATGTATCGCTGGGTCAGTCGCCTCGTTTCAGCTAGATCGATGTTCGCCAAGCCGAAGTTGCTGTCGGTCACCACGGGCCACTCCTTCTGTCCTGGGTCGATGTGTCTCGCTTGCGCCCCGAGATTGCGCAGCGCAGAGGCGAAGACCCGGGCGCTCGTTCGCTCACCCATCGCCGCGATCTCGTCGAGCTCTCGCGCGCTTATCTTGCCCCCCGTGCTCACTTTCGCCGCTTGAATCAACTTGTCGGTAGCGTGCCCCATCGCCGACACCACCACCGCAACTTGGGTGCCCTTTCGGTACTCCCGATGAACAGCCTCCGCTCCCAAGCGCACACGCTCGCCATCGGCTACGCTCATCCCGCCAAATTTCACGACGATTCGCTTCACTTCAGCCACCCGGGAATTTGGTCGAGACGCGTTAGGTCCTCATAGCTTTCCCGCTTTCGGATGATCTCGGCCTTGCCACGATTTACCAAGACCATTGCGGGACGGGGCTGCGCGGTATGCTGGCTTGACATAGCCAAGCCGTAAGCCCCGACATCGAAGATCACGGCGAGGTCTCCGGGTTCGGCGGCGGGTAGCCTGCGCTCCTTGCCCAAGAAATCACCGGACTCACAGAGGGGCCCAGCGACGTTGACGAGTTGCTCATTTTTTCTCCGGATTTTGTTCGCGAGCTCGATGTGGTGGTACGCGCCGTAGAGGGCCGGTCTGATCAGTGCGTTCATTCCTGCGTCGACCGCTATCCAAGTCGGCATGTCCGGCCGCTTTTTAGTGTACCCTACACGGGCCAGCAGCACACCGGAGTCAGCGACGATGTATCGCCCCGGCTCGAAAACAAGCGTTGGTCTAGCAAGATTCTTTTTCTCGACCACCCGCTTGACCACCGATACGACGTGTTCCGCGACCTCTTCGGGTTTAAGTTCGGGGTCATCTGGCTTGTATGGTATCCCAATGCCACCCCCCAGATCAACGAATTGGAGGTTAATGTTTAGCTTCTCCTTGACCTCCGCGACGAGTGCCATGAGCTTCTTAGCCTCCTCCTCGAAAGGTCCCACATCTAGGATCTGAGACCCTATGTGGGAGTGGATACCAACGACCTCGATGTTCCGCATTCGTGAGGCTGACTTGTAGGCCTCGAGCGCCTGCCCGCTCGCGACGTCGAAGCCGAACTTGCTATCCCGCAGCCCGGTGGCTATGTAAGGGTGAGTCGGCGTTTTCACGTCTGGGTTCACCCTAAGCCCAATCCGCGCTCTCTTACCCAAGCGGGAGGCCAATCCCTCAATGGCATCGAGTTCCTGGAGGCTGTCGACGTTTATCAGGACGTTGTTGGTTATGGCCAGCTCGAGCTCCGGGAGCGATTTGTAGTTGCCGTTGAAGACTATGCGATCTGTTGGAATTCCCACCCCGAGAGCGTTTCTGAGTTCGTTTCCCGAGCTGACATCGGCTCCGGCGCCTTCCCCTTGGAGAATTTTACATATCGCCAAGTTGAAGTTCGCTTTGAGGGCGTAGCAGACAAGTACGCTTGACCATCGCTCGGCGAAGGCACGGTAGAACCGCTGGTAGTTCTCACGCACGCGCTGCTCGTCGACTACATATAGGGGCGTCCCAAATCGCTCGGCAAGCTCGACCGCGTCCGCGCCTCCGATCACGAGATGCCCTTGGGTGTTGGTGCTGAAGTGCTGTTTCAGCATTAGCATTTACGCTCGACCTCGTGAAGGGCATCCCCTAAGATGTCTAGGCCTAGCTCGAGTTCTCGTCGGTTTATGGTGAGTGGTGGGGCTATCCGGATTACCGAACGCCCTCCCCGGAAAACGATGAGTCCCCGGTTCAGGGCCTCCCGCACCACCGTGTTGCGCTCCTCAACCGCCCGCTTCTTCGTTTGCCTATCTTTAACCAATTCCATCGCTAACAACAGCCCCTTCCCCCTGACTTCACCGATCAAGCGCGACCCCTCAGCGAACTCCTGCAGCCGCTTGAGCGTCAGCTCCCCCAATTCGGCAGCTCGATGAACGAGCTTTTGTTTTTCTAAAATATTTAATCCCTCAAGGGCAGCTGCACATGCAATCAGGTTCCCCCCAAAGGTGGAGGCATGCGCTCCTGGCTCCCAATCCATGACCTTCACGTTGGCTATCGTTGCTCCTATCGGGGCCATCCCGCCGGCCAATGCCTTCGCAACGCAGACGATGTCAGGGATAACCTTCCAGTGCTCCATCGCAAACATCTTTCCCGAGCGCCCTAAACCGGTTTGAATCTCGTCGGCTATGAAGAGCCAGTCGTGTTCATCGCAGAGTTCCTTTAGCATGGGGTAATACTCGGGTGGGGGAATGATGTAGCCCGAGCTCCCTTGGATGGGCTCGGTGATGACCGCGGCAACCTCCTCGGGCGGTATCACTTTTCGAAGATATTCGCGGATGAACTCGAAGCACAGGAAGTCGCACCCAGGGTAGCTTTGACCGAAGGGGCAGCGGTAGCAGTAGGGGAAGGGCATGAAGCTCACCCCTGGCACGAGGGGGGCGAAGTAGCGGTGGTGCACAATGTTTACCGAGGATAGGCTCATCGCCCCGAAGGTCCGACCGTGGAATGCGCCGGTATACGCGATCATGCGTGGCCTCCGTGTGTGCCAGCGAGCGCACTTGAATGCAGCCTCAACCGACTCGGCACCAGAGTTCCCGAAGTACACCCGCTTTGTGAACTTACCCGGGGCGATCGCGACGAGTCGCTCCGCGAGCTCGACCTGCGCTTCGTAGTAGAAATCGGTACCGGCGAAGTGCGTGAGCTTCGTAGCCTGCCGCTCGACGGCGCGGACGAGTCGCGGGTGGGAGTGGCCGTAGTTGAGGACGAACATGCCCGAAGTGAGGTCGAGCAGGACGTTCCCGTCAACATCTCGCACGTAGCAGCCCCAGCCCTCCTTTGCAACAATTGGCTCGGTTCGAGTGTAGGAGGGGGATATCACCCTCTCGTCACGTGCGACTATCCTCTTCGCTCGCGAGCCGGGAATCGGTTTTACGATGTGCGGACCGCCTTTGACCCACACAGGTTTCGGCAGAGCACCACCTCACAGCTTTACTCAAATGGTATCTACTTAAATAATTGCGGCAGCTCAACACGGCAAGCTGCTTAAGTTTTTATATCTCACCGAGCCCTTTCCTTCAGTGGTGCACTCATGGTAACTCCCAAAATGCGTGTCGAAAAAAAGGATGTGTCAACCGTTTTGCCGAGACGGAGGCGGGAAGCACACAAGGGCGACTATGGAAGGTTGGTCGTCGTCGGAGGGGGTTTACGCTACGTTGGAGCTCCAGCACTCGTTGGCCTGGCCGCGCTGCGTTCCGGCGTCGACCTCGCGATCATCGCCGCGCCCGAAAAAGCAGCTTGGACAATCAATTCATTCTCACCCGATCTCATCACCATCAAACTCCCATGTCGCGACCTCGAACCTGCCGCGCTTTCAGAATTGCGGAACGAGCTCAAAGGCGCGACGGCCGTGGTCGTGGGTTCTGGGCTTGGCACGCTCGCGAAGACACGCGATGCCGTCTTGGAGCTCGCACGAATGCTCAAGGAGGAGTACCCGAGCCTGCCCACGCTGTTCGATGCGGATGGGCTGAAGGCGCTGGCGTCCGAGCGGGGTTTGCCTCAAGGGATGCCGTGGGTCCTGACGCCCCACGCTCGTGAGTTCGAGCTGCTGACGGGCGTTGACTTGCCAACCGACATCAAGGGACGGGCCCAGCAAGTCAAGGTCGCTGCAAAGGAGCTCGGCTGTACGGTGTTGTTGAAGGTGTGGGTTGACGTCATCGCATCGCCCGCTGGGGAGGTGAAGCTCAACTACACGGGCAACCCCGGGATGACCGTCGGGGGCACGGGTGATGTGCTCGCGGGAGTCGTCGGTGCATTCCTATCGCAGGGGGTGGAGCCCTTTAAGGCGGCGGTCGCGGGGGCTTGGGCCTGCGGGCGTGCGGGCGATCTGTGTTATAACGAGAGGGGTTACGAGTTATTGGCTTCAGACCTAATCGAGAAGCTACCCGCGGTCTTCGAAGAAGTTAGGGCAAGGAAGTGATAATGTGGTGAAGTTTGAGGTAGCTGCCCGGCGCCTGTTCAAGGTGAAGATATGCATGCGGTGCAACGCCCGCAATCCTTGGAAGGCGACCAAGTGTAGAAAATGCGGATACGGCGGGCTAAGACCAAAGTCGAGGGAGCCACGTGGGTAAGGTGGAAAAGCACCTGCTTGATGCAATCGCTCGAAACGGCGCTGCTCATTTAACGCTTATCGACCCAGCGAAACAATCACCAAAAATTTCTGCTGAAATAGCTTCGGGCGCGGCGGCTGCTGGTAGTGACGGCATCATGGTTGGAGGTTCAACTCGCGCGGGAGGTAAGCTCCTCGACGACACGGTACTCTGGATAAAAAAGGCTGTTGACCTGCCAGTGATTTTGTTTCCTGCGAACGAAGCGGGCATTAGCAGGCATGCCGACGCAATTTTCTTCATGAGCATGCTCAATTCCCGCGAATCCTACTTTATCACCGGCGCTCAGCGCCGCGGCGCACCGCTCGTTAAAAGATTCGGGCTTGAAACCCTACCGATGGCATATTTATTGGTCGCGCCCGGCGGGGAAGCTGGACGAGTCGGGAAGGCCGACCTAATCCCTCGCGCCAAACCTGAGCTGGCCGTGGCCTACGCGCTCGCGGCGCAATATCTGGGCATGAGGTTTGTCTACCTCGAGGCTGGTTCCGGGGCAGCCATACCCGTACCAACAAACATGGTGCGAGCGGTGCGAAAGGCGACGCAGGTGACGCTCATCGTGGGGGGCGGGGTAAGGACCCAAAAAGTCGCAAAGGAGCGCGCAAGAGCCGGAGCCGAGATAATTGTAACTGGGACCCTCGTCGAGCAAGCAAAAGATAGGGTAAAAAAAATTCGCGAAATGGTAAAGGCGATCAAATCAGCCCGCGGTGATCGGAGAATCCCGTCAACTTAGGGATTTTAGGTAGAAATTCCATTGAAGTTTCCTATACTTTCAGGGAGAAAATTGTAAAGGATTGTTCTGACAAGAAATCTAGGTCTTCCTCTAATCTATATCCGGCCTTGCTCATTTCCTCGATAATGATTTCTCGAGGGACATAATGCCCAAACATTCTTCGAAAGCTGAATCGCCCACCACGTCTATACTCGATTATGGCGATTCTTCCTTCAGGTTTCAACAAGGCTTTCAATTTTCCGAAATACTCCACTCGATTGGGTATATGATGAGTTACATTACGCATGAAGACTAAATCTAGACTCTTTTCGGGCAAAGTCAAGCTATCTTCCGTGACAAGGACTGTTTCAACATTATCTAGTCCTTTTTTCCTATCAGCTTGCGGTGCTTGGCGCAAGAAATGCACGCGTAGGCCTTCATCTGGGGGAGGAAGACGAGCCTCCGGTCGACGCCGGGAATCGTTCGGGTGTCTATCCCGGAATGCTTCTTGACGGACACCGCTTTGATGCGCGGCGTCCTGCGACCACAGTAAACGCACGTCACGGGTTGGCTTCGCCCGCCCGCCTTGTAGTGACCCCACTTCTTTCCCATTTTTCAACCGCACGTTATTCAGAAT
>JAUXAS010000077.1 GCA_030619825.1 Hadesarchaea archaeon
CGGATTCGCTCCCATCTGCCATGGGGAGGAGCACCTGGCTCCAGCCCGATCACCAGCCCGCCGAGCGCCTGCGCCCCCACGTCGTCGAGCCCCGTGCGACAGGTTACCTCAGCAACATGCGCGATCGCCGCAAACCTCTCACGCGGCAAGCGCACACCCAAAGCTTTGGAGAGGGCTAGAGTGGCACCGAACGCCCCCGCACCGCTCGCGCCGTATCCCGCGCCTATCGGCACTTGGCAGGAATGAGCTACCTTTACTTCAAGCGGTTCGTGCACCAAGCTCAAGAGATTCTCAACGGCTGCAAAAGTCGTCTTTGCTCCGGGCGCTCGCTCGCTGTTTATGTGAACGCTTATGCTGGTGCGAGCGGCCGGCTCAACTTTAACTTTCGTAAGCACGCCGGCGTCGATGCAGGGGCCGCAGTTGCGCGAGCCCCTTCGTTCGAGCTCGAGGGGCTCGTCGCACACTTGGAAGAAGCCCGAGATGTGGGCCGGGACGAAAGCCGAAGCCCTCCGCATTGCCCTCAAACTCATCTGGATTTTTTGAGGTAATTTGCCACGCATTTGGCAAACTCGTCGAAGTCTCCCAAGCTCTCTTGGAGGAATTTGTAAACTTTCTCAACGTCCACTTCCGCATACATGTGGACAAGGATGTTTCGGAAACCGGCTGCGGGCGTAAATCTCTTGACAAAGTCCTCTGATATAATATTTTTTTCCCCGAGCACTTCTATCACCTCGCGGTATGCCCCTGGTTTCCTCAAACCCTCAAGGGAAATTATCATTTCACCCACATCCAAAGTGCACTCTAATGCGACCGCGAGGTAGCGCTCGATAGCTCCGCGGAGGGTGGGATCAGCCTTCACTTGATCTAACGTTCGGCTTTGGTAGCCTTTCAGAAGCTCCACATATCCCTTAAGCATCTCCAGCTTGGACAAGATTTCGTCCCTCATGAAAGTCCCTTTTCCGCCATCCTCTCAATGCTGAGCCGCGTGTGCCTATCGATGTAGTGTTTCATATCCAAGTACCTAGAAAGGATCTTCGTCTCCATCCTCACCCTGGTCCGCTCGTCGGATTTCACAAGCTTTCCGTGTTTAATCACGTTGTAGTTCAAGAGAAGGGGATTATCGTTCATCACGACCAGGTCCATCTTATCGGTCCCGAACAACGAAGCCAGCTCGCTCATTAGCTCGAGTCGTAACTTGAACCTCTCCTCGTCCGTAAGGGAATCGTCGAGGTAAACCGCAACGTCAACATCGCTTAACTCGCCTACCTCCCCTTTAGCTGCAGAGCCGAATAGATAGGCTACTTTGACCCGCTCTTTTCGCCCAAAAAATTTTGCAAGCTTATCCTCCAGTTCTTCCATGCGCTCGCCCTCAAGAAGATTGAGTCCGGGTGTATTATAAAGCTCCGCGAAGGTATTAGCTTCCACGAACTTTCGCTACCGCGGCATTCAAAATCGCCCGCGCTATCTCAGCTTTTTGAGCGCGCATCGGTTTAGAGCCGGAGGGAGTCACAATTAAGACTTCGTTGGTGTCGATGCCAAATCCAGCCCCCGCCCTAGCTACATCATTTGCCACGACCATATCGAGCCCCTCGCCCAGTTTGTCCTTCGCCGCTTTTAGAAGCTCCTCATCGCTCACGTCATACTCCGCCTTGAATCCCACTACAAAAGCATCTGGCGCAAGTTTTCGGATCCCGTCGAGCACGCGGGGCGCTGGCATCAGCTTGAGCGTCACAGGTTTGGAATGCCTGAGCTTCCGCTCCGCTGGTCGCTCGACCGCAAAATCCTGTGCGGCAGCGGCTGAAACGATAACATCGTGTCGAGAACTAAGCTCGCGCTCAAATGCATCGCGCATCTCCGCCGTTGTTTGCACCTCGACAAGTTTGACACTGGCTGGGGGGTTCTCGTTTCCAGGTCCATAAATCAACGTGACCCCAGCTCCACGAGAGGCCGCGGCTCGGGCCACAGCGATGCCCATCTTGCCTGAACTTCGATTTGTAATCAGCTTGATCGGGTCGATGGGCTCGATCGTGGGGCCAGCGGTGACGAGCACGCGCATGCCCTGCATGTCGCGAGGGCCTAACAATTCGATGACAAGACTTGCGATCTCCTGAACCCCAGGCAGTTTGGCCCTACCCTCCTCGAGGCGGGGCTCCAAGACATAAATGCCGGCCGATCGCAGCCGTGCAAGGTTCTCTTGAAGGAGTTTGTGCTGGTACATCGATGCGTGCATCGCTGGCACCATGACAACCGGCTTACCCAAACCAAGCGCCACCGAAATGACTGAGGTAACCGGAGTGTCATCGATCGCGCACGCAACCTTGCTCAACGTGTTTGCAGTAGCTGGTGCGGTGAGTATCAGATCGGCCCACTGCGCGAGTTCGACGTGCTCTAGCTTACCCGTCAGCTCGACGATGACCTCGTTGCCCGTCGCCCAGTGCATGAGCTGGGGCGTTATCAACAGGGTTGCGTGAGGTGTCATCGCTACCCTCACGTCAGCCCCACGGCGCATGAGCTCTCGAGCCAGCTCGGGGCACTTTGTCGCTGCAACGCTTCCAGTTATACATAACGCGATCTTTCGTTCGGCCAACTCAGTGCCCCTTGTGCCGCGAATATCGTGCGAGGGATGCATTCTTCACCTTAAAGTAAACAGCGCCCATCTGACTTTAAAAGTTGCCTTCGACAGACGGCTCGAGCGCTAGGTTCTCGTTTGATGCGCAACCTCAAAGGTGGGATTGCTTTAGCAGCTTCCCGTGCACATCGATCTCACCATAACGAACCCTTATCGACGAGATCGGCTTCCCGTCCTCGGCTAGCACGAAGGGAATTTCAACGATTTCGAATGCCTTCAGCCCCTTTGAGGTTCTGAGACGGTTGAGCTCCTCGGCGCGCGCCCGGGTTTCGGGACTCACAACTATCGCCTCAAGCTCGCTGTCTTTGAGCGATGGTCCAAATGCGTCCGAGATCACCGCCACCTCGGCCCGCTCCAGCCACCCCCGGGAGCGCAGCAGCTCCTCCAGCGCCCGCTTCCGTAAGTCAAGCAGCTGGATGCCCGCCGAGTCCTTCTCGAGCAAGAGCTGCATCTCATCAGAGCAAATGCCCACGAGCACGCGCCCCCCCAGCTCGAATGCCTTTGTCAAAATTGCCGCGTGCCCATCGTGCAGGTAGTCAAAGGTCCCCCCGACCACGACTTTCTTGAACTTCACGATAGCACCCGAATCACGTCTTTTTGAGGCCCCGCACGATGTCGCTCCAGCGCTTGGGAATTGGTCGATGGGTAAATGGTTTCGCGCTAGGTCCTAGGTAGGTGGCGACCACATGCCCCCCGCCTAAGAGATAAAACTTAGAGGTCGTCAGTCCCTCGAGCCCGACTGGTCCCCGCGCGTGAACTTTACCTGTGCTTATCCCCACCTCTGCTCCCATGCCGTAGCGGTAGCCATCACTGAACCGCGTCGAAGCGTTGAGCATAACACTCGAGGAATCAACCCCCGTCATGAACCTGAGCGCAGCTTTCCGATCTCGGGTAACTATCGCGTCGGTGTGCTTCGACCCGTAAGTGTTGATGTGCTCAATTGCCTCCTCGATGCCGTTCACGATTTTGATCGAGATTATCAGGTCTAGATATTCCGTCCGCCAGTCCCGCTCCGTCGCTCGCTTGATGCCCCGCAGGATCCTTCGCGTTCGCTCACAACCCCGGATTTCAACCCTGGCCTTGCGATACTTCTCCGCAATTTCAGGTAGAAAGCGGGACGCGATGGCGCGGTGCACGAGCAGGGTCTCGACTGCATTGCAGACGGCGGGATACTGAACCTTTGCGTCATAACACACTTCCAGCGCTTGCTCGATATCAGCGTGTTCGTCAACATAAACGTGGCACACACCCTCGGCGTGACCGAGCACAGGAATGCGCGTGTTTTCTTGAATGTACCTCACGAATTGCTTGCTCCCGCGGGGCAGCAGCAAATCGAGATATTCGTCCAAGCCAAGCAACTCCTGCACCTCCCGCCTCGCCTCGATGAGCTGAATCCACCCGCGCGGAATCCCTGACCGCTCGCTGACGTCGCGGATGAGCTCGAAGAACGCCTCGTTCGAATACTTCGCCTCCCTTCCCCCTTTCAGAACTACAGCGTTCCCAG
>JAUXAS010000061.1 GCA_030619825.1 Hadesarchaea archaeon
TCGCGGTCTTCAGCTTCACACTCTCGAGTGCTTCGCTCACTTTCGGATCTTCGCGGTGCCCCTCGAAGTCGATGAAGAATAGATAATCGCCGAGCACCTTCTTCGATGGGCGGGACTCGATCTTTGTCAGGTTTATGTTACGAACTGCGAACTCACCCAGGATCTCGTGGAGGATACCTGGTCTGTCCTTGGCGGTGTAAAACACGATCGAGGTCTTATCACGGCTGGTGGGTTTGCTGTCTTCCTTCGCGAGGCATAGGAAGCGGGTGATGTTGAGCTCGCCTGACTGGATATCCTCGCCAAGTACCTTCAGCTTGTAGAGGTCCGCGAGCGCTTTTGGTCCGATCGCCGCCATGTGGGGCTGCTTGAGTTTGTCCACCTGCTCCGCAGCTTTGGCGGTACTCGTCATCTCGATGCGTTCTGCTTTTGGCAAGTTCTTTCGCAGGAACTCGCGGCTCTGGGCCAGCGCTTGAGGGTGAGAGAGCACTTGGGTGATTTCCCCGAGCTTCGCTCCTGGCACCCCGAGCAAGGAGTGCGAGATAGGAACGACGATTTCGGCTTGGACCTTGACATCGATCCACACGAGCGCATCGAGCGCCTCCCCTACGGAACCTTCCCGTAAGCTCTCGATTGGAATGACGCCTACCTGCACATCACCGCGCGCCACGGCTTCAGCGACACTCGTGATCATGGGATAGGGCACCACCTCAACTTTCTCCCCGAACTGGGAGCGTGCGGCAAGCTCAGCGTACGTGCCCCTGGGCCCGAGGACTCCCACCCTCACGTTTTGCCCTCCTCAAATAGTTCATACATTTTTTCGTAGGCATTTTTGACTTCGGCAGATTTCCATGGAGTTAGGGCCTCTTTGAAGGACGCTTTAAGGCTTTTTACATCGCCCGCCGAGAAGGCGACGTCCAGCGATCGGCAGGCCTCGAGGAGCGAGCTCCGCACAACCCGCGCGTACCTGTTGTGCACCTGAATCTCGCCGTAGAGCTCGAGGTTTCCCGCGAGCACGGTTTTAGCCAGATCGAGCAACGTCGCGAACATCGGGGTACGGAGTTTCTCCGCTCGTTTAAGCTCTTTCATCGACTTGAGCGCGTTGAGGTAGGCGAGGAGCACGAAGTGAGTCATACACTGAATTATCGCCATCAAACGGTCGTGATCCTCCGCTCCCATCTCGGTGACCCGGGCTCCCAGCTCGAGCAGGCGGTGCTTGAGCGCGGCGTAGCGCTTTCCGGGCTTCACAGGTATCGCCACGAAATCCTTCCCCTTGACGCTCGTCGCCCCCGGGCCGAAGAGCGGGTGGAGCGATACGAGCTCGACTTTAGCTTCTATAGTCTGCATGGCCTCGATGACATCGCTCTTAACAGAGGAGACATCGGCGAGTAGCGTCCCCCGCTGTACCTGCCCAGCGAGTGATTTGATGACATCAGGGGTTTTGGAGATGGGCACGGCGACTAGCACGAGTTCGGCCTCCGCGGCAGCCTCGGGGACCGACCTAAAGTTCACGCCAAATTCCGTGGCCACCCGCTCAGCCTTGGCGGCGATGGCATCCGCGAGCACCACCTCGCCCAAGTTCTGCTTTGCGAAGCCGACCAACCATCGTCCCATCGCGCCCGTACCGATAATAGCGACTTTCACATGCTTTCCCCCCTCAACTGCCGTTTCGCTGCTGCATCCATAACTTTAATGGGCGCCCGCTTACCCGTCCAAATCTCGAACGCCAGCGCACCTTGGTGCACGAGCATGCCCAGCCCGTCGATGGTCCTTCCTCCCGCCCGCCTCGCCTCTCGCAGCAGCCTTGTACGGAGAGGCTTGTACACGATATCGTTGACGATGAGCCCGCGATGCATCATGCTCGCACTCACGAGGGTTTGGTTGGCCCTGGGGTACATACCCACTGATGTGGCGTTGATGAGGGCATCCGCATTTTTCAAAGCCTCGGTGAGTTCGGCACGGGCTAGGGAAATCACTTCTACGTTTACCCCCAGCTTTTGCTCGATCGTCGACGCAAGCGCTCGCGCCTTCGGGGCGGTGCGATTAGCGATTGTGAGCCTCGCGCCAGCACTAGCTAGGGAAAACGCGATGGCGCGGGCGGCCCCCCCTGCGCCCAAGAGCACCACTTCTTTCCCCTTGATGGGACCGATTTTTCCCTTAAGCGCTCGAAGGGCACCCTCCCCGTCGGTGTTAAACCCGATGAGCTTTCCCCGATCGTTCTTGACCGTGTTGACCGCGCCAACCAAGCTCGCGGACTCGTCAAGCTCATCGAGTAGACCGACGATGTCGATTTTGTGGGGGATGGTAATGTTAAACCCTGCTATGCCCAGCGCCCTAATGCCCCCGATAGCCTCGGGCAGAAATCGCTCGGGCACGCGGAGCGCCACATAGGCACAATTGAGCCCAAGCGCTCGGAAGGCAGCGTTATGTATGGCTGGCGAGAGGCTCTGCTCAACTGGGTCTCCGATAAGAGCGAAGAGTTTGACTTTTGTCAGGTTCATGGTCATCTTCCCTTAGAGATCAACTCGCTTAGCAGACGTTTCATCGTTGCGACATCGAACTGTCCGGGCGCGGTTGCCTCACCAGCAGCTGCGTAGACTATGGGTGAGCCGAATACTGGCGCGGCAATACGCGTTATCCTGCCTGCGTCACCCATCGCGAATGCTATGAGGGGCACCGCTACTTCATCCTGCACTTGGGCTAGGAAATCGAGGATGCGAAGCGCGTCCTTCCTATCCCCTGCAAAAGTCACGATTTTCGCGAGGTCGCACCCAGCTCCCACTAAACGCTTTGCCATGTCGGTTAGCACCTCGATGGAGGGGGTTAGGGAAAAATCGTGATGGGACATCAGCACCGCGATGCCGGATTTCTTGGCCTGTGACATCACTCGCTCGCGCAGGGGCTCTGGGGTCGAGAACTCGATGTCGATGCAGGAGACTCCTCGCGCGATGCCTTGGAGCAGCACCTCGACGCGTTTATTTTCATCTCCCTTGAAGCTGCCTCCCTCACGCTCCGGGCGGTTCGTCAGGATCACTGGCACTTTGACGGGTAGCAGTTTCTCCCAGCCGGTGGAATCGTGTAGTCCGTCGATGCGAAGCTCGATCAAATCAGCGCTTTGATTGATTGCCCTAGCTACACTTGCGCGCATTGTTTCGATATTTTGGCCAATTACTGCCCCACAGACGGCGGGCGTTCGTAGCTCATGCTTGCCGAGTTTAAACGTCTTCAAGGAGTTTACACCTCTGTTAATTGGTTGACACCCCTATCAACTCAAATGAAGGTTCGGTTGAGACTTCACAGCTGTGCTTCGCAGCCGTGCACTCTTCACACGTGTGCACAGTTGATACCCCTGTCAACTACCTTTCGACGACGGTTTCCTCTACCTTGACGCCGAAGTGTCGTCCGGCCCGCTCGATGTGAAGAAGTACCTCATCGCCGGGCTTGAGTTTCGCCACAGAAATTGGTTTTCCGTCCTTTGCAACTAGGTTTATCGTTTCAGCATTCTGGAGCAACGTTTTGAATTTTTCTCCCTCGCGTTCGGTTTCGACGAGCAGCAGCGGGCGGCGCTCTATCTTCACTCGCCCCACCACACCTGTGCGGGCTTCACCCTTTGCGTTAACAATTAGCACATCATCTCCAGCCCCGAGCTCCGACATGTACTTCGTTTTCCCTCCGGGTAATCGGATGTAAGCGTGAACCGCTCCGGCGTTCACGCGGAAGGGCCTGGGCTCAACGAATTCGCTCGGCAGCGTCTCGGCGTGCACGAGGAACATGCCCCCCGCTTGGCTTCCCACGAGCATCCCCTCGCCCATGGTCATTAGGGAGGTTGTGTCCACGCAGGCCCGGTCACCCATGCCCACGGGTCGGACCTCGGTCACCTTGGCCGGGACGAGCTCAAGTTTTTCCGCCCTGAGACTCTCGAAGGTTTCACGCACTTTTCGAACCTCCTCCACGCCCTGTTCTCTCGCATCAAGCAGTACACCTGCCGCCCCAACCTCGAGGGCTTCAACCGCGACCTTCGCTTCACTTGCATCCTTCACCCCAGCTAGAACCTTAACTTCGGCGCGCTGAAGTTCTGCGATCAAGTTCTCGAGTGGGATGACCTTCCAATCAGGTGTCACCGCGATGAGGAAGTCGGCAGCTTTTCCGACTTTGACTGCAGCGCGCTCGAGTTCCTTGCTCGATATCTCCACGAGTGTTGCGACTTTTCTGCTCTGCTCGCGTAGTTTCTCAATTTGTTTAAGCACTCGCCCTACTTCGTCCACGCTTCGGGCGCTCAGCACCACCACGCTCACACCAGGACCCGGCTCGCTCACCGCGATGGAAATAGCTCCTAGCTTTAGCACTTCTTGAACATCCTCCGGCTTAACTAAGACAACATTTGCACCGGCATCAACAGCGGCCTGAGTAAAGGACTTTCGTTTTTCCCAAGGCTCTTCCCAGTCAGCCTTGACCCACAGCAACTTCTGCAATTCTGTTCACCGCTTGAGTTCGCGCATTGCTCGCCCGACCGAGACCCCTTCATGCACGATCCGCGATAGCGCCTGGGTCATGGCAGTGGGATTTCGATGTTGGAAGACGTTGCGCCCTATCGAAACGCCTATCGCACCAGTCTTGATTGCCTCTTCCGCCATCTTGAACACGTCCCGCGGGGTCGCCATCTTTGGTCCACCCGCAATCACCACCGGCACAGGGCAGCCTCGGATGACCTTTTGGAAAGTGTTGATATTTCCGGTATAAACTGTCTTGATTATATCTGCCCCTAGTTCTGCTCCGACCCGCGCCGCGTGAGCAACTAACTCCGGGTCGTGCTGATTTTTTATCTTGGGTCCCCGCGGGTACATCATCGCAAACAACGGTATGCCCCACGCTGCACAAATCTCGGCGGTTTCACCAAGCGCTTGGAGTTGTTCTGGCTCGTTCTCCGCACCCACATTCACGTGCACCGAGACGGCATCCGCACCCAGGCTGATTGCTTCCTCCACGGTGGCCACTGGGACCTTGCTATGAGGGTCAGGTCCAAGCGAGGTGCTCCCCGAGAGGTGGATGATCAGCCCGAGATCCTTCCCGTATCCTCGGTGCCCGGCGCGAATGATACCCTTGTGGAGAACTACGGCGTTAGCCCCACCGGCAGCGATTTTGTTTATGATCGAAGTCATATCCTCGAGACCGGCGATTGGCCCCATGCTCAGCCCGTGGTCCATAGGCACGATCACCGTCCGCTTCGTTTTTCGGTCGATTATCCTCTCAAGCCTGATGCGCTTTCCCATCTCAGACAATTACACCACCCTGTAGGTGATATGGGACACCCACATTAAAAGTTGTGCCAAAAGGTGGAGATTTGGCAAGGGATTGGGTATGGCCGCTTGGTGGTGAACTACTCCGCAATCGGGTACGGAGCTTCCGGAGTCGTACCACAAGTGAAACTATCAAACAAATTCTGTCTAACCGCGCTAAAGTTAACGAACTCAAAGATTAAATTTTAACTTTTTTTACAATAATTGCATCTTCGACCTCAACTCGACCACAACCGAGCAAGCTGAGGCACCCAAATCAGCAAACAGAACCACGTAAGGGCATTCGATTCGCTAAAACTCGGCTTAAATCGCCCTATTTTTGGGCTTGGAAAATGGGCACTTTATTGGGTCAAAAGGGGTCGTGGGCTCTCAAGTCCAAATATTGTTTTCTAGGATATCTTTGAAAGTCAGATGCTTACCCTTAATAATAAAAGGAATTCTTCAGCTCTTCTTTCCACAATATTCTTCTGCCTCTGCCTCCATTTTTCCAAGTCTGGTGTAGTAATCTGGAAATTCATTCAAGTGGGCAAGAGCAATTTTTCCAGTCATTATTAGATCATCATTCGTAACGTTAGTTTTGGGATCTTTCAATCCGTGTTCTAATTCTACATCTAGTCCCATTCTAAAC
>JAUXAS010000065.1 GCA_030619825.1 Hadesarchaea archaeon
TGGTGCGGGGGACGGGATTTGAACCCGCGAACCCCTACGGGACCAGCCCCTCAAGCTGGCACCTTTGGTCGGCCGTTTGGACCTTTGACCAGACTCGGCCACCCCCGCGCCAAAACAAAATTATGCGTTGCAAAGGTTTTAAGCTATTCAGAGTTTCTTAACCTGCTTTGAGAATTCATCGAGCTTGTCCCCGAGGATCCCCATCGCCTTGAGGAGAATCTGTTCGGGCGGCATGCCTCCCGCCGACTCGATGCGGAAGATGAACTTCGTGGGGTCGTTCCCTATGCGGATCGCTTTGGGCGGGCAGGCCTCGGCGCAGCCCCTGCACATCGTGCATAGCGTTATATCGGTGATTTTTGGCTTTCCCTCGACGAGCTCGATGATGTTGACCGGGCACGCCTTGACGCAGTCACCGCACCCATCGCACGCTTTCTCGTCGAGCTCGAACACCGGCATATACTTGTACGCGATTACCCCAGGTTGCCACTTAGCGTGCTCCTTGCCCGGCCCTAAACGCGCAATTGCGGTCAGCTCGAGGCGTTGCCCCCTTTCGAGCTTTATGATCGGGACCGAGCCGCTCACTGGCACGACCTCCTCATCGGTCGACTTCAGGTCACCGCTGAGTACGGTCGCAGGTCCCTCGCGCTTTAGGGTGAGGCTCACGCTGCACTTCGGGCAACGTCCTTCGCGGCAGCCGCACTCGCTGGGGGGGACGTAACCCTTTAGTGGGGTGCGGATGGGGATCAAGGCGAGCCGGTGGGTTAAGATCTCGTCGTACATCGCAGAGTCGTTCACCTTGAACTCCACCTCGTCGATCGCCATCACGAGGATCTCGCGCATCGCTGCCCTGCGGAGGGCGTTAGCGAAGGCGGGGTTGGAGTCGGAGAGCATGAGCTCCATCTCGTCTCCTTCGAGTTTTTTGATTTCGACCTGCATCGGACCACCAAATTCCAACAACGATAGGGCTGGGTTCGCTTAAATATTTCTTTTGTATGACCCCTTAAGAAGAAACGCAAAGGGCATCCAAAAAGGAGCTATACGCGGCGCCCTCTCCTCCCCCCACGACGACGACAACCGTCATGTGGAGTCGGCGTGGTGTCCTCAATTCGCCCGATTCTTAAGCCGGCCCGCGCTAGCGCCCGAATTGCAGCCTGTGCCCCTGGCCCTGGACTCCTCGACTCGCCTCCTCCTGGCGCACGCACTTTGATGTGAATGCCTGTGAAGCCCTTCTCCATCGCCTCCTCGGCCGCGCGCATCGCAGCCTGCATCGCCGCGTAGGGTGAGGACTCCTCGCGGTCGGCCTTCACGACCATACCTCCCGACCAGCGGGCCACGGTCTCGGCCCCGGTGAGGTCGGTGATGTGGATGATGGTGTTGTTGAAGGATGAGTAAATGTGAGCGACTCCCCACTTCCCGTTGGTCATGTTGCCTCCTCCTTCGGCTTCGCAGCCGCTTTCTCAGTTTCCTCTGGTTGCGCTTTAGCCTTCCCCTCGGTGATGGGCTCGGCTGCCGGGGCCTCGGGTTGGGGCTGCACTTTGAAGGACGAGCCCTTCGCGTACCCAATCGTGCCCTCCTCCTCGAGAGGGACCAAGTAGCTCGGCACCATGACCTGCTTACCGGCGATGACTATGTGGCCGTGGAGCACGAGTTGTCGAGCCTGAGGTGGAGTCTTGGCCAACTCTTTCCGATGGATGATCGTTTGGAGGCGGCGCTCGAGCAAGTTCTCAACGTTCAAGCCGAGCACGTCATCCAGTATCGCACCCTCGCCCACGAGCCCAAGGCGGCGGAGGCGCGATAGAAGTTGTTTGGACTCGAGTTCCGCTTGGGGGCCAGAGGCGGCGAGCAATTGTCGGGCCTGCCGCCTGAAGTTTCGGAGCAGGGTCTCGGTCCGCCATACCTCTTCCTTTCGGCGAAGCCCGTATTTATGAAGGAGTTTGTCCTCGGCATCCATCCGCTCCTTCTCCCAAGGATGCGAGGGCCTGAGGTATTTCTTACGCTGACGCTTCATTCTTTCTTCTCCTCAACTTTTTTCTCTTCCTTCTTTTCCTTCTCCTCAACTTTTTTCTCCTCCTTCTCCTCCCTTCGCCCTCGCCTGCCCTTCTCTGCCTTCGCGGTCTCTTCGCGGATTCGGATTTCTTTTCGCTTCACTCCTACCACCAATCCCTTTCGACCGGTTGTGCGGGTGCGCTGCCCTCTCACGGACAGGCCAAGTTCATGTCTAATGCCTCGACGACTTCGGATCCGGCGCTCGCGCCCAATGTCGGCGCGTACAGTCATAGCCACATCCGCGCCGATCAGATGGAGATCCTTTCCCGTTTCGTAGTCCTTTCGCCGACTCAGCATCCAGCTTGGGATTCCGTGCTCGACCGGGTTGCGGAGAACTTTTTCTAGGCGGTCAACATGCTCTTTATTCAGGTTCCCAAGCTTTACGAAGGGGTCCACATCTGCAGCATAGGCAACGGCCCGGGCGAAGTTCAGGTTTACGCCGTTTAGGTCAGCTAGCACTAGCTGGACACGCTTCTCGCCAACCAAGTCCTTCCCCGCCAAGCGCACGATGTGCTTGAATTCCTCGGGCATTCGAATCGCCAACTATGTCTTTCTTAAATTTGTTAAGGCGCCTATTAAGTCGTTCGAAAGGTGGCGCCGGGGAGGGGATTCGAACCCCTGAGGCCCAAAGGACCACGAGCTCTCCAAGCTCGCGCCTTACCTGGCTAGGCTACCCCGGCCCAAATCTAACTCTAGCTTTTTGGGTTATATTCGCTTTCACCGAGAAGTTAACGTGATTGCTAAGTTAATTAGTTTCGATTATTTCCACTTCCGCGGGTATGTGCCCGGTGACATCACGACGCGCTCGGGCTTCGCGACGATTCCGTGCTCGGCATCAAAAATCTGCTTTGAGGTCATGGTCGCACGGGCCAGCGAGATGAGCTCACCCTTCAGCGTCATCAGCGCCACGAGATTATCGGGCGAGATCCCTGTTTCAATCGTGAGTACTCCGGGAGCCGCGAGGCTAGCACCGTGGCAAAGGGCATCGACAGCCCCATCTCTAACGACAAGTTTGGGCAGGTGTTCAACTGCAGCCTCCACAGGCAAAATGACCTTACGCAGGTGACTTTCATCGCCATCCTCCCGCCAGAAAGCGTAGGCGTCGGCGAGGTCGTGTAGTTTGACCAGGGTGCCGTCCTCGCGAAAAGGTCCCGTCCGCGTCCGGCGAAGCTCGCGCATGTGAGCACCGCAGCCTAGGGCCTCGCCCATGTCGAAGCAAAGCTTCCGCATGTAGGTCCCCGCCTCGCACCCCACGAGCATGAGCACGTCCCTGCCCTCCCGCTCCAGGAGCTCGATGTAGTAAATCCGCCGTGCTCGGAGCTGTCGCTTCACAGCCGCTCGGAGCGGGGGGCGTTGGTAAATCTCCTCCTCGAATTCCTGCAACACCTGCTCGAGGCGGTGCTGGGGCACCTCGCCATGCAAGTGCATTATGCAGATGTACTCCTTGCCCGCGGGCAACAACGTTTGAACCATTTTGGTAGCGTCATCGAGTGCTGTCGGCAGTATCCCGGTTACCTTCGGGTCGAGGGTGCCCCCGTGCCCTGTGCGTCGAACCTCGAGCACGCGCTTTACCCAAGCGACGATCTCATGCGAGGTTGGCCCAACGGGTTTGTCGAGGTTGATGATTCCCAGGCGCAGGTGTTCACGAATTGGGCGCTTGCTGGGTTCGCAGCCATGGCTGGGGTCAGTCATATCTTGAGCCCGGACTAGAACTTCACGCTTGACATCGGAAGGTAACTTGCCCACTCAAAACACCCTATGACCAAACGTTAGGCGGTGCCTTCCTTTTGCTCGGGGGGTTTCTCCGGTGGTTTCTCTGTCTTTACCAAGCCTGCTGCCTCGAGCGCGCGTTTGGCCTCTTCATCTGGCGCACCCTTCGCGATTTCAACCCTTTGCTCGAGGGGCTCTAGGTGCGCGATGTTACATCGGCGCCGTTTGACCCCAGAGCCGCTCACCACCACGTATACGTTGTCGAGCACGTCCACTACGACGCACCGCCTGCCCGCCTCATGCCCCGCGAGCTTCACACAAACTCGACCTACTTCCATCACCATCTTAACACCTTCACTTGAATTCCTACTCTTCAACCTTTATAGCTCTCTACAAAAAAGTTGCGTTATTCAAAAGTTCTTTGTTTGAGGATGGGCCCGACCGCAAGTTCAAGTATTCGCGCCGTCTCTTGAGCCGACCAGCGCTTGGTGTTGAGAACCAGATCAAACACTGAGCGGTCATTAACATCAATGTTGTAGAACCGTTTGAACCGTTTGGCTTCGCTCCGCTCCCGCCCCATCGTTTCTCGGAGGACCTCCTTGTACCTCCGCCCCTCTCGACGAGCTATCCGCCGAACCCTTTCCTCGAGTGGAGCAGTGAGTATGATTTTCAGATTTGCCTGTTTGACCATCCACCCAGCGAGGCGAGCATCGATGAGCACTCCATCCTCCCTTGCGGCCTCGGCGGTGCGACGATCTATCATACGGTCGATCCCGGGGTGGCGCTCGGCATAGCGCGAGAACTCATCGAGCGTCATCCCCCGTTCTCTAGCAAGCTGCCTGAAGACGCTCCCCGCGCAGACGTAGCGAAGTTTGAATTTTCTCACCAGCGCCCGTGCGGCAGTCGTCTTGCCCGTCCCGTGTAAGCCGCTTATGGCAATGACCGCCATTCGCTCACGCTCGAGCAGCTTCTTTAATCGCTTGGCGCGCGCAGGCCGGGCAGAGATAACCACCGTAAGGGCGATTCGGCATGCGGGAGCTGTGGGGCAGGGACCGCATCTCGCTCGGCCTAGCTCGGGGAACGCCCCCCAGCGGGCGCCCACAGGAAGCGCATCTCGCCACCCCCGCCCGCTCCTCCTTATAGCGCACGGTGGTTCGCCCTCCGGGCGTGCGGACAAAACGTTTTTTATAGCTCCTCGAGCGGTACCTTCGCGCCGGCATGCTACTCACGGATGAGCATTTTCCGCCAGATTTGGGAGAACCCGAAGTAGGTTAGGAGATACCAGCTCAGGAAGCCGCAGGAAGCCCATTTGCCGAAGAATGGGAGGTCTAGGCGGAAGGGGAGCCAAGCCACGACCCATCCCGAGTACATGCCAGATAGGACGAACCAGAAGATGAAGTAGGGCACGATATAGACAAGCATAGGCTTGAAATTTTCCTTCATCATCTGTCCTTGGAGTGCCATGATCCGCTTTTGATCCTGCTGGACCTTGTACAGGCGCTTCATGTCCTGCTTGCTCCGGGCATCGCGGAGCTCCTGCTGAAATGCGGACACCTCAGCCTTGATTTGTTTCATCCGCTCCCAGTTCACGACACGTCGAGATATGAGGGTGACGATGAGGGCAACGAATATTCCAATCCC
>JAUXAS010000048.1 GCA_030619825.1 Hadesarchaea archaeon
GAGCGCCTCCCGAACCGCCGGGGAGGGGACGTTCTCGCTAGCTATCAGCGGTAAAACTGTCTTAAACCACTCGTGATGCTTTTGTAACAGTCCCAATGTCCGATCGTATGCTTCTTTCGGGCGCATTTATCTCCTCTCTACGCTCCGCTATATCTCACTCACACACATTGATTTAAGGTGTTTAGTAACACGCAATTAGACCCATCCCCTTCCTTCCATCGTGTCAAGCAGGCGGGTCGCTGCCAGAGCCAAAGAGGCTTTCCTGAGCGATATTTTCTCCTTGGAGGAGTATTCCAAGACCTCTTCAAATACATCGAGGAGCGTTTCTTTTATCGTTGCATAGGTCTCTTTCCGCTTCGTCCTGCTCCCAGACTTCCCCTTCCGCCACTCGTCGTAACTGGCGACCACTCCGCCAGCATTGGCGAGGATGTCGGGCGCCAGGGTTACGCCTTTTTGTGCAAGGATTTCATCGGCCTCTCTTGTGGTGGGGGCATTGGCACCCTCGATGATGAGCTTGGCCTTGATATCTCCCGCGTTCTCCTTTGTTATCACCCCGCCGATCGCCGCGGGAATTAGGAGGTCCACATCTAGTCCGAGCAGTTCCTGGTTGCTCAGGTGCTTCCCACCGTAACCATCTACGCTACCATGCTCCTTTTCGTATTTTTTGAGCTCCTCCATATCGATACCTTCTCGACGCATCGTCCCTCCGCCCCTATCTGTGACTGCAAGGATTTTTGCCCCCCTTTCGGCCAGAAAAGTGCATGCCCAGGAGCCCACGTTTCCGAATCCCTGCACTCCAACAGTAACATCGGAGATTTCCCTGCCCAAGAACTTGCGTGCGGCACGTTCGGCGACGACCGCAACACCATAGCCGGTTGCCTCCTCCCTTCCCGGCAAGCCACCGATACCAACCGGCTTGCCAGTCACCGATTCCCTGATGTGGGTCTCCCCGAAAATCACTGCCATCTCCCGGGGGCTGGTCCCTAGGTCGGGGGCAGGGACATAGTTGCCAGATACGAGTTCGTATCGGATCTCGTGGGCAAATCCCCTCACCAAGACCTCCTTTGCCTCAGGGGGTAGCTGGCTATCTGCAACGATCGCTGCTTTTCCACCGCCGAAAGGGAGGTTCATCAACGCACTCTTGTAGGTCATTGTCTCCGCAAGCTGGATAGTTTCCTCGAGGGTAACATCACTAGACATTCTTATCCCCCCTTTGCATGGAGGGCCCTGGGCAGCAGAGTGGTAGACCACATAAACGTGAACGGGAAAGCCAACCCCGTATTCAGCTGGAAGATGCCTTCGAAGCCTGAAGTGGATTACTCGGTCCGGCTCGCTGAGCAGCACGAGAGCTTTTTTATTCATACCAACGAGGCGCACTATTTCCTCATCAAGCAACATCACATCATCAATTCACAACGACTTCCTAAATCTATAAAATTACCTATACTTCGCCGGAACTTCGCGTGGGTGCTCTGAAACCCTAATTGCTTCTTCAGGATCTTTGAGAATGTGCCCGGTCGCCACGCAGACCACGCACTCATCCCGTTTGATAGCCCCACCGCGCACGAGCTTTTTCAGCCCTGCGATCGTGGATGCGCTGGCGGGCTCCACCCCTATCCCCTCTAA
Organism: Hadesarchaea archaeon; assembly: GCA_030619825.1. Classification (GTDB taxonomy): domain Archaea; phylum Hadarchaeota; class Hadarchaeia; order Hadarchaeales; family Hadarchaeaceae; genus DG-33. Next base: position 1,627 of record JAUXAS010000048.1, read on the forward strand.
GCGTGCCATCAACTTTTGGGCCTTGATGATTTCTTTGTCGCTGACCGCCTCTGCCGTGCCCTTTGATCTCCGAATTGCCCGAATCGCCTTCGGACCGTTCACGGGGTTACCTATGCGAATCGCTGTGGCTATCGTCTCGGGTTTTTTAACGGGTTTGAATTTGTCAAGTCCCCCCTTGATAGCGTCAACAATCGGCTTCGCTCCTTCGGCCTGAATCCCCATCATCACGGGTATTCCCCTCGTCAGCCCGACCGCGTCGAACTCGATGAATCCCTTGTAAATCGCCCATATGTTGGCGCAGTTCCCCATGGGGACCACCACGCGGTCTGGCACCTTCCACCCGAGCTGATCGGCGATTTCGAACCCTATCGATTTCTGGCCCTGAAGCCTGAACGGGTTTAAGGAGTTTAGAAGGTAGATGTCCTTCCGCTCTTCGCATATCTTGCGCACGAGCGCAAGCGCTTGGTCAAAGTTTCCCTTAATCGCTATCGTGCGAGCACCGTAAACAAGTGTCTGGGCGAGCTTGCCGAGCGCCACCTTACCGCGAGGAAGCAAGACCACGCATCCCAACCCAGCTTTAGCCGCATACGCTGCGAGCGAAGCCGAGGTATTGCCTGTCGAGGCGCACGCGACGGTTCGGGCTCCCAGCTCGAGCGCCTTCGTGACCCCAACCGTCATTCCCCGGTCCTTGAAGGAGCCCGTTGGGTTACCCCCCTCAAATTTCACGTAGAGCTCCTGGACCCCGACCTCGCGGGCGAGGCGGTCACAGCGGTAAAGGGGCGTTCCCCCCTCACCCAGGCTGACTATTTTGGATTCATCTAAGATCGGCATGAATGTGTGATACTTCCAGACGCTCGGCGGTTCAGCCCTCAACCGCTTGCGATTGAGCTTCCGCTTCAGCTCGCTTGGCTCGAACTCGACCTCAAGCAGGCCTCCGCATTTTGGGCACGTGTAAAATCTCTCGTTGATCTTGAACTTGCTGCCGCACTCGATACACTCCAGCTGCAAGTCTAGCCCCCGAGCGTTCGATGGATGTCTATCAGATCCCCGAGCAATGAGCTTGAGGTCTCCCTCGGGCCCGCTCCGAAACCCGTAATCGAGATTTCCCGCGCCAAATCGAGCTCGAGGGTTACGGCGTTCAGGGTGCCACCAACGGCGAGTGGGTGCCCGAGGGGGACGAGCTTCGGTCCCACCTCGAGCGAGCCATGTTTCGCAACCCCGATTAGCTTTATCGTGTGCCCCGCCTCCCGAGCTAGCCGAATCGCCTCGGGACGAACTCGCGTGATGCCCGCTATCTTGACATCCTTGAGCCTCGCGTTCATTCCCAGCAGGGAGTTCGCTAGAATCGTGATCTTGCACGCGGTGTCGATGCCCTCGATGTCGAGCGTCGGGTCCTTCTCGGCTACCCCCAGCTCCTGGGCCTCCCGGAGGACGACTTCGAAGGGGGCGCCCTCCGTGCTCATGCGCGTGAGGATGTAGTTCGTGGTCCCGTTGAGCACGCCTCGGATCTCACGGATCTCGTTCCCGGCCAACAGCTCCCTCGCGAGCCCCACCACCGGCACAGCTCCACCCACCGAAGCGGAATACCTGAACTCCACGCCGCATCGCCTAGCCAGCGAGTCGAGTTCCTTAAAAGCGACTACGAGGGGGCCCTTGTTCGAGGTTATTACATGCTTCCCTGCCCGCATCGCGCGCTTGATATGAGTCAGGCCGGGCTCTCCTGTCTTGATGTTGGTTGGCGTAAGCTCGTAAACGACATCGGCCTCGACCCCCTCGATTACCCGATGGGCGAGCTTGCCCCGCTTCCCGCCTTTGTATGCAGCCACCGTTCCCGCTTTTCCGGCGACCTTGAGCAGCCTCGTTAAATTGAGCCCCTTCTCATCGACCGCGGCGCCGAACTCGTCGACGATTGCAACCACGCGCGGAATCAAACCGTAGCTCTTGCGCAGGAAACTCGCCTTTTGGATGAGCACGCGGCTAAGGCCCCTGCCCAAATTTCCGAATCCTATTAACACTGCGCGCATCTACCCAGCCTCAAGCGAAGTTATCATGAGCAATTTTTTCCTGTCGGCGATGCGCTGCAGGTTGGAAAGGGCTAGGTTCACGCGCCTCTCATCGTCCGCCGTGATCGTCATTCGGGCAGCCGATTCCTGTCCTGGCTCACCCATCGCGAGACTTAAGTCGAAAACCCTCACACCCTTGAGGGCGTTTAGGCGATCGATGGTGTCCCTAATGTCGGTGTGAATGATGTGACCCACCAACAAAGCCGTTGCCCTCACGGCGCCTTCGTGCTCACCGAGCTGGGTGACGCGTACCCCCCTCGCCTGAAGTGCTGCCAGAATTCGGTTGAGCCTCGCCCGTTCACTGACCTCGAAGACCAACATGACGGGTACCCGCCCGAGCGGCGTCTTCCGCTCGCGCTGGTGCATGATGCTTTGGATGTTTCCCCCCAAGTGTGAGATCGGCTCGAGCGCCTTGAGGAGCTGCCCGGGAACATCCTCGAGCTCCATCACAATTCTTACCAGCAATCCATCACCCTCTCTCGATAACTTACCATCTCAAACCTTCTCCCCGACTAGCCTCTTCCGCTTGACCGACCATCGCACCCTGTCCTCAGGCCTCAGCCCGAGCTCCTTGACGAGGGGCTTCGGCACCTGCAGAACGAAACCTTCGCGCACCGTGGCGATGTCCTTCGGCCTCTTTTCTGCCCCAAGCCTCCTCGCCAGCGCCCTCCACACCCCGAATCCCATCTGCATAAAAGCGCCTGTTTCAACTGAGGGACGAATCGCCTTAAATATTACTTCGGGACGATTGAATCTTAGCGGCTCAGGTAAGACGATCAAAGCTGGAGCAATTTATCCATGAGTTTGTAGCCCTCCAAAATGCCAAATGATCCCCTCTTAGCTGAAAATTCATCAAAGGATTTCACCGCATCTTTCTGATCCCTCGTCGAGTAAATCGCGAACGGTACGTGGTCTGGGACGTGGATCCTAACCTTTATCGGCGTTAAATGGTCGGCCAGAATTGAGATAGCGTATTCATCTTTTAACCCATCCAATATTTCCCCAAGCAGACGGGAATCGATATTTTCAATCGCTTCGATTTTCCTCTCGACATCGCCCGCGTGTCCAGCTTCATCCGGCGCCTCTACGTGAATGAAAACCAAGTCATGATCCCTCAAAGCCTTCAGCCCAAACTTGGCCTTATTTTCATAGTTCGTGTCGTAGTAGCCGGTGGCCCCTGGAACCTCGAGCTTACTCATGCCAGCGCATACCCCTATGCCTTTAACTAAATTTACGGCCGATACGATGGCTCCTTTAATCCCATATTTTTCAACCAAGGTTTCCATCCTCGGCTTTTTCCCCTGCCCCCATACCCAGATCATGTTGGCAGGCTTCATCCTCCTTTTTACCCTAGCGATGTTTGTCGGGTGATTTGAGAGGATTTGTTTTGAACTCAGAATCATTCCATTCAAAATTTTGGCAACTTCGCTGTTCTTCGGCTTAACCAGGTGCTCGCTGAGTCTTTCACCGATAATCTCGTGGGGCGGCGCTGTTTTGAGTTTATCCGAGCCCCTCGGAGCATTTCTCATTACAAACAAATGGCGGTAGCCAACGCCCGCGTAGAAATCGCCCAAACGCCCATAAGCCCCTTTCACCGCGCTTATCAATTCCCGAGCTTCCCCGGTAGTTATGTGGCCGGCGCTGTAGTCCGCTATTATCCCCCTCTCCTCCGTTATCAGGTTACATCTGAAGGCGAGGTCCTCTTTCCCCAACTCAACGCCCGTGCCAGCGGCCTCCAAGGGGCCCCTGCCAGTGTGATACTTCCTCGGATTGTAGCCCAGTATGGACATTATCGCGATATCGGAATCCGGCTGCATTCCTCTCGGGACGGTTTTCAGCAGCCCATTCTTACCGTGGGAGGCAATCCAGTCCATATTAGGCTTATCTGCGACCTGCAAGGGGGTTTTCCCTCCGAGTTCCTCCAAGGGGTAGTCAGCCATCCCATCCCCAACGACTATGATAAATTTCATTTGCTCGCCCTAGATTGATTATCTCAAATACTATTTCTGATTTTGCAAACTCGCCAGTTTACACATTGAGTGATTTATTCAAAATAAACAGTCCCTATCCTAAGGCAGGCAAGAGTTCATATCAATTAGGCCTAGTATGTAGATATTGCCTTCGCCTCGGAATCGAGATGATCAACAGCTCCCTCTTCAGCTCAACCTCTTGCTCGCCCGGCGCCGCATCCGGAGGGAGTTCGAAAGCTCCGAAATACGCCTCGCCGCTCGGCTTCCGCGCGATGACTTCGAGCGTGTTGCCAAGCTGCCTTATCTCGACGTCCTTCTTTTTGACCCCGGGCGTTTGCATCGTCAGCACGACTTCGTTGAGGCGCTCTACCTTCCCGCAGTTCGTTTCGAGCATGCGGGTTACGGGTTTGATCTTCCTTCGCTCAACCTTAGGTGGCTTCGGCTTCTCCACCGGTACTTCAACTGGTGCTTCAGCAGGCGCTATCCTCGTCGGGCGCATACCTATCGGTGTCACTTTTACCTCGGGTTTGCCTTCGCCGTAGTCCCTTATCTCCACTTTAAACCCTGTAACCCCCGGCCTTCGCTCGAACTCACGGAGGTCTATCTTGAACTTGTGCTCCATCTCCCTGAACTCACGATCAAACCCTTTGAGCATGCGCCACAGGCGCCTGAAGAACTCATCGTCGAACGGATCGTGCGCCATCTGCCCACCAAAATCAAATGTTTCAGCTGGCACTTATACTTTAGGAGTGGGCGCGGGTGTCCCCACCGTGGGAAAATTGAAACTGCGCTCAGCGATTACTCCTCTATCAGTTCCTCGTAGGGTGCCACTTCTGAGTAGAAGCACTCGCCGTTCGAGTAGTAGTCGCACTCCGAACAGCACTCGTTCCGGTTCTCGCACTCATCAAACATGTAACAATGAGTACAACACTTCGGCATTTCTCCCCACCGAGATTTCGTTTGATATAAGGAAAAATCATTTATTTAAGGCTTTCAAAGATTTTGGGAAAGTTATTTATGGAGGTTAAGCTAATTTTTTCACGCGCCGAGAGAGCAAACCGGAAGAGCCTCTAGAATCGATCTTGGTGGATCCCACTGGATAAGTGCCTTATAGAGCTAGGCCAGTTCGAAAGGGCACCTGAACAGCAGGCTGTCTAGGTTGATTCAAACGTGCTCGAAGGGTTGTGGCGTGGAGAACTCGTAAGGGAAATCCGCACGGTCTGTGAAGGATCGGAGCGATGTGGTTCGGCGGGCTGCCCAAAAAGTGGTTCGGACGGGCTACGTCATCTACAATCATCGAGTGGTCCGCGGCTCTTATCTCGGCGCGCCTTTTGATAAAATGTGGTGCGTGTGTGGATGTAATCCGCGAATTTGACCCCTGGGGCGATCCCCTCTGTACCTGCCCGAAAAAATATGGGTTCAATTCCTACACCGGCTGCGCGTACCGATGTGTCTACTGTTACATCACCTCCTATATCCCGCGAGCTTTCGAATGTCGAGTGAAAAAAAATTTGATCGCACGAGTCAAACGCGATCTCCGGCAGATGGACACGCGCCGGGTCATTAGCATGTCCAACAGCTCCGACCCCTACCCACCGATCGAGGCGAAGCTCAAGCTGACCCGCGCCTGCCTCGAACTCTTCTTGGGTGAGGGCTGCCGGGTGCAGGTGATAACGAAATCTGGCCTCGTTACCCGCGATGTCGATTTACTCTCGCGGCTGCCCTCGGTGGTCAGCTTCACTATAACTACCCTCAAAAGGGATTTGGGCCGAAAACTCGAACCGCGAGCGCCTTCGCCCGAACGAAGATTAACGGCAATGAGGAAACTCTCGGATGCTGGCGTGCCCGTGAGCTTGCGCCTCGACCCGATCATCCCCGGCCTAAACGACACTGAGATCGAACAAATCGTTAAAGCTGCTGATGCTAATGGTGCCA
>JAUXAS010000066.1 GCA_030619825.1 Hadesarchaea archaeon
TGAATGTGTTCGTACCTAACACCATTAAATCTACAGTTTTGCGGAAGCTGCCCTCGACGATGGTCACCACTTTATCATCTATCCTGATTGTCACACCAGTTGCGTCTCTAACCGAGCCGCTGATCTCGATGCTGGTGTTTATGGTGTTCAAAGTCCAGCCGGTAGCCGTTGGCGTAGCCCCGAGGGAGGGTGATATCGTCACGGTTGGCGTTGCGGTGTCGATGGTGAAGAACCAAGTGCTCGACCAATCGCCCGTGTTGCCCACGGCATTAATCGTTCGCACGCGCCAGTATTACGTTCCGTCAGCCAGCGTCGTTGCCAGAGTGTAATCCGTCGTGGTGCTCGAGCCCGTCGTGAGGTTTTGTGTGAACCCGCTGTCGATCGAGCACTGGAGGGTATAACTCGCAGCGCCCGAAACCGGCTCCCAGTCGAAGGTCGGTGTGCTATCGTTCGTGATCGCACCATTGGCTGGCGCGGTGAGGGCAGGTGCCGCTTGGGCTGCTGTGTCCATTATAAACGACCTCGACGACGACCAGCTGCCCACGTTGCCGGCGTTATCCCTTGCCCTGACATGCCAGTACCATGTACTATCGGCCAAGCTTGATGTAATGGTATAGCTGTTACTGGTAAGGCCCGAAACGTTCACCGTGGGCGAGGAGAAGCCAGAATCGTCATCGACTTGAAGATCGTATATAACGGGAAGCGAGTTATCGCTCACGGTGTTCCAGTTAAGCGCCGGGGTGCTATCAGCCGTCCGTGTCCCATCATCAGGCGATACCAACGTTGGGGCAACGGGCGATAGGGTGTCAATGCGGAAGGTGCGTTCTGAGTTTTCGCCCTGGTTCCCTGCGTTGTCTTTGGCTGCCACACGCAGATAGTACAGGTTGTCCTGGAGGTAGCCAGAGGTGTAAGTCAGGGCGTTGATCCAGCCGGAGTCGTTCTCGGGCGAAGAAAAATCGGAGTTGTTATCTATCCATACACGGTAGAGCACGGGTGATGAGTTCTCGCTCACGGCGCTCCAAGTGATATCTGGCGTGTTGTCGGAGAGGTTCTCGCCGGAGGCGGGGGCTGTTATAGTTGGAGCAGTCGGTGCTAGGGTATCAACCCGGAAAATCCAGTTTTCCGACCAAGAGCCAATACCATTCTCATTCTCTGCCCGAACATGCCAGTAATATACCCCATCGGATAATGCATTCTCATCTAAAACCTGATAATTATCATCGGTTCCAATGTTATCTGCATTCACCTCAGGGGAAGAAAAATCAAAGTCATTGTCAACCTGCACATCGTAATTGTTAGCCCCGATAACGGAATCCCAATCCAAGTTAGGCGTGTTATCGCTGATGTTCTCATTATTATCCGGCGAGACGAGTGTCGGCTGTCCGGGGACAACCTGGCCTTGGGTGAAATTAGCAAAGGTTATTAGCAAAACGAGTGCTAAAAACGCCGAAGCCGCCGCAAAGCCGCATTTTTTATGTAGTTCTATCAATCCCTACAACCTCACAGACATGTACTTCGGTTAGCGAACCACAGGAATAGTAGTACTTGATCCAAATCATGAGTTTATTACCCCTCTGTAATTGAAAGATGAACGTATTTAAATTATTTCTACAAACGTTAAGCGGGGCGAATGGCTTCGGACGACTCAGAAGCGTGCTATGTTAATGCGGAAATATTGGCAGGGGGGGTAATCTCCATTCCTCGGGCCTCTAGCTGTCCTTCCCAACTGTACGGGATTCCGCGTTCATCTAGTATCTTTCGCAGTTCAGCCGTTGCAGGCCGACTTGTGTCTGGATGCTCTAAGTAATGTCTGGAGATTTCAAATTCAGACTCCAAATGCCCATCCTCGAAACCTCTGACATGATATTGCCAACACTTGCTCACATCTCTTACAAGACCGAAGACCTGGCCGAGTTTCCTTATTTGAAGGAGTGTGTCCTTATAGCCCGCGTCTAAAAGCGCCCGTTTTACGCCCTCCAGCCACCTTCTAGTTTCTCCCCTATCCGTGCGATTCACCTTCTTTTCTACGAGTGTCCATCTCTATTTTCTGTTTAAAAAGTCAGGGCCAAAATGGACTTCTTAAACAAAGCCCCCTCCTTCGAAGGCTTTATATACCCTACCAACTGGATTATAGCTGGATTGTAGCTGGAGGGTGAAAGGAGGTTAAGAGGTGCCCCAAAAAAAGGCTGAAGTTCGGGTCTTCGTCGATGGTCTTTACCTCAGGGTCATAGACGACCTCATCGGCACCGGCTACGGTGGCAACCGCAGCGAGGTCGTCCGAAAAATGATTCACGACTGGGTGATGACCAACATCGGAGGATTCCAAGGTTTGAGAAAATACTCTGAGAAAAAGTCAAGGTGAAAAGTTCAATGTCACCCCACCTCCTCGGTCCAGCCTCCGAAAAAGGGGTGATGGCGGGACGGCCGTTTCCTTGGATTTGGTCGTTCCGCCTTTTAGCTCACAACATCAAAAAACTTGCGGTAACTTGAGAGCGAAGCGGGGATCGGGTACTTGTATTCTTGGTACAACAGCAGAAATCCTCCTTCAACAAAAGAAGGTTTTTGCATCCTGCCTGGCTCCCGCGCTCTAGTTATTAAGAACGCACGTTCATGGGGTATGTTTCAGGAAAATTTTGTAAAAGATCTTCTGTAGGTAGTTCGGGAGGGGGAGGCTCCGCCCCGAAATCGATGCCCCTCCGCTCTTTATCTCCTTCAAAATGGACCCAACATTTTTCTCGCAATTTAACCTCACGCTTGCCAAGCCCACCTCATCTGGAAAATGGGCGTCCGAGCCGGCTGTCGCGGGCAGGCGATTTCGCTCAGCGAACCTACGCGCGAGACGATTGCTCGGTAAGAGCGCGCGGGAGTTGAAGGTCTCGATCGCGTCGAACTTCGCTTTATAGACAAGGGTGGGGTTTTTCCATGGTACAAAGGGGTGGGCTGCGACCGCGATGCCCCCCGATTCTCGTATTAGCTTGACGGTTTCCCCCGCGGGCAGGCCCCGTGGGACAAGCTTGTTCACCCCCAGGCCGAGGATGTGCCCATCGGCGCTCGTGACCTCTATCCCGGGGATTATGAGAAATCCACCTTGCGAGAGCTTTTTCGCCTCGGGATGCCCCCCGATGCTGTCGTGGTCGGTGATGGCGATGCCGTCCAGCCCTTTAGCCCGCGCCACCGCCACGGCCCCACCGACCGAACAAAAAGCATCGCGCGAGTGAGTGGTGTGCACGTGGAGGTCGAGGCGAAGCAACTACTCCACCCTCGCCCCGGGTTTCACGGATTTGTCGACGGTCAGCAGCGAGATTTTCCCCTCCTCGACCGCGGCGAGGAGCATGCCATCGGATTTTATTCCCATCAGCTTCGCGGGCTCGAGGTTGACGATGACCGCGACCTGCTTCCCGACGAGTTCCTCGGGCTGATAATGCTCCGCGACCCCGGCGACGATCGTGCGGCGCTCCTTGGCGAGTTCCACCTCGAGCTTCAACAGCTTCTCCGACTTGGGAACTCGCTCCGCCTTCACCACGTTGCCGATGCGGATGTCCAGCTTGCCTAGGTCCTTGACCGAGGCCAACCCTTTTTCTCGCGAAGGGCTTTGAGCTTGGACCTTCTGGAAAAGGATTGTTGGTTCCCGTATCGAGTGCCCCGATTTGATATCAAATTTTTTGATCCCTTTCCAGTCGGTTATTTTCAGGTTCAGCTGCTTGGCGAGATTATCACACACGGAAGGCATGAACGGCTGGAGCGCGATGCACAGCACCTTCACGAGGTTCACGCAGTTGAGGAGGCAGTCCGCCGCTTTTTTGGGATCGCTCTTTATCGCCTTCCAGGGTCTGCAAGACTGGAAGTACTCGTTCCCGCGCCCCGCGATTGCCATGATTTTCTCGAGCGCTTGGGTGACCTTTAGCTCCTCGAGTAATTTCTCTACTTTTTCGACCCGCTCGCGCAATTCGGCTTCGAGCTTTTTGTCGATTTTTCCATCCGGCACCTTCCCGCCGAAGCGATCTCGGGTGAAGGTGAGCACCCGATGCACGAAGTTTCCTAAAACGTCCGCGAGTTCGTCGTTCAATCTAGTCCTCAAACCTTCCTCCGAAAAGGCACCGTCTTGGCCGAACGATATCTCGCGAATCAAGAAGTATCTTAAAGCATCTACAGAATATGTTTTTGTGAGATGAATGGGGTTGATTACCAGTCCCCTGCTTTTACTTAATTTCTCCCCCTTGTACGTAACAAAGCCGTGGATGAAAATCTTCTTGGGGAGTGGAAGACCGAGGGAGAGCAATAGTGAGCTCCATATAACGCAATGATGCCAACTTATGTCTTTTCCTATCAAATGCACATCCACAGGCCAGAAATTCTGGAATTTATCGGTGGGGTAATCTATCGTGGTCAAATAATTGCTTAATGCATCTACCCACACGTAAAGTACGTGCTTTTTATCTATCGGTAGCTGGATCCCCCAGTCAAAATCCGTCCTCGAAATGCAGAGATCTTTCAACGGTTCCCTCAGCCTATTTATAATTTCGTTTCTCCTGCTTTCCGGTTGGATGAAATCCGGGTTTCTCTCAATGGAGTCTAAAATTTTGTTTCTGTATTTGCTCATCCGAAAGAAATATGACTCTTCTTCTACCCGCTCGACTCTTTTCTTATGGACGGGGCACTTCCCGTCCACTAGCTCCTCTTCAGAATAAAAAGTCTCACATTCGGTACAGTACGGACCTTCGTAAAACCCCTTATAAATATCGCCGGCTTGATGAAGTTTCTTAAAAATGAGTTGAACAACTTTTAGGTGTCGCTCCTCCGAGGTTCTGATGAAATCATCGTAAGAAATTTTCAGCTCGTCACACAATTTCCTAAATTTACCTGACATAAAATCTACGAACTCTTTTGGCTGTTTCCCTACCTTTTCGGCGGACCTTTGTATTTTTAAACCGTGTTCATCCGTTCCGGTGCTAAAATGTACCTCAAATCCTTGAAGCCTTTTGAACCTAGCGATAACATCTGCGCAGACCTTTTCGTACGCGTGGCCCAGGTGGGGTATGGTTGAAGGGTAGTCGATTGCGGTTGAAATGAAAAATGTCTTCATGCGACTCCCCCAGGCTGACCACCAAATATCTTATTCGCCATGTTTCCACCTTTCCTCATTTGGGCAGCAGCGATTTAAATTTAAAAGGTCAGCCGAGAAGCTTAGATCTCCCAGCCAAATATAGCCAGATCAAAATCTGTGATAATACCCACTAATCTTCCTTCTTTGTTGACGACTGGAACCCTTCTCAACCTTTTGTTTTTCATCAGCTTCACCACTTCTATTATTGTCGAATCTGGTCTACAAGTTACCATCTTTTTCGCCATCACATCTCTAACTTTGGTCTTTTCTGGAGCCCTCTTTACATAAAC
>JAUXAS010000009.1 GCA_030619825.1 Hadesarchaea archaeon
AGCGGGGGCCTCAACCGCCCCAGTCCATGTCTCTATCAGCTGCCATCCGGCTGGGGCTTCAACCGTTCCGGTCCACGTTTCGATCAATTGCCATTCGGCTGGGGCTTCAACGGCGCCGGTCCAAGTCTCAATGAGCTGCCATACAACAGGAGCTTCGACCGTCCCGGTCCATGTTTCGATGAGCTGCCATTCAGCGGGTGCCTCGATCGTTCCCGTCCAAGTCTCGATGAGCTGCCATTCAGCGGGGGCTTCAACCGTCCCGGTCCATGTCTCTATCAGCTGCCATTCGGCAGGCGCCTCGATCGTTCCCGTCCATGTTTCGATGAGTTGCCATACGACAGGCGCCTCAACGGTGCCAGTCCATGTCTCGATGAGTTGCCATACGACGGGAGCTTTGACCGTGCCAGTCCATGTTTCAATCAATTGCCACGCAGCGGGTGCCTCAACCGTTCCTGTCCAGGTTTCGATGAGTTGCCATTCGGCAGGGGCACTAACGGTACCAGTCCATGTTTCGATGACCTGCCAGACTACGGGAGCACTGATCGTTCCCGTCCACGACTCCACCACTTGCCATTCAACTGGTGCACTAACGGTGCCAGTCCATGTTTCGATCAGGCCCCACGCACCCACCACCACCTCGAAAGTCCACGTGTTCTCGGACCAGTTGTCGCCTTGGGCGTTGCGCGCGCAGACCTTCCAGTAGTAGTTGTCCGGCGGCAGCTCAGTCGTCGGGGTGAAGGAATTATCGCCGATTATCGTGTTGTCTATCGCGTTTTCCCCATCCGCGAAGTTCGGATCGTTGTCGACCACCAGCCTGTGGTTCTCCGCGTTCGTCCCGTTCTCCCACTCGAAGTAAGGGGTGTTGTCGTAGGTCTTGGTAGCGTTCTCGGGCAGGTAGAGCACGGGCTTGCCGGGTGGTACGGCAGAAGGGGCTACGTCAAGAGAAGTGTTATCGACCCAAGCAAACACCTGATTAGTCTCATTGGGGTTTTCCAAGTCCATCAAAAACCGAAACTCATAAGTCCCACTTTCATCGAAATACGAAGAAACATCCGTAGGACCAACAGATGTCCAATCAATATCTCCTGTCTGAGTATCCTCCCAAATTCTCACCGCATTGACCCAATCGCCACCACCACTCGGCTTTAATATTTCTGCTGCTACCGTCTGTGTTACGGGCCCCACCACAGTTGTGTGTGATTTCTTCCACCACAAACTAAGCTTGACGGTATCGGTCGAGTTTATCGTCGTGGAAATGGTCTGGGTCGCGGTTCCGGTCTTTGCGTTGTTCCTCTTCGCATCCGTCTCTGTCTCGATGGAGCCAGCCGTATCCTGATATGTCGCGCCATCGTAAACGGTAACATCCAAAGTCCAGCCGTCCGCATTGTTGGTGAAGCTCGGGTTCGTGAGATACTCGCTTGGGTCAGCAACGATAACCCTCCAGTCATCACCGATCGCGCTTCCCCCCCGATAGATCAGCTCAGAACGGAAGTAGTACTTGGTCGGCGGTAAGGTTCGTTGTGGAGATCTGAGTACATAGGATCTAGAAACGGAATCACTGACCGCGCCAACGTCCCACTCTATCTTGTTGTAATCTTCATCGTGAATGCTGACGATCCCTCCATTCGCGTCGGTCACGGTCCAATCGCTCGGGAAGTAATCAGCTAGGGTCGCGTTGTCCACCTGGCTTGAAACGGTCGCGGTGATCGTCATGTTCACGGGGGAGAGAGGTGGCACTTTGTGCTGACCTACCCTGTCTCCGGATAATCGCCTATCGAACGTTACCTCAATGACAACTTGGTTATCCGTGGCCTGATTCTCGAGTATAACTCCCGTCCAAATCTCGACGGGTTGCCAAGCAGCTTGGGCTCCAACGAACCCAGTCCAAGTCTCAATGATAACATGAGTTTCCGATATTTGGTTATCGATGGGTTGATTCTCAGGTACAACTTGGTTCTCGGGCACAACTTGGTTATCGGCTATCTGGTTATCTGGTACAATTTGGTTATCAGCTATTTGATTATCGGTGGGCTGATTCTCGGGTGCAACTTGGTTATCGGGGGACTGATTCTCAGGTACAACTTGGTTATCGGCTATCTGGTTATCGGTGGGCTGATTCTCGGGCACAGCTTGGCTATCGGTTATTTGATTATCAGTGGGCTGATTCTCAGGTACAACTTGGTTCTCGGGGGGCTGATTCTCGAGCACAGCTTGGTTATCGGTTATCTGGTTATCGGGTACAACTTGGTTATCAGTTATTTGGTTATCAAGAGGCTGATCCCCAGATATTTGGTTATCCGTGACCGCCGCTTGGTAATCCGTTAGCTGGTTCTCCACTATCTCATTCTCCACAAGTTGGGCCCCAGCGTCTTGCGTGCTGGTAATTATGGCCGCTACGGGCGGGTTGAGGTGGAGAACCACAAACATGAATAGCACTACTACCGCACCTGCCCTCTGCCTCAAGCTCGGCTTCGCCCAGCTCCCTAGCTCACTACCCACCGAGCTCACTCTCCCTAGTTGTGACGGGTTGCCGGGAAACAAGGCTCTCAACACTTACCTCATTGCCAGCCTCCCTCAGCAGGCCCGTGAAGTACCTGATCCCGCTTGCGGTGAGCTTGCAGAGCTTTCGGGGCCGCCCTCGGATGAAACGGGGTTCCAGCTCGACCTTGATGAACCCCAAAAGCTCGAAACGCTTGAATAATCGCGAAATTTTCCAAGAAGGGAGCCCCGTGGATAGGCAGAGATCGGTCTGACTAATCCTACCGTTTGAAAGGAGCTCCCTTCCTAGTGTACAGACAGGCGATTCCATTGATGGCCACCAATTTTTCGCCATTTTCCAGCACTTCAATCTCGGTTTTCGGCGCGCTTAAGGCGGAAAAGCTAATCCAGCCATCACGGACCATCCCGAAACCCTCAAAAACGAACTGGCCCACTCGCCCAGACTAGCCCATATCGGATTTTTCCGAAACCTTTTTAATAAAACTCAACTATCCAACGATGAACAAAAATGATCAAAAAGAACGATCATCAGCAATTAGAGACGACAAGAAGTTAGATTGATATTTCTTTTTGTTGGATGGAAGCCCTTCGCTACTCGAAATTAGCCGCGGAACTCATTCAGCCGCGTATATCACGCCGATCACGAGACCATGAACGTTTCCTTCTGGAACCCAATTAGGATCGGGCTCCGAGAGATTGTCCCCTTTGGCTATGAACCGATATTCTCCATACGTCATCCCCACTTCGATTATCCTGTGAACTATGTTGTCATACCCTGGCCTAGTCGGGTGTTTGTAAATGATGATGTCGCCCACCCCGAGATTCTCCCCCTCGACCTCGACCCAAAGGACCACATCGCCCTCCCCGAACGTCGGCTCCATGCTGGTCCCGCTAATGACGGAGTAGGAGATCCTTCGGTCGAGGTATGCCTCGTATCCGTGGAAGATCTCCGTCCTCTCATACGTGTTATCGTAGGGTATGCTCTCGTGAGGTTTCGACCCAGAGCTGAACCATCCAATTCCCATAGCGATAAGAGCGACGATCAACGCGAGGATCGCTATCCCTTTTCTATCCAAATTTCACACCTTTCAACATAGTGGTCGTCCCGATGAGATATAAGTCGTTAGCTAACGCTAATCCGATAAAAAAGGAAAAAGGAGTATGGAAGGTAAAGCCCTTACTTGTAGCAGTAGTAGGTCACGGTCAGATCGATGTTTTCGCCAGCTCCAAGTTTATAACCGTTGCCGCCGTTGTCGAATAAGTGGTTCACACGAAGCCAGTCAGTTGGTCCATCACTATCGAATAAGTATCTCTTTCCTGTACCGAGGGTGTTCTCATCGTCGCTGAATGCGTTGCTGATGACCAACCTAACGTACATGTTCTCCTTGTTGACATAGGCCATGTTATCAGTGTGCCCCTTAACAGCAACAACAATATCGAAGTAATTTTCGTAGGGGATGTTCTCAGCGGGTAGCTCAGTATCTTCAATGACGGCGGTGTTCCCCTGATAGACCTGAAGGTTTTCGTGCCCACTCAAGTCCGCGCTGTTATCGAACAGGCCATGCTGCATGATGTAGACGTTCTCTATCCCTGAGGTAGTTGGTATCCCACCAGCAAAGGCGATCCCTGGGGCTGTTGGTACACTTATAGTGGCGGGCTGTCCGGGCGGAGGCACTTCTCCTGCAGGGACCCCGTAGAGAGCCCATGCTCCAATCGCTGCTACTATTATGATGACCGCTACGGTTGCCCAAGGAAGTTTACTAGTCATTTCTTTTTCATCTCCTTTTCTTATTATCCTAGGTGCCCCTACAGTTCCGAGATAATCCATTCTCCCCTTACAGCGCGGGCATTCTTTTGGTTGCGGAATCTTCGACTTCCACTCATATCCACATCGGGGGCACTTCATGGTTGATACTCTTGAATAACGCCATTTAAAGCTTTGCTAATCTTGCTACTATTATGATTATGACTATGTTTTTGTATATATTTATCGGGTTTTTCCGAAACCTTTAATAAGAAGAGTTCAAAATTCGTTAGTGTATGAAGGTGAAAAAGGTTGATCGCGTTCTCCGCGAGATTCTTTACCGGGTCTACGAGCGGAACGAGTCGTTCATGAGCCAAAAATCGCTGGCTCAGACATGCGGGCTGTCAATGGATACCGCCAACCGCCTCGTGGCGAAGCTCAACCAGTTCCGCGCGATCGAGAAGAAGCCGCTCGGGTTCAGAGTGGTGGACCCAAAGAAGATCCTCTCCTACTGGGCAAGCACCCGAAACCTGGCCAGCGATATCGTTTACAGCACGTACTCGCCCGACTCGGTGTCGAAGATCGAGAGCGAGCTCCCTCCAGGGTCCATTTTCACTGCATACTCGGGCTACCGGCTCAAGTTCAATGAAACTCCAACCCATTACGAGGAGATTTTCGTCTACGCCGACCCAGATGAGGTGCGACGGAAGTTCCCGGAATCGGATGTGGAGCGGCGCAACCTGTTCGTGTTGAGGCAGGACCCCCACCTCGAGCGCGTGGGTAAGGATGGAACTGCAACGCTCGCCCAGCTCTACATCGACCTCTGGCAGATCGGGGGCGCCACGGCCGACCGATTCATCCTAGAACTAGAGAAACGACTCGAGCCTAGGTCGATCGAAGCCCTGAAGATGCTGGCGCGGAAGGGAAGTTCCTGATTTTTCCCGTCTCACTTCGAAGTTATTCCATTAGCGATGTCTAACATCGCCGCTCGGGGGTTGGGGGCCTTCACCACACTTGATGCGAGGAGCACACCCTCGGCGTCCAGCTCCAGCGCGATCCGCACGTCCTCGCCGCTTGTTATCCCCGCGCCGCAAAGCACTCGTACCCCTGGGTTGACCTCATGCACGAGCTTGACCGCGTCGCTCACGACCTCAGGTTTGACTTTAGAAACAGCTCGCCCAGTCCCTATCAGCTCGGGGGGCTCGACCGCGACCATGTTGGGCTTGAATGCCGTAACCCGCTTACAAACCTCTGGATCCCTCGCGCAGACGACGCTCGTTAGCTCCAACTCTCGCAGGCGCCTCACCACTTGCTCGATTTCCTCAGGCTGAAGCTGGTGCTCCGAGTGATTGATCAACGAACCAACTGCCCCCGTTTCCTTCGCCGTCTCCGCCAACAGCCATCCCGTGTGGGCACCTGGAGTGATGGGATCGATGTGCTGCGCGAGCACCGGAATATCAATTTGACTCGCGACCCGGTAAATATCGAGGTTCTGAGGGGCAACCGCGACGCTTATCCCCTTTTCCTTGGCCACCGAGGCGATCGTCTTGGCAAGCTCCACCGCTCGCTCGCCCACTGATTGAGGGTAGGTCTTGAAGTTCACGATCACGATCGGGGTTTTCAGCAAACCGCCACCGCACGAACTTGGAGCCAATCCTATAAATTATTTAGCACTGCCCGTCGACTCTCGACCATGCGCCAATTACTCACAGGCATGCTCCTCCTAGCAATTTCGATGGGAATGGCCGGACTAGCGCTGCCCCTATACGCGAAGGACCTAGGGGCGAGCTATACCGAGATCGGAATGCTCGGCGTGGCATATGTGGTCTTTTTAATCCTCTTCTCGGTGCCGGTTGGGCGCGCGGGCGATCGTCGAGGCAGAAAGCCCCTCCTCGTGCTCGGGTTCTTCCTTACAGCATGTGCGCTGGCCCTCTACTCCCTCGTGGACGTAGTAATCTGGCTCATTGCCCTCCGATTCTTCCAAGGGGCGACCGAGGCGCCGATATGGGTCAACGCCCAGAGCGCGGTCGCTGATCTCTCGGGGCGGGGCGAGCGGGGGCGAGCGATGGGTACCTACGGGACTTCCTGGGCGATTGGTTTCGGGATAGGGCCGTTCATGGGCGGGGTCCTCTATGCAACCATCGGAGCTGCGCAAACTTTCCTGCTGAGCGCGCTCGTCGCGTTCATCGCCACCGCCATCATCGCGGGGATGCACTTGCCCAAACCCAAACTCGTGGCAAGAAAGTTACGGCTGCGCAGCATCTGGCCCGCGTGCTTCGTGGGACTCATTTATGCTGGCATCGTGTCAGTCATCTTCCTTCTTTTCCCAGTCTACGCTTTCAAAGCACAGCCTGAAGGAGGGCTAGGCATGTCAGAAGTTGAGATCGGCCTCCTCATCGCGCTCTTCGCAGGAATTCGGGCGGCGCTTCTCGTGCCCATGGGAAGCCTCTCGGACCGCATCGGCCACCGCTCGATCATCTTGGCCGGGATGTTTGGATCCGCGCTCGCCTTGGCTGGCATCGCGCTTGTCTCCGGATACTTGGCGCTCGCGGTCATCATCTCCATCATGGCCGCTGCCGAAGGGGCGATCTACCCCGCAGTGATGAGCATGATCTCGAAGGCCGGCGAGGGAAAAAATCTGGGCTATGTGATTGGGATCTTCAACGCCGTAACCATGGTGGGGTGGGGGCTGTTCCCGGGAGTGGGTGGGGCGCTCGCCGACGTCTATGGCCCGACCTCGCCCTACCTGATGTGCGCGGTGGTTGCTCTCGTCGCGTCGGTGCTGCTCTGGAAGCTGCTTCCGAAGGGGTAGTGGTGCCGGGGGCGGGGATCGAACCCGCGAACCTCAGGATTTCTCACATCATCTCGTGATCAGCACTCACAACCGACGATCAGGTTATGAGTCCTGCGCTCTAACCAGGCTGAGCTACCCCGGCAAGTTAGAAATCTGCGCCCTCAATTTTAACTTTAACGTCGCGCGAGTGATAAACGTTTGACATGCTTCGCCGCCTCGACCACTTCACACCTTCACTCGACTGCGCTACAAGTTTTTAAATAACCCAACCTATATTGAAGAATGGTGAACTCTTGAAGCGCATCGTTTCAGCGCGGGACGCGATGACCGGGAAAGTTCTGACGGCGGCCCCGAACACCACGGTCGCCAAAGCGGCAAAGCTCATGGCCGAGCGGGGGGTTGGAAGCATCATTGTCGTGAAAAGCAAAAAGCCCGTTGGAATCCTGACCGAGCGTGACCTACTCATGAAAGTCGTGAGCCTGAACCTGATGCCCAGCAAGGTCAGGGTCGGCAAGATCATGTCGTCTCCCATACAGACGATCGGCCCCGACGCGGATATCACCGAGGCCGCGCGGATAATGGCCCGCAGCAAAATCCGACGTTTGCCCGTGGTCGAGCGCGGGGGCCTCATAGGCATCCTCACCGCGAGCGACATCACCGCGATCTCCCCTGAGCTCATTGGTGTCGTGACAAGTCCCGAAGTGCCAGCACGCGAGGAAATCGAGCAGAGCGTCTGTGAAGTCTGCGGCGAGGTTACGACTGCCCTCCACGAAGTTAACGGCATGTGGGTCTGTGAGCACTGCCGCGACACGACGGGAGGGTAGATGTTGAAATGGCATGCCGGGACTTGCTCATGCGAGCCAGCGTTAGCGACGTGATGCAACCCTGCTCTGTTTTCGTCAGCTCACACGATCTCGTCACTCGGGCTCGGGCGATCATGCGCTCGAGCGGCTTTCGAACCCTTCCCGTCATCGATGGAGGGCGGCTCGGGGGTATCATCACCGCCCGCCAGATTATTCGCATCACCTCAACCCGCTCCAACATCCCCGTCGCAGGTATCATGTTTCCACCCCGGCTCATCGCAACTCCCGCCAGCAACTTGGTCGAGCTCGCTAGGGATATGGTCAAGCTTGGAATCTCAAACGTACCCGTGGCCCAGAGCTACGGCGATAAGACCGTGATCGGACTCATAAGGTTGGATGGCATCCTCAAAAAAATCGCGGGTGGGATGAAGTCGAAGCCCACGGTTGGTGACATCATGACCCGAAATGTCGTAACCTGCGAGCAGGACGATGAAATATCTCACGCCTGGAGTACCATGGAAAAAAATCGCTACTCGGGTCTGCCCGTCACGCGCTACGACAAGCAAAAACACAAGCTCGAGGTCATAGGTATGGTAACACGATCTGACATCATTCGCTCGGGAACAATCCGATTGGCGGGGGAATCTGTGAAAGGGGGGCGCCCACCCACCAAAGTGCGAAGCCTCATGCGCACCCCCGCGATAACTGCCACCTCAAACATGCCCGTCGCCGAAGCGATCGAAGTCATGCTCCGACGCAACGTGGGCAGACTCCCGGTCATCGATGAGGGCAATCTCGAGGGGATAGTGAGCCGCTCCAATGTCATAAGAGCGGCATGTGGGTGATGGGATGCGAAGATTTCCCCACTACAAGTCCATTAAGCGTGGGCCGCTGGCTTTCGAGTCGAAACTCCACCGGGAGGAAGGGAACATCATGCCCCTTGCGCGAAAAACCGTGATAACGGTCCCACCGACGACGCGGATAAAAGATGCAGCTGAGCTTATGGTCGGGAGGGGCGTGCGAAGGTTACCCGTAGCGAGCCCCGGCACTAAAAAACTCATGGGTATCGTCCGCACGCGCGACATCATCGACTTCTTGGGCGGGGGTGAAAAATTCAGGATTGTGCAGGAGAAGTTGAAGGGTAACTTTTTCGCCGCGGCTAACGAGCCCGTGCGAACGATCATGTCCGAGCGGGTGATCCACGGCACCACCGATATGTCGATAATCGATGCAGCGAGGCTCCTCCTCCAAACCGGTGTCGGCGGTGTGCCCATCCTCGACGGGCGCGAGCAGATTGCCGGTATCGTTTCAGAGCGTGATTTCATCTCCTACGTGCCAGCCACGACCGGAACCCCCGTGAGCTACCACATGACCCGCCACGTAATCACTGCGGAACCCGAGCTTCAAATTCGTGAAGCCGCTCGAAGGATGATTTCCCGAGGGGTTCGCCGTCTACCCGTGGTGCACGAACGAGAGCTGGTCGGCATCGTCACGAGCGTCGACATCCTTCAATACTTCGGGACGAGCAAGGTGTTCGAGCACATGCTCTCGCAACGCTTGGACGAGGCGATGTCTGTGGGCATTGAAGAGATAATGACCCGCGATGTGCTGACCGTGGCACCCGAGACCGACCTCGGCGAGGCCGCGGGGCTCATGCGCGAGCGGGGCTGCGGTTGCTTGCCCGTGATCGAGCGAGGTGAACTCAGGGGGATAATAACCGAGCGCGACATGCTGGAGTTGTTGATTTGAAGGTAGCCGATGTAATGAGCTCGCCCGTGATGGCAATCACACCCACTGACCCAGTTGCGCGCGCGAAGAATTTGATGCTCCGCTACAGGGTCAAGCGCCTCGTGGTCATCGACCGGGGTAAGCCGACCGGCGTCGTCTCGATGCGCGACCTCGCCGAACGCTTGGGCAGGGGCACATCAACTTGGCGCCACCGCCCGATCGACCACATCCCGGTGGCGCGAGTGATGAGCAAGGGTCTTGTGGGCGTGGCGCCCGGGACCGACTTGGGAAAGGCCGCCAAACTCATGCTCCGCCATGGGATAAGCAGCCTCGTCGTGCTCGATGGGAAGAAGCTCGCGGGCATTGTGACCAAAACTGACCTGACGAGATACTTCGCTAAGCAACTCGGGGGGCGCGCTAAAGTCAGGGAGCTCATGAGTACCGACATCGTAACGGTCGACCGAATGCACTCGTTGGCGCATGTGGTCGAGCTCATGGGAAAACACGGGATAAGCCGTGTGATTGTCGCTAACGGCAAGAAACCCATCGGCATCGTAACTGAGAGAGATGTCGCCTTGGCCCAACTGGAGAAGCCGGCGAAGGGGATTGGGCGGCGAAGGGTTCGCTATACCCGAAAAGCAGAACGAGCCGACCGACCCCGCTATCGCTACGTGAAGTACGTCGCCTTGCTGACCGCCGATGACGTGATGAAGCCAGGGTTGCTGACCATCGGAGGTGAGGAAGATGTTGCCCGCGCGGCGAGCCTGATGCTCGAGCACGGGATAAGCGGGCTTTCCGTGGTTGAGGATGAACAGTTGGTCGGCATCCTGACCAAGACCGACCTCGCGAAGGGTGTCGCCAAGCTAGGTGTCTGAATGCGTGTGAACCAAATCATGAGCTCGCCAGTCGTGACACTGGACAAGGACCAGCCCCTATCGAACGCAATCGACCTTATGCAACGGAATGAGATTTCTCGCCTCGTGGTGCTTCAGACGGGCAAAATCGTGGGCATGATCACCGAGAAGGATGTAGCGCGCGAACTTGGGTCGAGTACCGCCTACCGCTTGCCCCCGGGGCGGATGCACGTTTCGAACGTGATGGCCTCGAACCCGATTACGGTTGCCCCCGACGTCATGGCAAAGCGTGTGGCGGAGATCATGCTCGACCACGACGTGAGCGGGCTACCGGTGGTCGAAGGTGAAAATCTCACGGGGATCGTGACAAAGCTCGACTTCGCGAAGGTGTGCTCTGGGTACGAGGATGTCTACGTGGGGCAGGTGATGCAGGCTAGCCCGAGGACCATCTCACCCAGCGATCGGGTCATCCACGCCCGCCGACTGTTGTTCGACGAGGATTTGATCGGGCTTCCCGTGGTTGAAGGAGACAAGCTCGTCGGGATCGTGACCATGCGAGACGTGGCGATGAATTTGGCCGCCTTTCAGAAGGTCGTTCCGGATCGGTACAAGAGCGAGCGCATCCGAAACTTGCTCGTCGAGGACATCATGACCCAACCAGCCACGACGACGCGAACCGACGCCAGGCTCTCCAAGGTCTCGCGGCTGATGCTCGAGCGGCGATTCTCCGGCCTTCCCGTGCTGAACCTAGAGGGAGAGCTGGTGGGGCTGCTGACGAAGACCCAGCTCACCCAGGTAGCGCGGGAGCGACTTTAACACCAACATTTTTAGATTTCATGCCAAGTTGTTATCGTGCGGCCGTGGTCCAGCCTGGTTAGGACTCAGGCTTCCCATGCGGTTTCGGGAAAAGCCTGCTGCGCGGGTTCGAATCCCGCCGGCCGCACCACAAAAATTATTCTAACCATCCAGCACTCGCTGCTAACGATCTTGGTCATGGAAGTGTTAGGTACCACATGTAAAAAAATTTTTAATTATGTGTGCCACCTAACTTATTCCAAACAATTGTTTTAGACTTCACCGCCGCCTTCGGAAAGCCGAGAGCAGCAAGAGGAAGAAAATCAACGAGAAGAAAGACGACCCCCCGAAAAACGCCCCGCCCCCATCGCTCGTGGATGCCACATAGGACGCTCCTACAGCAACAAGAATATTTTCCTCTATTTCGTGTGCTTCCTCCTCTGTTATCTCGTACGCGAGGAGGTCGGAGCGCATGAGCTTGGAGGGGGTCCACCCGAGCGGGTTCGTTCGTCCCGTAGCCTCAGCCCACACCCAACCGCCCTCGCCCTTGAAGTTCCAGTAGGTGTTCGCCCCCGGGTAGTCGGGCAGGTGAACGAGCGCTGCGGCGTGCTCTGGGGCAAGCACCACGGCCGACCGGAGGCCCGCCGCGCGGAACATCACCGCGAGCAAGACGGCGTAGTCCTCGCAATCGCCGCGCGAAAAACCTTGACGTTTGATCTCCTCCGCAACTTCGTCTGCATTGCGGGCAAACTCATCGTGGCCGAACTGGATTGCGTCGGATGTGTAGGTCACGTGATCTCGAGCATAGCTGAAGATTCGCTCCGCGCGCTCATTCCGATCGGGGTACCGTCCCTTGAAATTCTCGCCGATCGCCCACGCCTCGCTCTTCAGCTCCCCAAGGCTTTCGAACGCGATTGCAGGGCGGAAGGTCGAGTCTTTAACTTGGAAAAATCCATCTTTCTCCCCCCAGCATCGGGTCCGGTAGACGTCCCAGTCGTCGTATTCCTCCCCGCCGCTCTTGTAGAAGCCGCTCGAGGGGCTTGCGAGGCAGGGACCCGCTGAGGCAAGCGAAGTGAGTAGCAGGAGCCAAGCGAGCGCGAGCTTTTTCACTCACAACACCTAGAAGGCAGCTGCGAAAGCGGCGTGGGTGATAAGCCCGAGGAAGGCGAAGTAGCCGAAGACGTAGAGCCCTGTCCCAATGGAGCTTTCGCGGAGGCTGATGAAGGGTATCTTGGGGGTCAGCCGGTCGAGGAGGTTGAACATCCCGACGGCGAGGAATAAGCTAATCACGAAGGCGACGGAGATCAACCCAAGCCTCCGCATGATCGAGTCCAGGACCACCAGTCCCCCGGGGAGTGTGGTCACGGCGCCGTGAATCACCAGCCCGAGGTAAATAAGGAATCCCGAGATGAACAGGCCCACCGCGCGAGGGTCCTTCCCTATCAGCTCCCGCTGGTGGATTTTAGGAGTCAAAGCATCGAGCACCCGTAGCCCCAGCCAACCCAGGAAAAAGCATATCAGCGTGAAGAAGACTACCTTAACGACCCAGACACCCACGAGCTCCCAGAATTCCACTCCGACACCAACCTCATTGTGTTAGGAAACAATAAAAGTTTGCTAGCTGCTCGCGGATAATTGCCAACGGTCGAATTCTGCCAGGTGCAACGCTTTTTCCCCTTTATAAAAAACCTCCACCCAAAGCCTCGGCGGGATGAATGGGGAGAACGCTTCACTATCGGACGAAGGAGGCCGTAACCGCTGAAGAGTTCGAGCAAATCCGAAGGATCATGAAAAAATACAACGCGGGGCACGAATGGGCCTACGAAAACATCAAACTATGGAAGGACGCAAGCGGCGCGCTCTGGGGATTCACAAAGGTGAACGACAATGACCGGGACAGAAAATTAGTAATTCAAGCGATAAAGGAGATGTCCAAGACAACGCCGCGGCTGACTTGGATGTTTTACGATGAGGGCGGGCTGGAGAAGGGCAAGTGGGTGAAATTAAGAGGTGGAAAATAGGGCCATTTGGTTTATTTCTCTTGACAACAAAAATGAAGTGCCCGTTAGCGGCGCGAGGTCTCAAAATTGAGGGTGCTGACGAAACCTAGCTTCGAGGATGCGAAGGAACTCGTGAGCGCAGCGATAAGGAACAAACAACTTACCATGCTCGTCGGTTCCTGTGTGGTCAACTACGTGGGAAGGGCTGGCTCAGTGCTCCCCGAAGGCGAGCGTGTGGTGATGCTCAAACCAGATGGGACCCTGCTCGTCCACCAAATGAAGAAGCGGGAGCCCGTGAACTGGAACCCGCCCGGCTGCGAGGCGAGCGCGCGCTTGGGCGAGGAAGGCCTGCAACTCATCTCCAAGCGGGAGCGTCCGAAAGAGAAGCTTTTAGTTCTGTTCAGGAGCCTGAAGCTGGCCGCATCCTTCGAGCTCGTCGATCAGGAGGAGCTCTACCTCGTGGGGTCCGAGCGAGACTTGATCAACATAGCTTTCAACGAGCCAAGCTTGATCGAGCCGGGTTTCAAGCCACTCGAGCGGGAGAAACAGACGAAGTACGGCATGATTGACCTCTACGGCGTCGACCGGGATGGAAATGGCATGGCGATAGAATTCAAGCGCGGGAGGGCCGAGCTCGCTGGGGTGAGTCAACTCAAGCGCTACGTGGAGGAGCTGAGCGAGAGGCTCGGAAAGCGCATCAGGGGCATCTTGGTGGCGCCTTCGATAACTTCGAGCGCCCTGAAGCTCCTAAAGGAAACACAGCTGGAGTACGTGCAGATCGGGAGGCCACCCACCTACACCTTTGAGAGGGTCGTGACCCGGGAGCGGGGGCAGAAGGGAATAAGTGAGTTCTAAGCTTAAGACGGATTAAAGTCCGCGATCCACCACATTTCTTCCATAAGTTTTTTATATCACAAAGTGGACTAATTAGTTCATGATGCGGACTAAAATAACCGATGTTCTCTCTCGGGTTCTAGGCTCGGAGAAAAGGAGGAAAATTGCCAGGGCCATTTTAAATTACCCTGAGAAAGATTGGAGCGTCCCGGAGCTCGAAAAAATTACCGGGGTCCCCCATGCGACGGTTTGGCGAACGGTCTTAGATATGGAAAATGCGAAGATCTTAAGATCGAGATTGTTGGGGAAGAAAACGAAAATATTTAACTTGATAGAGGGCTCGCCTTATCTTCCAGCGTTGAAGTCTGCTGTCGCTGCTGAGACCTTCCCCCTTCGAGAGGTGGCCAAAGAATTAGCGCGGGAAGTTTCAAAACTTAAGGCGGTTCGATCCTGTATTCTTTATGGCTCGGTTGCCCGCGGGGCCGCAACGCTGGAGAGCGATGTGGATGTGTTGATCTTGGCCAAGAGATCGACGAAAGCATTGGAAGCACAAATCACAAAAATCGCTAGCGACGTGAGCCACCGCACAGGCTGTTCAATTGTGCCTACTGTGTTGTCCGATTCCAAGTTTGATGAGATGGCGAAAACAAAACATGAGTTTGCCGCCGCGGTTAAAAAAGAGGGAATCGTGCTGTTTAGGCGGGACAAAGGATGATTCACTCGGATCACCTAGAACAGGCAAAACTCTGGCTATCGGCGGCGGAGTACGTGTTTGGGCTGCAGATCGAGACGAGGAATAAGTACACGGTTGCATCAGCATTGGCTATTCATGCTGCGATCAAAGCGAACGACTCGTTAACCACGAGGTTCTTGGGGCGGGTAGCCAAGCGACACGAAGACGCTCCGGCACTTTTCCTCGAATTGGTGAGAAAGAACTACCTGCCGAGTGAAGAAGCCCGCCACCGGGACACCTTAGCTGAGGCGATAAGAGAAAAATCCGCGGCCGATTACCACGCTGAGTTCTTCTCCAAAAAGGATGCGGAGAGCCTAATCAGAAAAATCAGGAAGTTTATCGAGATGGCCGAGAGGTATCAAAAACCACCGCGATAGACCGGGTTCGAATCTTCAGATAGCGCCACTTTTCCCCCCTAACTTTTCCCTCTTATAAACAACCCACACCCAAAGCCTCGGCGGGATGGTCATGGAAAACCCACAAGCAAAGGGCTTATTACTTGGTGGGACAATAAGTGGGATGGGTGAAGATATGGGAGAAACCACGGTGGACGACAAGTGGAGGATAACCGTGCCCCCCGAGGTTCGGGAAGGGCTCCGGAAGGGCCAGACCCTCCAAGTGGAAAGGGAGGGCGAGCGCATAATCATCAAAGCGAGTATCGACATCGAAAAATTCGAACGGGAGCTGAAGGGTTGCATCAAGGGTTCTAAAATTCCTCCTGAAAAGCTGAAGGAGATATGGGGCATCCGCCATGCGCATGATTGATTCGAACATCTGGGCCTATTACCTCGACGCCGACGCCCCAGAACACAAATTCGTCGTTCCCGAGGTGAGGAAGGCCCTCCAGGAAGGGGTTTTGATCAACACCGTGGTTGCGATGGAGGTCGCTCACTTTCTGGTCAAAAATCTCGGGCCGGTGCTCGGGAAGGAAAAATTTGATACCTTTATGGGATTTCCGCTCGCCGTTGACGAACTGGACTTGGAGCTGGTGCGAGCTGCTATCGGCGAGCTGTGCAAGTACTCCCACCTCGGCATCGGCGGGAGGGACGCCACGCTGCTCGCGTCGATGCGAAGAAAGCAGGTCGACAGGATCATGACCCACGACGAGGCTTTGAAGAGGGTGCCCGACCTAAAGGCGATCGACCCCATCAGGTTTAAATCCTGAAGTTTCGCTGCCGATTTTCGTCGCCACCCCCACCACCACACGTTATAAAACGTTGCCCCCTAATGCCTGGGTTCAATAACATTTTTATAGTTCCTATATAGAAACTAATAATAGTGATGACATGCCTAGAGGCCCAAGGAAGATTTTGCTCGTAGTATTTGACGCTCAGCCCATCCGTGTGCTCGAAACCCTAGCCAAATCCTCGAAGTCCTTCACGGAGGTGCTCAAGGAAGCGGCGTTGCCAAAAGCCACCTTACACCGAACCCTAGTGGGGCTCGCAAGGTACAAATTTGTGAAAAAGGTGGACAACTGGTATGCGATAACTTCAGATGGGGAGCTACTGCTAAAATCCTTCAGGCGCCTGCAGGCGAGAAGCATGCTCAAAATAACCGATGATGGCTTGCGGCGAGTTCTTGAGCAGGTCGAGCGAACCCTGCGGATGGAACGATCAGGGTTCAGCAGAGTCGAGCAGTTCGAGAGTGTTCAGGAGGCGGTCGAGAGTGTCGAGGTTATTAGCGTGTCTGCGTAAACTGGTGGAGGTTTTCGAGGAGTGCGAGGTCCCGTACGCGGTTCTAGGCGGGCTGGCGATCCCGGCGTACGGAGTCCCCCGCAGCACGGTCGACGTGGACATCGGGCTCGCGGTCGGCGAGGAGGGGGAAACCCAAGAGTTCATACAGAAATTGGGGGCCCGGAAGGTGGTCGCGTTCGAGAAGCCGAAACCCGAGTACACCATGGTCTACATGTCGGACCGCGAGAACTTGGTCGACGTGGAGCTGTGGTTCAAGCCCGATGGCATCACCTGGGATGAGGAGACCCTGCGAAGGCGGTGGAAGGTGGCGTTCAAAGTTGCAAAGAAGGGATTCGAGGCCTACATTTTGTCGCCGGAGGATTTCATCGTAAACAAGCTTGCCCGCAAGGACCGAAGCGCCCGGGACGAGGAGGATGTAGTGGGGGTGATGGCGAGCTCGAAGGGTAAAATTGACTGGAGGTACCTCGCTAGGCGGGCGAAGGGGGCGGGGGTGGAGGACCTCGTGCTGGAGCTCAGGGAGAAAGTTTCCTCGATCAAGCGGTGAGCCGTGATTTAGGTAAAAAAAGCCATTAATCACCGCAAGGTCAATCAAACATCGGGTGCCCATGGACCTCGAGCGCAAGCTCTCCCGGATCCCCAGCTACTCGCGCGAGCTGGGCCTGGACCTGCGAAAGCCCCGGGATCGGTTCAAGTGGTTCCTGGCATCGATGCTTTTCGCCAAACGCTAATCCAGCTCCCTGCGCGGGTTCGAATCCCACCAGCCGCACTATCAACGATGAACCCGCCGCCGCTTTTCAACGAGTCTCAAAAATTCTTCTCTGGTGAGTTTGGCGTCCCTTATTATCTTCCTCAACAGACCGCGCCCGATATCTTCCCCCTTGTGAACGGGAACTACGGTTGCCCTTCCATCGGAATGTTTGAGGAAAACATGGCTTCCTCTTTGCCTTGCCATTTCAAATCCTAACTTTTCTAGGGCCTTGATGACTCTCTCAGGAGAAACGGGCTTTAACTTCATTCAAACGGATACCTCTACCACTTGCATACCGATAAATTCCGTAGTGACATCAGCGGCCCCTTTTTCGACCTCTAGATAAAGTTTGATCGCTTCTTCAATACGTCTTCTCAGTTCATCCAAGGTTTTCGCTTGCGTGTGGCATCCGGGTAACTCTGGCACGGAAGCCACATAGTAGCCGTCCTCATCCCTCTCCACGACAACGTTGAATTTTTTCATCATCTTTTTTACCATACTAATTTTACATTGTTCCTATTAAAAATCCATCGAATTCATGTAAGTTAAGCTCAAAATTAGTGTTCGAATCCTGCCGGCCGCACCCTTTGCCGCTTCCAACGTTGCTCTTAATCACCGCGACGTCAATCAAACATTGGTGCCCATGGAGCTCGAGCGCAAGCTCTCCCGGATCCCCAGCTACTCGCGCGAGCTGG
>JAUXAS010000015.1 GCA_030619825.1 Hadesarchaea archaeon
CGAAACCTCTGCCGGGTCCGGAGAATTTCCATCTACTTGGTAAACACCTACTGATATCGGAAGGGTCCCCCCGACACTTACCCTTATCTGCGAGGGGTCATCCCTGTCGTACACAAACGCCAGGTGTTTCCCCCATCCCCCCAGTGGGTCAGTAATGTTTTCTAAGAACCAATTCCCAACTAGTTTTCCCGGCTGATCAAAGTCTATTGTTCCACCCCTCGGTTCTGCCGTCCTACCGACCTTCTGGTAAAGAGACGCCTTCAGGTTATCCTCGAAGTAATCCAGCGGACAGACGGCATGCGCGGCATAGCTATATTTCTCAGGATGAATAAAATTTAGCGTGACATTTTCGTCAATCGCCCACATATCAAGATCGCCCTGAACTCCCCCGCACCCAGCCAATCTTCCAACTACATCTCCCGCGCTGACAGGTATTGGCGTTTCGATAGGGTTCCAACCAAGCTCCAACGTGCCCGCTTGTTCCAAGACCCAATTCTCTAGCTCCGAAATGTGTCCAAACTTGCTCTTGAATGTACTCGTGTGAGTAATAGTTATGCTATAATCATTGTACTTGCCGGAGTAGCCACTTCCCTCGGGCCAGTCATATTGAGAGTAGTAAATCTCTGTTATAGTTCCGTCCGCTGGGGCTTTCACTTGGTAGGGTGGAGGATAGGTCCATGGAGTTGTCAACTTGAAGTATACGTGGTCGGTGGGGAAGGTGTGACCAGGTGGACTTAGACTTCCTAGTGGGTATATTTCATTGTAATCATTTTCGTTTAGCGGGAGACATGCAAGGGTAATTGGGCCCTCTACAGGCTCGGGATAATTATCTTCTTCGTCAGGCCCTACATCCGGCTGATTTTCATCTGCCCCTCCGTCCGGTCCACCTCCCTGGCGACCACCAGGCTCAGGCTGCCTCGCGATGAAAAAGTAGCCGACGCCTGCCGCAACTATAACTACTAAAACGACCGCCACAATCACTAGGGTAGCAATTCCTCTCTCGCTCATTCAACCCCAAAAAGACTATTTCCCCGCTATTTCAAGTTTTTGGACGACTTTTTGAAGCTCTCCTCGCAACTTTCCGAAATCATCCGAATCATTCTTCACGATGAGCACAGGAACATCGACGTGCTTGGGTAATTCCTCGTGGTCATCTCGCGCATAGGTTTTTTCCATTTCCTCCCGGGAAACGAGGTGGGCGTCGAGCCCCTTTTCCCCCCTTACGCGACGGGCATTGCGTTCCCAGCAGAGGTCAAAAGGAGCGTCGATGTAGACGACTAGCGAGTTCTGCAAAATCTTTGGACTGAAGTGCTTAAACGCTCGAACGTAGTTGTCCCGCGAGAACTCTATGAAGAGAAGGTGATTGGGATCCCGTAATTTCAAAGCTTGCTCGTTGAGCGCCCGCGCGAGGTCGTCCCAAACTGTATCATCAGTAATTTTCACCCCTCCACCAGGGGCTGGGCGGTGCCGTTTGTACTCAACATCCGTGTCGAAGATGCGTTTCAAAAATGGAAAATCGTCGGCACGCTTGAGCTCGCCCTTATAGCCTCGCGCTCGAAGCTCTTCCTCGAGTATTCGATAGACGACCGACTTCCCGCACCCTGGCCTGCCGATCAAAAAAACATTTGGCAAGGGTTCACCCGAAGATCGCCCTTAAAAATCCATTCTCACCCTGCATGATTTCATTGCGGCGCATCACCTGCTCATTTGTCCTGATCGCGGTCTCGACCACGATTAGCTCGGCGCCCTTATCCCTGACGAGCTGCGCGTAACGCACGAGATTCTCTCGCTTGAGCAGGCCCAAGCCCTCCTGCAGCGGCGGGTGAAAGATGCGCTTGCCCGGCACGTAGTCGTTCAGGTGCACTTCTTTGAACATGCCATCAGGGATTTCCTCGATGATTTGTTCCGGCGGATTCGGCACCGGCTTACCAACATCCGCGCGGGTGAACCAGTGCCCGATATCGAAGTTGAAGTAGACCTTTACCCCATGCCTTCGAACCTCCTCAACTACGCTAGAAACTTCCTCGAGTTCGTAGAACACGTTGTCAAAAGCCGTGTTGTTCTCGAGGTGGAGCACAACTTCCCGAGCAGCCGCGAACTCGCCTAGCTCGAGCACGCTGTGGACCAAGTTAGCCCGAATTACGCCGAGGTACTTGCCACTCGCGTGGTAAAATGGCACTACCCCAGGATGAAGCACGCAGTATTCACAACCTATGCTGGAGGCGAACTCGAGGTAACGCTTGTGGAGCTTAACTGCCGCTTGACGGTCGATCTCATCGAGTGCGCAGACATTAGCACCGACGTAGCTGTATGGCAGGTGAAGCGAGAGAGATATGCAGGCTCGCTCAGCCGCGCTTTTAGCTTCTTGCTTGGCTTCCCCGGTGAGGGTGAGGTAGGGGTTAGGCACCGCGCCATCTAGCTCTACGTGATCAAGACCCGTTGCCTTGGCCACTTGAACCTGTCGAGCGATATCTCCTTTCGCCGTGACCTGAACGGTCGCGTCCATGTCCGCGACGCTTAGCTCACCGGCCTCGAGCCTGCGCTTGTCATCCTCCCCCAGGTACTCGAAGTAGAGGAGGTTCGTGAAGTTCCTACCTAGCCGCATTTGACCACGAAGTTGTTCTGGACTGCAAGGTAAAAACCTATCTCGTTTCCCTACCAACGTAGTCTAGCCAAGACTCGTACTTCGGCTCCTTCCCGCGAACCACGTTGAAAAATACACGCTGAAGCTTCTCCGTGACATTCCCGCGCTTCCCGCCCCCTATGGACTTGCCGTCGACCTCCCGAATCGGCGTCACCTCGGCCGCGGTGCCGGTGAAGAAGGCCTCATTGGCCGCGTAGAGTTGCTCCCGCGAGATGTCCCGCTCCTCGAAGCTTATTTTTTCATCCTTGGCGATTTTTATTATCGAGTCCCGGGTGATGCCCCCGAGTGCACCGGAGGAGAGCGGCGGTGTCACGAGCTTGCCTTTTTCCACGATAAAGAGGTTCTCCCCTGGACCCTCCGCGATGAACCCCTCCATGTTCAGGAGGATGGCCTCGTCGTAGCCGGAGTTGAGCGCGTCCACCTTCGCGAGGATCGAGTTAGCGTAGTTCGCCACCACCTTCGCTTGGGGCGGAAGGATGCGAGGATGAATTCGAAGCCAAGGGGAGATCTTCGCCCGGATTCCACGCTCGAGGCCCTCCTCACCCAAGTAAGTGCCCCAAGGCCAGACCGCTATCGCCACGTTTACCTTTGACCCCTTCGGGTTCAGCCCCATCACGCCGTAGCCGTAGAAGGCGATTGGGCGGATGTAGCACTCCTCGATCTCGTTCGACTTTATCGTTTCCTTAGTCGCTTGCACGAGCTCATCAACTGAGTGAGGGAGTTTCATTCCCACGAGCTTCGCCGAGTCCTCGAGCCGCTTGATGTGATCTTTGAGTCTGAAAACCGCTGGGCCCTTCTC
The DNA here is from genome assembly GCA_030619825.1 of Hadesarchaea archaeon. Lineage (GTDB taxonomy): Archaea > Hadarchaeota > Hadarchaeia > Hadarchaeales > Hadarchaeaceae > DG-33. The sequence continues at coordinate 3,444 of JAUXAS010000015.1, forward strand.
AGTTTTGTAGCAGCGGATACCCTCGAAGACACCCAGACCATAGTGAAGGGTATGGGTGAGCACGTGCACGTTTGCTTTTTCCCACGGGACGAGCTCTCCGTCCATCCAGATGAACTTTGTTGGTGTTAGTCCCATATACATCACAACACGATTTTCCCGCTACTTTATAACGATATCCAAATTTCCCTCTTTAACTTGGGCCGATTTTTTCCAATTGATCATTCTTCGAATAACCTCAGCATTCGTCAGGATTGCGAGGATTGCTAGCGTTACAAATACTTGGTTCAAAAGTGCCCCTAGCATTATTATGAAAAGGCGCACATCTCGCGTGGCTGGAATACTCCTCCCCACAGGGATGGGTGATGCGAACGCGCTTTCATAGCGAGCCCTCGTGTAGCTTATCCCGAGTGAGCCCATTAGCGCCGCGAGCCCAACAAACCATAAGAGCCCGTCGCCAACGATATGCCAGTAGCCATAGGTGAGGCAGGCGATAAGTAGCGCATCAACGTAGCGGTCGAGGACCGAGTCAAGCAGGGCCCCGTAGCGCGAGCGAAGGAATTTTAACTTCGCTATTTCACCATCGCAACCATCTAATATTGAAACCAGCTGGACGATCAGCCCTCCGAGCGCGATAAATAGGTATTCCCCGGATAAGAATAAGGACGCCGCGAGCACGCCGATGAAAAAAACCATCCAAGATATAGCGTTGGGCGAAATGTTTCGATTCACGAGACGACTTGAGATGCGCGTGGAGATTTTCCGGTTCAAGAGCCTCGACACGACACCGTCATCCCTGCTCGTAAGAGATTTGAGCATTCGTTTTTTCGCTTCATTTAGGTTCCTAGGCGTGTCGATGTCGAACCAGAAGGAGCTGCTTATGTCGAAGGCCTTAGCTCTATCCCGCTTGGCAAGCAGCGCAATCGCTTGGAAGAGCTCATCTCGTCCATTCGCAATGCTTTTTTCAATTGCGTCGAAGATCTCTCCCGTGCAAAGAAATATGCCACAATCCACGGCGTTAAATTTTCCAATGTCCTTCCCGATCGCTCGGATGTGGCTATCCTCTACGAGCACCTTCATCGCTTCCGGCAAATCAAAAATCTTCGACAAATTTTTTTCAGTGCAGACGAGGCAGCCCCCCGAGAACTCCGTTTCCGATAAAAGTTTTAGAATATTTGAATCGAAGAGGTGATCCCCCATCAAGAGGAAAAATCGTTCATGTTCGAGCTTATCCTTTGCAGCGAGAACCGAGTGCCCATTTCCTTTCTCCCATTGCTCGTTTTTGATATAGTTGATGTGCACGCCGAAACGAGTTCCATCACCGAGTGCGGTAACTACCTCGTCACCGCGGTGGCCAATAACGATATAAAACTCCTTGACGCCAGCCTCGCGGGTTGAAAGGATCACTCGCTCAAGGAGGGAGAAGCCTAAAAAGCGCTCGAGGACTTTTGTGCTGTTAACCAGTTCCAGCCTTTCCCCTTTTCCAGCCGCTATGATTAGCGCTTTCATTTCATCCCCCAAAAATCCTGAGAAGGTGGAATTCGTGAGTTGCGAATCTTTCCTGTTATCCTAATACTTCACCTAAGACCTGAAGCATCTCGTCCACATCCTCGAGGCGGATATATCCCATGTTCCCTATCCTGAAGGTCCGGTCTTTTAGCTTCCCGTATCCCTTCGCCAGCTCAAAGCCGCGCTCGCGCATCCGCTCGTACACTTCAGGCCCGCTTATCCCCTCAGGGGCGTTCACGCAGGCCACGGTCGGGCTCTCGTACCTTCGCTCGGGAAAGAGGGCAAGATCCAGGGCCTCGATTCCCTCCTTAATCCTCCGCATCCGCTCCGAGTAGAACTCGAAGCGTTTTTGCTTGCCACCTTCGGCATCGATCAGCTCCAGCTCTTTTTTCAAGGCGAGAATTTGTGAGATAGGTGGGGTCATGTGAGTGCTGCTCTCCCCCTCCTGGTACTTCTCGTATAATTTGAAATCGAAATACCATCCCTTGTTCCTAGCCCGCTCCGATCGCTCGAGAGCACCCTCGCTCAGGCTCGCCACAGCCAACCCTGGTGGAATCCCGAAGCACTTCTGCGAACTTGCAAAGCAGACATCTATTTTCCACTTGTCGACCTTGAGCTCGACCCCACCCATCGCACTCACCGCGTCGACGAAGAGGGACTTCCCGTGCTCCTTGACGATCTTGGCAAGCTCCGGGAGCGGATTCAGAAGGCCCACGCTCGTTTCATTATAGGTTATGGCAACGGCCTCGACATCAGGGGCCGAGGAAAGCTTCTCATCAAGGAGTTCCGGGGTCGTAGGGTGGCCCAACTCTGGCTCAAGTCGCTCGACAATTTTTCCGTTTGACTCTCCCACCTCAGCGTACCGCTTTCCGAACGCCCCGTTGATGCAGCACAGCATCTTCCGCTCGACACAGTTCCTGATCGTGCCTTCCATCACGCCAGATCCAGAGCTCGGGAAGAGGAAGACCTTGTTTTTGGTTTCGAGGAACTCTCGGAGTCTTCGGACGGTCTCCCGATGCAATTCTCTGTATTCCTCACTGCGGTGGCTGAACATCTGGCGCTTCATCTCTTCCAGAACCTCAGGTCGGCAAGCGACTGGACCCACCGTGAAGAGTTTCATGACCATCAACCATCTCGCATTGAGCTCGCGATGTAAAATAACTTGCCCTCAGAGTGACCAAGCTAATTTGTACCGCAGCAAGATGTTTTAAACGATTTCGATGGTTTTGACGTGTACAACAACGCGAGAGAGAATTGTGTCCACTTTTTCTTTGTTGATTATTCACACATCGGTTGGTCTAAAAAAGTTGTCGATGCGATTGCGGAACTTTTGCCTCCCCAAAACTTCCCTACCAGCACCGAGTCCTGCTTGGTTCAGGCTTTTTCATAAACTGGGCCAAAAGTTTTATCGGGCAATACCGCCCACACATCGAGCAAGGTTCTTCCTTGCTCAGGCCCCCTCGATGAAGCCTCCTCGCTTTCTCCGGGTCTATCGCCAGTTTAAACTGTTTTTCCCAATTTAATGATGCCCGCGCTTTTGCCATTTCTGAATCCAGTCTTGAAGCTTGTTCACCAAGTTTAACAATGTCCGCAGCGTGAGCCGCAATTCTTGCCGCGATTACTCCCTCCTTGACATCGTCCACCGTGGGAAGCGCCAGATGCTCAGATGGTGTCACTACACACAGAAAATCTGCGCCAAATGCTGCAGAGAGGGCGCCGCCTATCCCTGAAGTTACATTATCATACCCCGGGGCGATGTCGGTGACGATTGGGCCTAAAACATAAAATGGAGCCCCCTTACATATCTCCTTCTCGATCCTGACGTTGACCTCGATGTGGTCCAGCGGCAAGTGCCCAGGTCCCTCGACCATCACTTGCACATCTTTGGCCCAGGCCCGCTCGACGAGTTCGCCGAGCGTGAGCAACTCCTGAAACTGGGCCACATCTGAGGCATCTGCAAGGCATCCCGGGCGCATCCCATCGCCGAGGCTGAGCGTGAGGTCGAACTCCCGAGCCAGCTCGAGCAGATAGTCGAACTCCTTGTAAAGTGGATTTTCCTCGTCGTTGTGAATTATCCAAGCCGCGAGGAATGAACCACCACGACTCACGACTTCAAGCAGCCTGCCGCTTCGCCTCAGAGCTTCAATCGCAACTTTGGTAACGCCGCAGTGCACGGTAACGAAATCGACGCCATCTTCGGCATGCCTTCGGATAGCGTTAAAAATATCGTCCGAGCTCATGCCCACTATATCGCCTCGCTTGGACACCTCGATACCGGCCTGGTAAATCGGCACGGTCCCCACAGGCACGTTCACGGCGCGGAGGATTCGCCTTCTGGCATCATCGATGTCACCGCCTATGCTGAGGTCCATCACCGTGTCGGCCCCATACCTGACCGCGATTTTTGCCTTCTCGATCTCCTCATCGATGTTTGCGTAGTCGGGCGAGGTACCGATGTTGGCGTTTATTTTCGTTCGCAACCCCTCGCCTATGCCTTGAACGCTGACATTTTCGCGTCCCACGTTGCGGGGGATGATCAATCTGCCCGCCGCTATCCCCCGTAATAAAAATTCGACAGGCTTTCCCTCGGCTTTCGCGACCGCATCCATCTCAGGCGTCACCATGCCGCGCTTGGCCTCCGTCATTTGCATAATTGTGGCCTCGATACAAGGTGCTTACCTAAGTTGAAAAGGCTTTCATTTTTTAAGTTCGGAGGTTTAGTCATAAAACTGGAGGTGGCCGAATGGCAATTCAAGTAGTTAAAAAGGATGGTAAGACCGAACCCTTTCAGCGCCAGAAAATAGTCAATGCGTGTACAGCCGTGGGGGCCCCCGCAGATGTCGCGGCAAGTATCGCGGACGAGATCGAAAAGTCGGCTCGTGACCAGATGCCGACTAGCGAAATCCGAGCAATGGTCCTAGACCGGCTTGGCAAGATAAAGCAGGATTGGGCAAAAAACTGGGCGCAGCACGAGCAGACTAAAGGGAAGTAGTTCCTTCTCCCTGCGCCAAATTGCAGCAGGCGATGGGGTGGCATGAGGTCCAGCGTTATTGCCATCCCCACCTATTTCTGGGTGCTCGAGTTGGCGAAAAACATGGGCAACTTGGCCAACGAACTAAAGGTTAAAATTGGAAGCGAACTCACCATACAAAAGGTAATCTGATGGTCCAACGTGGTATAATAATTGGGAGGTTTCAACCACCTCATCGTGGCCACATTGAGGTCTCGAAGCAGATCCTGCGCGAGGTGGATGAGCTGATCGTGGGGATAGGGAGCGCGCAGGAGAGCCACACGTCCGAGAACCCCTTCACCGCAGGCGAACGAGTGCTCATGTTAACTCGTGCGCTGGCTGAGGCTGAAATCGACCTCTCGCGCGTGCACCTAATCCCCATCCCTGACGTAAACAACAATGCCATCTGGGTCTCACACGTGCTCTCGCTTTCCCCGCCCTTTGAGATCGTCTATTCGGGCAACCCGCTGGTTCGACGCCTCTTCAAGGAGGCGGGATTCAAGACGCGCAAACCGCCGATGTTCAAGCGCAAGGAGTACTGGGGAACTGAGATTCGAGATCGGATGGTGAAGGGCGGGCGGTGGGAGGAGCTCGTGCCGGAGGCTGTGGCTGGGGTGATGCGGGAGATAAAAGCTGTCGATCGGCTCAAGGACCTATCAAAAACGGATTACCTGCTAAGATGAAAATTGCGAGATAGTTATTCTAGGCAAGGGTGTTTCTATATACCCCAATTCTATTTCGCTTATCTCGCTCAAATCCTCCAGATTGTTCATTTTTACCAAACCGTCTGAGATGGTGTAAAGCACATTATCTATGTAAAGGGATCTTTTGACGGAATAATCGGAATGGGTTATCCCCCCTCTTAGCACAAAGCCTCCGTCCAAAGTAACGTTGAACACGTAGGCGCCTTGCCAATTGTACCCTCCATACCGCCATGAGCTTCCCCCATCTTCAACAAGTGAAATAGGGATCACGAGTAGGTTCTTCGACCTGCTGAACAAAAATGCCCTGTGATCTCGCAAGGCGTAAGAATCGGACCCCCTTTCACCTATCACATATTTCGATATCTCTATCGGGTTCTTGGGGTCGCTCACGTCGAAAAGGGCTATCTTTACCCCCTGATACCAAGCGAAGCTACCCGCATCCACGGTGTCCTTGCCCACACCTATTATGTGATTTTCATCGTAGGGGTGCAGGTAATCCGAGTATCCGGGTATCTTCAATTCCCCCAGAACTTTAGGATCGCGGGGATCTCTCAGGTCTATCACGAACAGGGGATCAACTTTTTTGAACGTCACGAGGTATGCCCGGTCGCCCATAAATCTTGCGGAGTAAATTCTTTCCCCAGGGGCGATTCCCTCCAATCTCCCGGCAATGTTGAGGTCTTCGTCGAGAACGTAAACATGATTTTGGGCTCCACCGCCCCAAACTTCCCCCGTTGTAGTCGCTATCCTGAAATATCCTTGGTATTCGTCCATGGAAAATTGATTTAAAACGTGTCCCGGAACCTCTCCCTGAGTTTTGTACTCGATTTTCCCATCAGTTATGGATATTTTGTGAATAGTTGTTTTTTCCAAAATCTCTTGGTCGCTTATTTTGCTTGACCAATCTCTCAGTGGATATACCCAGTAATTTGTGTAGGTTATGTAAATGTTGTTTGAGGAAACGAAAATGTTCTGGGTTGTACCGATGAGGAACGTTTCACTTGTTATCTCCTCCTCATCGTCTTGCGCATTTATTGCCATTATGGTCGTGAACTCGTACAAATAATCGGCAATATTTTCAAAATAGTAAATTTCGGTCGCTGGAACTGTTTTGCTATCGCCATTGGATGAAATGTGGGGCAGATCTATTTTCTCCGCCTCACGATAAATTGCTGGTGAATTTATTATCACATAAACATAATCCCCTACCATTCTCGAATCGAAATAGTAGCCATCGAAAGAAACATCTCTTGTTAGGTGGGGGTTCTCAATATCTGAGACATCGTAAACTTTGACGTTTGTCCACCACAACACAGCAAGTTTGTTTCCATTTATGAACAGCTCGGTTGGATACCCGCCTGCCTCTATTTCAGAAAGGACTCTGGCATTTTCGGCGGGATGTGCATCGATGATGACCACCTTGTTCCCGGAAACGACGTAAATGTATTTTCCATCGCTTTTTACGATATCCGCTTCATCGACCCCTTCCACTTGGATATTTGTCGTGGAATAGTCTGCCCCGGCCCCGCTGCTTCCATTGATGGGGTATTTGACATAGTCACTGCCGTGGCCTCCGCTTTCTGCTACACCGTACATACTACTATCTAGCGCCAGGCGAAACTGCGTAGAAACGCTTCCACCAGGAAAAGGCGACCAATAATATCTGCCGTAATCTCCAGCATTAGTCTTCAGAAAACTTTCTAGTTCCTCATACGATGAAAATTTTTCTAGTTGATTCTGCCCAGAAATCTGCCCCAGCCCTGCCACGGCGATGAGAATTGGTGTAGCCAAGGCTGCAACGACGGCTACGATCAGGATGACCGTCACGAACGATAAATTCGCTCTTTGTTCCTCTACCAGATAGCTTCCAGACCCGGGCGGAAGCCAGCGATTCATTTTGCTTCACCAATTAAAGATGGCCAAACCTTGGATTTAAATTAAGTTTCATATAAGAAACATAATTTATTAAGTTTCAAAAACGATACTTATAGTGGTGAGAGGGTGCGCTCCAGACTTCTTGGCATGGCGATCGCCTTGGGCGTTGCCGTCAGTGCAATCGTCGCGTCCTATGTTATCTTAGATAGCCTTTATGGCATGACACAGAGGGAGGTGTATGTGCAATCGGGGGGTCAACAACTAGAACGCGTAGTCCCCCAAACGTTGGAAGAAGTTGAGCGGTTCGAGCTCGATGTTCTGACCTATGAAGATAACGAAAACGCGGCGGGTTTTTATCCTGTGGCTCATGTCTTAGAATGGTCAGATACATCTTGGTACCCAAATGTGAAAACTACAAGTTGGGAAAACGTTAAAAGTTATAGTGTCGCGGTTTTAAATTCCCCAAACGCCCAAATGGATCCGTTATTTGTGTCAGACTACGATGTCTTAGAAGAGTCAGAATATCTCCTATCTGTGCGTATTACGTCAACTTCAGACAAGACACCGGGCATAACACCAGCTGCAGGAGGGGGGTTGGAAGAAACCAGATGGCCAGAAAATGAGGCCGGCGCGGCATTTTTCGTATATGAAACAAAATCGATTAACGTTTTTCCAATCGCAGCTAGTATCGGCATTGCTATGGGTGTCATCGTTTTTGCAGTATGGGTCGGGTACCGGCAAGTTTGGGGCGAGGCGACATCGACGTTGTTAGAGGAGGGGCTCCACGGTATGACGGTCAAAGATGTGGAAATAGTCGGCCATATTATGGAGATGAAGGAATTCACCATCCCGCAACTCATGAAGCTGACAAACACTTCTAAAATCACAGTATGGCGAACGGTCCAGAAACTGGTTGAACGGGGACTTGTGCAGACGACCAAACAGACGAGACTTGCGGCTAATGGACTCGGCGGTAGGGGCAAGCCAAGCCGCGTCTATAAGTACGTTGGTGGAACGAAGACCTAGGTTATATCGCTCACTTGCTTGAAGTCCGCATATTTATTGATCTGGACGTAGTTGTAAATAGAGCCTCCTGCTCGAATCTGGACGACTTCGATATTGCCCTGCCCACGCAATACCAGCAGGTCGTTCTCAAAGATCAGAAAATCGACATCGTACGGAGTGTTCAGGCCCGGGAGTATCATCTGAACTCCAGCTTCTTTCGTTGTGCTTCCCAGGATGACCCCGATCTCCACCGTGCTTTTATCGACTGCGATATTTGGGTTCGTGCGGAGAAGATACGCCACAATTTTTACGTTTCCGGAGCTATTCCACTGGGCATTGGTCAGATAGAGCGTGGTGATAATTGGGATGAGGTTATCTTCTGTATTATCATCCTCTCCGGCAAGGAAGTAAACGTCATCGACTTGTAGCTTTGTTTCCCTTTTCCACTCGGGTTCCTGCGCTTTAGTGGGCGGTGGAATTAACGCAAGTGTCGCCGCGACAACCGATGTTATCACAGCTAAAGCCGCCACAATCCCCCACTTATATTTTTTCATTTTCATACCAAGCAAACATTTGCGAGGATAACGTATTTATAAAAAGTTTCGAAATTGAAACAAAAAAATGATTGTTACCTAGTCCCCTTCGACAGTTTGATGAAAAATTTTTGGAGATTGACTTTCCATTTCTTAATCACGATCCCTTCCATCATGAGCAGTTCCGCCTTTCTCGTTTTACCCAACTTATAACCTCCGACTTTACCATCTGACCTAATGACGCGGTGACACGGGATTTTCACTGGGCTTGGGTTTTTCGCTAGAGCATTGGCGACAGCTCTCCACGCACGAGGCCTGCCCAGAGCTCGGGCAAGTTCCTTGTAAGTCGTCACCTTGCCCTTGGGAACCTTTGATACCAACTCCAAGACGCTTGCCTGAAATTTTGTCATTGAACTCGTGAGGATTATTCACTTTCAACTCTTATATCTGGAAGACCTAACTTCTGCTGATGATCGAGGTAGATGGTTCAATTGGAGAGGGCGGCGGTGCCATCCTCCGAACCGCCCTAGCGCTGAGCGCGGTCAGCTGCAAACCCATCCACATTTACAACATCCGTGCGAAACGGATGAAGCCCGGGCTCCAGCCCCAACACCTGCGGGGGGTTGAAGCGCTCACCAAACTCACAAACGCCCGAGTCGAAGGGCTGGAGCTTCACTCGAAGGAGCTGAAGTTCGAACCCAGTGCTATAGAGGGTGGTAGATATCGCGTCGACATAGGAACCGCGGGCAGCACCACGCTAATTCTACAGATCCTGATGCCAGCCGCGGCCTTCGCGCGCAAGCCCGTGGAGGTTGAAATCACAGGCGGGACTGACAACCCGTTCGCACCCCCCATCGACTTTCTCAAAAATGTTACTCTGCCCGTGCTACGCAGGATGGGATATCAGGGTGAGGTCGAGTGCGTCCAGAGGGGTCACTACCCGCGAGGCGGAGGGATCGTGCGCGCCCACATTGAACCAATTGAAAAACTGCAAGCGCTCAGGTTAACGGAACCCGGTAGGGTGGTCCACGTCGCGGGGGTAGCGCATTGCGTTCGCCTACAGGCTAACATCGCGACCCGGATGGCGCATGCGGCGAGCAAGGCCCTAATCAAAGCTGGCCACGCCAAGGTCGACATTAGAGCCGAATCCTACCCCCCAACCCAAGACCCCCATCTCGGCCCGGGGACCGGGATAACCATCTGGGCCGAAACCGAGAGCGGCGGGATCTTAGGGGCGAGCTCGTTGGGTAAGCGGGGAAAGCCAGCTGACCAAGTTGGGCGAGAGGCTGCTGAGACCTTGATAAAGCAACTTCAAACGGGACGAGCGGTCGACCGCCACTTGACCGATCAGCTCGTGCCCTACCTCGCGCTCGCGGAGGGAGAATCTGAGATAACAAGCGCTGAACTTACCTCGCATACGCTTACGAATATCGTGCTCGTGGAGCAGATTCTCGACGCAAAATTTGAGGTCGAAGGAGAACAGGGACAGGCGGGCCGTATAAAGGTTAAAGGCAGGGATTTGCCAGAAAAAATCGCCTACCTCTAATCTTTTTTAAACGTGACTATGATTATGGGCTTGAGTTATAAAAATTTACTAAATTCTCTTTTGGACCCTTTGGATCATGGCTTCAAGAGCGCCGATTTGGCCGAGTTCAAGCTTACAATCGAGCTCATCCACAAAGCGATTAGCAGTTCTCCCCAGTTGCCAGAGATCAACATAGATTTGGGTAAGGGATGCAGTTCCCCCCTCGCTCATGCGCTCCAGGTGCGGGTCCGAGCTCAGCACAAATAAATTCTTTTTATAGATCTTCCGCACTTGGAACCTGCGTTTTACCTCCTGCAGGTCGGCATAAACATACACTTCATCGTAATCGACCGGCGTGGCACCGAACTTGAGCCTATACCCCGAGTAGCCGGTGAAGATCGCGCCCGACGGCATCTGGGCCTCGATCTCCGGAGCCAATAGGGGCGAACTGGCCTCGTAGATGACATCTTTGGTGAGCTCTCGTTTGCTCGCCCAGTAAAGCAGGATCTTCTTCGGATCGATCACCCTGAACCCAAGCGGCTTCTTTTCGATCGTTCCAAGCCTCTCGAGCTTCGCGACAACCAGGTTAACCATTCCCAGCGATACCTCACATACTCTGGCAAGCGCTTTTTGACTCATGAAGGGCTCGCCTCGCTCGTAGGTCGCGTACAAAATCTGCCGAAGTACACGATCTCCTTTTTTCATCATTAGGACTTGGCGAAGAGTGATTAAATACATTTCAGAAATTCATGAAATGTTCCCTTTCTGCTAATCCGGTCAAAACTCTCAGAATTGAGTTTAGAGCGCTAGAAAATGGCGAAAAATTGGTGCGCACCTATGCAAACGCCTATTCGAGCACTGGGAAGGGAGTTCCTTTCAAACGGCTGGATTAGTCAGACCGATCTATGCCTAGCCACGGGGCTCCCTTCTTGGAAAATTTCGCGATTATTCAAGCGATTGGAGCTCTTGGGTTTCATCGAGGTCGAGAAGGAGCCTCGTTTCACCCGGAGAAGGCCCCGGAAGCTCTACAAGCTCACCGAGAACGGAATCGAGTACTTCAAGAGCTTGCTTAGGGCGAGCGAGAGTCGTGCAAGTTCTAGCCTAGCTGTTGAGAGAGCGAGGTTCGAAGGTGAATAGATGGGTAGTAAGTCTTGGTCAAGGATAATCGTCGATGAGCTAGGGCGCCAAGGAGCGAAGCAGACGCTGATTTTAGTTTCGGCTGCGATGCTGCTCGTCGGAATGTTAACACCCTTGGTTGGGGCCCCATCTTTCACCGATACCTTAGATGCAGACTTCGCCCAAGGGGAACACGAGAACACGGAAAACGTGGACAACAACGTGAGGCTAGCAGGCGAAAACATCCAAGGGCGCTTCACCTCTCACGTGTTCGATGCGGGGCAAATGGTGGAGAATTGGGATGACATCGTTTGGAATGTTACTCTGCCCACCCTAACGAAACTTGAGAACGATAATGTGGGGGCTGAGCCGGACCCGCTAGTCGATGGGAGTTCGCGGATAGGCGAAGTAGTGGGGGGCTCGCTCGTCGACACCCGAGATAACGACGGCGTCCGCGAGAACATCGCGG
>JAUXAS010000045.1 GCA_030619825.1 Hadesarchaea archaeon
TGATCTCCCTCCATGTCCTCGATTCCCTTGATGAGCTCCCGCCCGACCGTCGAAAGCGCCGCCATGATCGCCAGGATGCCGACTACTGGAATTTCACCCACCGCCAGACCGCCGAATAAAAACGTCGAGCCGACCAAGTAATCGATGGCTAGGTTGCCTGCCAGACCGCGACGCTTGAGCTCTAAGGAATACGTGAAAAGGACAGCAGAGTTCAAGGCAGCCAGCGCAAGGCACGGTAGGTTTATGAGGGCTGCTAGAACCACACCGGCCCCAAATAGACAACTCGCAAGAATTACGGCCGTCCTGGCGCTCAGCCTGCCGGATGGTATCGGTCGGTAAGGACGGTTGACGGCATCGATATCCCTATCAAAATAGTCGTTCACCGCGTTGCCAGCTCCGCTGATCATGGCTGCTGCTGCAAATGCCACCCCAGCTGTGTAAGATAGTTCCCCGCCACCCGCGACTACGGCCCCTATTAGTACCGCCAAGCCCGCGAGCAAGCAGTTTAAGGGCCTGACGAGCTCGAGCATCGCTGGTAGGCGCGGCACCGATTCACCTTTATAAATTACTTTCGGTGACCTCTCTCCCCTAAAGCCGCTTAAATACTCATCCAAACCTCTCAAGCGAGGTGAAAAAATGGCGCGCGCAGTACAATTTGAACGCAATCGTGAGGAGGTGATATGAGTGGTTTCACCCGCACAAGGGTTTAGTTTCTCGGGGGAACACCTCGGGTTCGAGGGCACGCTCGCGAACATAGCGAAGCGAATACGTGAACAAGAGGGGCAAAGGCAAAAAGTTGCAGAGGCACTCGCTGGACTAAGGGACGTAACTTTGGAGGGCGTGGAAGAAATTATCGAACCTTCCCTTGTGAAACTGATTGAGCAAGACGCGCTCACGAACCTGACGGTGGCGGGCGTGGACGGTGGGATGCTCGAGCAGCAGCTCCATGGCCTCGACCTCATCCTCTTGCGGGCAGTTGTCGCGATATTTCACTACCGCGACGCCGGGCTGGAGTGGGCCGAGTACTTCCCAAGCGAGATGCAATTCCCCCGTCTGATCGATGTCGCGGAGCCGCTGGATGCCAAAGAATTTGAGCTCCTTGCCGGGATGGAACGTCAGCTGATCGAACTCGAGCACGCGACCGAGGCGATCCGAGCAAATGAAGTGAAACTCCTGTTACTGGATGGCTCTGTGGTGCCACAGTACATCGATCGCTTCCCCCACAACCAAAGCTTGCTCGAACGCTACCACAAGCTCATCAACGCGTATACGAAGCTTTACGAGACCTGCGCGGAGTCGGGAGCCCTGCTTGCGGGCGCGGTCAAGGACAGCCGGGGCAGGCGCTTCATCGATATTCTAAGGTGTAAGGTGCTCCCAAGCCTAGGTGGCCTCGGGCTCAAGCAAAAGGAGCTGGAGGTCCTCGAGCGCTCGCGGGACACCGTTCTCCTAGACCACGTGCTCGAGGTGGGGGAGCGCACCTTCACCTTCCGCTACGCCGAGAAGCCTGCAAGCTACGTGCTTCGTGACCTCGGTGAGTGGGCGGCGAGGATTTTCGCATTTTACCTCAAGACTGTGCCATTCGACCGCCCGCTGCGCGTGGAGTTCGTCGATTTCGGGGGCGAACCCGCGGGGACCGCCGACCGCATCGCCTCGCTCATCTACGCACTTTCATCCCACCACGATGCATTCGGCCTTCCCTCGGTGCTCATCGAGGCGGATGCGTGTGCCCGCTTGGTTGAGGAGGATCTTTGCATCGTGAGAGACAGCATCGCGGACCGCCTCGGGCCCTCGGCATTGCTCGATTTGAGGCGGCACCGGAGGCCGTTCTGAGGTGAGTGAGTGGAGTTAGGAACCGTGGTCGCGACCGTGGATGGGCCCTCGCCGAGCAAGTTCACCTTCGTGGTCACTGAGAACGGGTGCAGAATGCCGGTCAGACAGGGGCAGTTCGTGGAGATCGAGACCGAGGAGGGCCGGGTGATAGCTTTCGTCACGGGCTTGATCAAAACCAATCGGTACTTCATGCGGGCCGAATCGGTCAAGGAGTACGAGCGAGGCGGCAGGCCCCTGACGGCGATTTTTCCAGCTGATCGTTGGGAGTACCTCATAGCCGAGGCTCAGGCGCTTGGGGTCCAGGGTGAAAATAGGCTCGAACGGACCACTTTTCCGCCGTCACCAGGGCAGAAGGTGTGCGAGGCCGAACCGGAGGCGCTGATGCGCTTTCTCGGGTTAAATCAGGACGGTGGGGTTGAACTGGGGAAGCTCAGGCACCATGAGGTTCCCGTAAGGCTCGACCTCACGAAACTGTTGCGCAAGCACGTGGCGGTACTCGCGATGTCTGGCGCGGGGAAGTCACATTTTGCATCTGTGGTGGTTGAGGAGCTGCTCGACCGTCTGCCCGAGCGGGGGCGCGTAGCAGTAGTCGTAATCGATGTCCACGGCGAGTACGTTGGCCTGGCTGAAAGTTTCTCCGACCGGGTGAGCATCGTCAAAGGGAGGGAACTCAGGATAGGTGTGCCGAACCTCAGCCCATGGCAGTTCAAGGAATTCGTGCCGGATATGTCAGACGTGCAGGCGCGGGAGCTCCAGCGCGTGTTAAGTGAGCTCCAAGCTGAGATGCGATCGGGCAAGGGGCCCTTTGGACTCGACGAGGTGATCGCGCACGTAGAGCGGGATGAGGGAATCCACAAGCAACTTCAGCAGGCTTTGCTGGGGTGGCTCTTCAACCTCCGCTCGCTTGACTTGTTCGACCGCGCCGATCACCCGAGCTGGGAAAGCATCGTTGAGCCCGGAAAAGCTGTGATAGTTGATTTGAGCGATATTACAAGTTTGAGGAAAAAACAGATGCTCGTAGCGTACGCGGCGCGGAGGCTATTCAACGCCCGCAAGCGTGGACGCGTACCACCGTTCGTGCTATGCTTGGAGGAGGCCCATCAGTTTTGTCCGTCAAGCGAATCCAAGAGGGCGGCGATTTCTAGGTCGATAATTGAAACGCTCGCTCGCGAGGGCCGCAAATTTTATGCCTCGCTCGTGCTCATCTCCCAGCGCCCGGTGAGGCTCTCGACGACCGTATTATCGCAGGCGAACACAAACATCATCCTCCGCATCACTAACCCCTACGACCTCGAGCACATCAAGCAGTCATCGGAGGCGATAACGGGGGAGGTCGCGGACATGATATCCTCGCTGCCCGTGGGTGAGGCGTTGATCGTGGGTGAAGCCGTCAACCACCCGATTTTCGTGAGGGTTAGAAGGAGGCGCTCGCGCGAGTCGGCGCACGGTGCCAGTTTGGAGGAGGTTGCGAAAGAGTTTGAGCGACGCAGTGGCAAAGAGCGCGAGGACGCAAAGGCGTTCATGTAGGTTGCCCAAAGTTGACCAATTCTTCAATGCTTTGTCACACATATGACAACGTACCAATCATTCCGATGTGGGATTTCATTACTTCTACCACTACTTCGGGCTCGCGACCAGCAGCAACGCTCGCTCGCACAGCTCGCGCACGACCTCCGACTGCAACACGTGCTGCTCGAGGTACTCGCGCAGGAGCGGTGTCAGGTCCCATGTTACATACCTGAAGCTAAGCTCTCCGGGATTCGTCCGCGCTTGGCACAGCTTTCGCACGGCTGCCGTCACCCCCCGCAGGCTATCGCCGCGCTGTTTTCGAAGCTCATCGACCAAGCCCTCGAACGCGCGCCCATCGTTCAAGTTTTTGTGGAGGTAGCTGCCCACATCGCTCGCCAGCTCTCGGTAGAGCTCGAGCACCTCGCGGAGCGCCAGCCAGTCAGCGTGGGCGTCGAGTTGCCAAAGCGTTCGCGCCCCCACGTGCTCCCGCAGGCGCTCAACGATTCCCTCGTCGAAAGTTAGCAGGGGCAGCCGAAGGTGCGCCGCCAGCATCAAGGCCCGCAGGTCGGTGAGCGGCACCTCTCGCTCCACCCCGAAAAGCAGGCGTCGCGAAAGTTCATCGAGCAGCTCTGGCAGGTAGACGACGACCAGCTTTCGGTCCCGCACGAACTGGCTCACCAGGCTGTAGCCGAGCGCCTTGCCCCGGACGGCGATCAGCTTGTCGCGCGCCAGCCAGGAGTAGGTCGCTGACGGCAAGTAAAGCTCGCCTCCGTCCAGCAACCGCTGCGCCTGCTCGAAGCTCGCGCGGTCTACCAGCACGCTTACGTCGCACACCGCCCCAAACTCCCGCGTTGCCATAACATCCCGCCAAGGCTTTGAGCGAAGGTCGTTTATAAAGGGGAAAATTACCCCATAGCAGAATTTTAAGCGTGAGTCGCGATATCAAGTTGGTAAATTATGAGAAAAATCAAGATAGTGTGCCGAGACTTCGAGGTCGAGGCTGAGCTGCTGGAAAAGCTGTGCCCCGATACCTGCGACGCAATTTGGAAATCTTTGCCGTTCGATGCAGAAGTAGAAATCTGGAAGGAGGAGGTCTACTTCAACATTCCGGTAAAAGTTGAACCGGAAAATCCAACACCAAAAACTCAAGCGGGCGATGTTTCTTACTGGCCCGAGGGTCCGGGTTTCTGCGTCTTCTTCGGGCGTTCGCAGCCCGTCAGCCCTGTGAACACCTTCGCTCGGATAAAGAGCGGTGTTGAAAAATTTAGGGTTGTACGGTCAGGAGATCAAATAACCGTGCGCCAGGCCTAGGATACTTTCAAGTCAAGCACGATGTGATAAACTCTAGTGGCATAAGAGCGGATCGCCCTGCTCTCGAGCAACTCCACCTTCCTCCCCTTCGCAGCCGCGGCGGCGCGGGTAAATTCAATTGAGGGCTTGAAAAGCTCGAGTTCCTTTCCAAAATCGTAGAAGTGCACTACGCCTCTCTCGGGCTTCAGCGCAAGCAATGCGACATCGAAGAATTCTCGAGCAAGCTCTGGTAAGGGCATGAGTACTCGATCTGCTTTCCCCCTCAAATGAGTTTTCACCACCTCCCTCGCGTCTCCCAAAATCGGCACCACCCGATCCCCAACCTTGTTGATGCGGATGTTCGTGCACATGTAGTCGAATGCCGCGGGATTCTTGTCGATAGAGTAAACCCGTGATGCTTGGACGTGCTTGGCTATGACAACTGAGTAGGACCCCACACCAGCGAACAGGTTTGTCACTATTTCACCGGGTTTAACCAGCTGGGTGATGCGGAGACGTTCATGAGCCAGTCGAGGTGAGAAATACACTTTAGCTAGATCGACTTTGAATCTACATCCACTCTCGTGATATGTTGTTTCAGTTTCGGGCTTGCCAGCTATGAGCTCTAGCTCACGCGTCCGAAACTCGCCCTTCACCGCACTAGTCTGTCGGAGAACCGTTCGAACGTGGCGGTGGACCTGCATCAGGGCTTCGCCGATGAAGTGTTTTTTTGGCAGGAGCTCGTCAGGCAGCTTAACTACCGCGATATTTCCAACGATGTCGAAAGCGCGCCCCAGCTGCGTGAGTTCCTCATTTGTCAGTTGTCCCTTTAACGCCTCTAGCAGATTTCTCGGCATGCCTGATCCAACAACAGTCTCGTGTCAGACAAAAAGGTTTTAGGGCTAAAGCATCTCTTTGCGCTTCGCCAGCCAGATGCTCAGGACGAAGGGGACGATAAAGTATCCTAACATTACAAAAAAGCTTGTAGCCGGATCCGGGTTCCTATTCTCCATCCCCCCTGGCATCCCCATCCCCGCCGACGCGAAAGGAATCCCATACACACTAGCAATCGAATCGCCAGCATATCCATGCATGAACCACGGGTCAATGTTCGCAAGTATCAAACTGACTTCGATGACAGAAAAAACTAGCATGATTGTTAAAAGTGTGGCTATCGTGGCACCCATGCTCCCCCTGAGCAGTGAGCTGTAGAGAAATGCGATACCCAGCACGCTGTTTGCATAAACCAGTGCAAGGGCAAGCGAACCAAATACCTCGATTGGCAACTGTTGATAAATCCCGACTAACGCTATCATCGTGGCGACGTAGGCAAAAATGACAACAAGGGCTGTGACAATAAGGCATGCGATATATTTCCCGACGACAATGGTGCTTCGCTTTACAGGATTTGTGAAAAGGATGTAACCAGTTTTATTATCTTATTTAAAGGTGTCGTAATATTTTTCCATCAAACTCCTGCCTTTTGACCGCTGATTTTACAACCTTTAAACGCCAAGAACTCATGCCTGGTCTCGATAAATCCAATCTTCCTATACATCTCTCGAGCAGTATTGTTATCTACTAAAACCATAATCATTACCTTCTCACTGCGGTCAAGGAGTGCATTCACCAGAGCAGAACATGTTGAAGTGGCGTGACCCCTACCCCTGAATTTTGGAAGGGTGTAAACGTGGCCCACATAGGACAGGTCCTCTATGGTGACGCCGCTGGCGAAGGAAACTAACTTACCTCCCTCATAAGTCCCGTAGATGAGGCGTTCCCTGAACGCCTTCAGGATGTCATCGCGCGTAATGGGGCCCATCTCGGCCTCCTCATAAAAACTCCTGTACAAGTTTCCAACTGCCTCCAGCTTGTTGGCTCCCAGTTCTTTGGGATTTTGTTCGATAATGGGCTTGAAGTGCTTCTTATCCATCCCCATGACCAACAAGGTAGCAATTTTCTCTTCGGTCGGAGGACCCAAACGCCTGAATGGCTCATAAAAAGTCTTTAGGATTGGGAGGTGCCGGGGCTCTATATTGATGAGCGGTTCGGTTAAGCTAGCCCTATTCAAAAGTTCGGCTGCGCTTTTTACATCTCCTCGAAGGTTTAGGTCTCTCCCATCATGTTCAAGCATGTAACCCGAGATCTCTGCATTTTCCAGCGCTACCCAAAATTTGGTTTCCTCTCTGTATAGCTCCAAGTCAAGAAGGGCGAAGAAATTGCTGATGATATCTCGTCTTATGAACTTGAGGAACGAGTCCTCGATGGCAGGGGTCAGAGGTTCTACACGCATGCGCTCAACGCGTAGAAACTTGCGATGGAAGATTAAAAATGGTATAATAGACCATGTGGTAATTAGGGGTTTGAGCCCAAACTTGTACCACATCAAAAAGTATTGCGAAAGGCTAAAATGTTGGTATGAATTGAGAGAAATGGTGATAGAGTGGTCGAGCTACACGGGCGGGACCTGATAACGACGCAGGAGTGGTCGCGCGAGGAACTCGATGCGACGTTCAAGCTCGCGAAGGATTTGAAGAAAAAATACTACGCGCGCCAGCTTCAGTCTCTGCTCAAGGACAAGACTTTTTTCATGCTCTTCTACAACACCTCGACCCGAACGCGGGCTTCGTTCGAGGCGGCGATGACAGTTCTGGGGGGTCACGCGCAGTTCGTAGATGTCACCACGACACGGGCTGGGGAGGGGGAGCTGCCGAAGGACATGGCACGAATGTACGAGCGCTATGGGCATGGCCTCGGCATTCGCATCTTGGAGTCTGCGGTCAACTACGTTTACGGCAAGGGTAATGCGATGATTCGTGAGTATGCAGAGCACTGCGAGGTTCCGGTGATCGACATGGCCGACGATGTCTACCACCCATGCCAAGGGCTCGCCGACATGCTCACCGTCCAGGAGAAAATTCCGAAATACCAGGGGAAGCGCTACGTGATCATGTGGACCTACTCGGACAAGGTTAGGTCATGGGGAAGCGTTCAGGAGGAGGCGCTGATAATGGGCCGCTACGGGATCGATGTGTCAGTTGCAGCACCCAAGGGATTCGAGCTTGACCCAAAGATTATGGACCTCTGTCGCAAAAATGCTAGTGCAAGCGGTGCGGAGTTTGAGGTTACCGACGATCTCAAGGGCGCACTCGAGGGAGCCCACATCGTTTTCCCGCGGAGCTGGGCATCCCACGCGTGCGTGATGCAGGGAATGGACAAGTTCGGCAAGACCAACGAGGTCAAGCTGCACGAAAAGTACCGCGACTGGAGTCTAAATCAAGGGCTCGTCGATCGGATG
>JAUXAS010000021.1 GCA_030619825.1 Hadesarchaea archaeon
GAATTTTCTCCCTCGCGATCGCACTAGTCACTTGTGGCCCTCCCTGAAATTTCGAGCATGCGTTCAGTGGCCGCACGCGCTCGAGCTGCTATCTCCGGCGGCACGTGTACCACATGTTTTATATCGCGCAGGGCGAGGTAAAGCTTTTCAAGGGTGTGCAGCTTCATCTGTTCGCACACGGCAGTTTCGAGCGCGGGGATAAACTCTTTATCAGGGAATTCCCGCTTCATCCGCTCAACTAACCCGACCTCGGTGGCGATGATGAATCGCTTGGCCGGCGAGGCCTTGGCGCGGAGCAACATCTGGCTCGTGCTGCAGATGTGGGTGGCGAGTTGCTGAACCTCGGGGTCGCACTCAGGGTGCACGAGCACCTCGGCATCGGGGTAGCGCTCCTTCAGCAGCATGATGTCGGCAGGGGAGAACATCCGGTGCACGTAGCAGTAGCCGCGGTCGGGGAGCGGGATTATCTGCTTGTCGCTGCGCCGCTGCACGAACCAAGCTAGATTTCGGTCAGGGCCAAAGAGAATTTTTTTCTCCTCCAAAGCGTTGACCACGAGCGGGGCGTTTGCTGAAGTGCACGTTACATCGGCCTCAGCCCTCGCTTCGGCCAGTGTGTTAACGTAGAGCACCACCGCGGCGTCCGGGTGTTTCTGTTTGGCCTCGCGCACGAGCTCGGCGGGGAGCTGGGCGGCCATCGGGCACTTGGCTTCAGGATCCGGGATGATCACGGTTTTATCGGGGTTCAGTAGCACTGCGGTCTGGGCCATAAAGTCGACTCCACATAACACGATGACATTTTCCTTGACCTTCGCCGAGTACCTCGCGAGGTCGAGTGAGTCCCCTATGTAATCGGCGAGGAGCTGGATCTCCTCCTGTTGGTAGTTATGGGCTAATATGACTGCATTTTGATCATCCTTCAGCTTCAGGATGGTTTCTTTCAGTTGTTCGGGCTTCATGTTCAACCCTCAAAAGTAGGCGAGGTTTGTGAGTTATAAAATCTATGTTCCTATTCGAATGCTCTCGCTCAAATTTCGAAGCGTTCGGATGGCCGAGAGCGCCGCCAGATAGCTCGTCTTGGGGTCATCGGGGAACGGTACATTTTTCATTTTGATAACGAACTCACCCGCCTTGCCTCGGACGCGGATTTCGTGTACGTTGTGGCTGAGCTTCGGGTCGGCGATGACGCGAACCCTTGTCTTGTCGAGCCCTATGCCAGCTAGGCTCAGGGTTGCGGCCACGTTCACACTCCGGGGAAATGCCTTGGCCGCTTTTCGAGCGGGCCCATCGAACACCATGCGGGCCTTTTTCAACCCCCTCAATTTTATGCCGCTTTTTTTGAGGTATGTGCTGTAAGCCAAAGCCGCAGGGGGCTTCCGTGTGGTCAGCGTGACCTCCTCGATTTCCCCAAGGTCGGCCGCCTTTACGCCATCGATACCGAGAATCGCTCCAGAGGGGATGTAAATTTTGTGACCGCTTAGGCCGGCAGCGCTCCGCACACTTTTCAACAGCATCTCGTCCGCGAATGCACCCACACTCATCACCATGATATCTTTACCCGAGCGAAGGACATCGGTCGAGCACTGCTCTACCGCCAGCTGGGAGGCTGCCTCGATGACCATGCCCACGGTTTTGTCGGCGTAGATTTCTGCCATGCTCTTCGCTATTCGCGGTTTTGAGCGAAGCTTTTTTGCCAGCGCTTCGAATTTTTCTGGTTTTAAATCGTAAAGCCACACGAGTTCAGCTCTGCCGGCCCTACCCTTATCGATAGCTTGAGCCAGCGCCGTTCCTATCGCGCCGCAACCAATGAGGGCGACTTTTAACCCCATCGAAGACCCTTTAAAATTACCAACAGCCAACCGTTTAATCCTTAGGATGCAGTGGGCTGATTCCCTGCTCCATCGTCTTTATTTATGGCTCAACATTCCGCTTCAACATCCCAACTACAACGCGGCCAATCAAAAACCTCTGAACCCGTTGCGACCTGAAGTAATCCAGCAAGGGAAACTTTTTATACTTGTATAACATGTCAAATAAGTAAGAAATGATAAAAAGGTGGTCAGATAAAAAAGAAAGAAGTTGAGTGCATGTTCTACGGCTCCGCCACCGTTGGAACGAAAGGGCAGATAGTAATACCTGCCAAGTTAAGGAAAGATTCCAATATTAAGCCCGGCGACACGTTGATATTCATCTGCAAGTCAGGACGGGAAGGATTTGGGGTAATGAAACCGGAAGGGCTGTTACGTTTGCAGAAAGAGTTCGAAAGCTTGCAGAAGCAATTAGTCGGAAAAATTAAAAGATAGCTGAAACTCGAGTATGATCTATCCTGCGAGCCCTAAACGAAAGTTCGGAGATTTGACTGCGGTAGCATGGGGATATCTCAATGATGGATAAAATAGCGAGAGCATGTGAAAAACGCCCGTTTGTTGTGATAGGTGTAATAGCCCTCATCACGGTCTTGATGCTTACCGGGATCCCAAAGATTACCACGGAAACCGAGATGAGAACATTCCTGCCCAAGGGATATCCATCTATCGAAGCCACGCTGGAGATTGAAAATAAGTTCGGCGGGATGCAGTACGAGTTTATTTTAATCAAATCCCAAAAAGTGACGAACGCAAACGTTGTAAGATCGTTGCTCGACCTGCAGCAAAAACTTGTCACAGAACCTACATTGGAAAACTATGTCATGGAGGTCGGGAGCTATTTGGATTTTCTGCTTCCATACATAATGGTGGACAGCCAGTTATTGCAGGATAACCAACTTGAGCTCACCATACAATCGCTCCTAGCGCAACCCCAAATCAAAAACATGGTAGAAAATAAATCGATAACCCATGACCAAAAAATCTGTCTATTAAGTATAAGAGTGAATTCCAATCTAAAACAAAGTGAAGCAAGTGAAAAAACCGGGTATTTCGAAGATTTTGTGAAAAGTTATGCTTCCGAAAGCGGTGCTTTTGACGCTTCGATCACTGGTGGATACTCCATTTCTAGAGACATGCAAAAAATGGTTGGTGGAGAAAGCTATATTTTGTTGCTAGCAGCGGTGATCTTTATTATCGTCGTTCTTGCTCTAGCTTTTCGCCACGCCAGTGATGTTGTGTCACCATTTGTGGTCATTGGATTGGCGATGGTTTGGGTAATGGGCATAATGGGTCATTTTGGCATTTCGTTCTCTACCGTGGCCGTCGCGATCTTGCCCCTTCTGCTGGGTATAACTATTGATTATGCTATCCATATGATCTATCGTTACAAAGAGGAAAGATCCAAGGGCTATGATGCGGGCAAGTCTGCAGTTTCGAGCATCAAAACCACGGGCACCGCAGTATTCCTCACAGCTGCGACGACGATGATAGGTTTTGGCGCGTGGTTGACTTCGGATCTTCCTCCTCTACGCGATTTTGGTTTCCTTTCCATGTTGGGGATATTCCTCAGCTTTGTCTTTGTCGTGACTTTGTTGCCAGCATTTTGGGTCATTCGTGACAGGAAGAAAGGCACAGAAAGAGCCGCCAAAGTGCCAGGGTATGGGGCATCAAAAAAAGCCAAGTCGGCCATTGACCGAGGATTAATAAAAATAGCGATGGGGGCTGTACATCACTCGGGAAAGGTGGCAATAACTGCGGGGATAATCACCGTTATTGCCATACTGCTTGCAACTCAGACAACCACTGCCATATCGTTTGAAGAGTTCATGCCCGCGGGTGTTGAATCAGTTGAGACCAGTAATGAGATCGAAGAATACTTCGGCGGACAGGACCCTTCAAGTGCCGTTATGGTCCTCGTGGAAGGCGATATAACTGACCCAGCTACCCTCGGAGCAATGATCCAGCTTGAACAGCAAACACTCTCCGATACTAGAAACACCAATATAACGAGTTCCTACAGCATTGCCGACTTAATACTGGTAACAAATAACGGGTCCCTGCCGGAGAACTCAGAAAACGCCAAAGCGATTCTTGGAATTCTCCGCCAGCAAATGCCTGAGAGAACCGATGTTTTAATAACCTCTGACAACGGGGCGGCCACAATAATGTTTATGGGAACCGCTGAGACGGATGCCGATTTGAAACTAATAGCGGACATAGTCAGGACCAATGTCGATCAAGTAGCCCCAAACACCCAAGCGGAATTTGCAGTTGGGGGTATGCCAGCAATTGCCGCTGACCTGCTGGGCAAAATATCAGAAAGCGCCATAACGACAACCCTAATAGCATTTGTCCTATGTGCCTTGGTTTTATGCTTCATCTTCAGAAGCCCGGTACTTGGCCTTATTACCATGATTCCCGTTACCCTCGCATTAATTTGGGAATTCGGCGCGCTTTATGTATTTGGCATCCCCCTAAACATAATGACGGTATTGATCTCAGCGCTCCTCATCGGAATCGGCATCGACTTTTCGATCCACATCACCCATCGATATATGGAAGAGTGGAAAGACCGCCTACGCAAACCCGAAGAGTCTGTGGGTACATCGGTATTTCACGTTGGGAGGGCGATATTGGTGGCGGCTGCGAGCACTTGCGGTGCTTTCGGTATAATAATGCTCTCAGGGATGCCGATGTTAGGGATATTCGGCGGCATAATGGCATTGGTAATCCTACTCTGCATGCTCGCCGCACTATTTGTCCTGCCATCTATACTCGTTGCGTACGCAAGACGAGCAGGACGGAAAAGATCGGTGTTGGGGCCCTCATTTTAGGCAAGGTTCGGTAATTTACAAATCCTCTTCCACTGTCATCCTGACTAAAGGGAAAATCATCCGAGAAACCGATTAGGCTAGAAATGTAACAAAAAATGCTCAAATTCTTATTTTATAGAAAGTTGAGTGGTGGGGCCGCCGGAATTTGAATCCGGGTCACCAGCACCCCATTCCAGCGCTCGCGCGAAGCTGGGAGGCTAGACCAAGCTACCCCACGGCCCCACAGAGATTATCGCACGAGGCTTTATTTGGGCTTAGTGTAGCCCCACTTCTCGAGGGCGCCCCTGAGCTCCTTTCTCTTTTTGGCGTACTCATCGAGCGGAATTCCTTTCAGGGCAGCATCGATTGCCTGTCGAACCGCTGAAGCTCCAGCTCGTCCCCCTTGAGGATGCCCCCAGATGCCACCCCCAACTTGGATGACGGTGTCTTTTCCTAGCATGTCGATGATCTCGGGTATCAAACCAGGGTGCAGCCCGCCCGAGGTGACGGGGAAAACTGGCTTGATCCCATCCCACCCCTGGGCGAGGATGTGTTTTTTTCCCTTGATGTTTCGGCCCGTGATCGCCTCCTGCAGCGCCAGAACCTCCTCCCGCGGCGTCTCGAGCTTCCCTATCGCGGTGCCGATGTGGAGCTGGTCGACGCCAATCAAGCGGGCGACCTTCGCGACGGCCAGCATAGACATCCCATGCTCCCGCTTTCGGGTGAAGGCGGCGTGGAACGCGCGGTGAGCGTGAATCGCGAGTCCCAAGTCTTCGCACTCCTCGCGCAGCGATTGAATCTTCGCCCACCCCACAGTCAGGATGTCGACCATCACGTACTCGCCACCTCGCTCCTTCACGAATTTCGCACGGCGGAGCATTTCCCGCGTCTCGGCTGTCACGTTGATCAAGTAGCTCTTTCGTTTCCCTGTCTCTCGCTCGGCTCGGTCCCGTAGCTTAAGCGACCGCGCCACCCTCCGCTCGAATTGGTTGAACTGCTGCCCGGAGAGGTTCTCGTCATCCTTGAGCAGATCGATGCCACCAACCCAGGCCTCGTAGCCAGCTTGGGCGTGCTCTTCGCTGCTCATCCCGACCTTAGGTTTCATCACGGTTGCGGTCAGCGGCCTATCCCTCACCTTGAAGAGCTTTCTGATGCCATCGATGCCAAACTGGGGGCCCCTAAATGATTTGATAAGCTTGGGTGACCACCGCACATCCTCAAGCCTGAGATTTTTTACTGCCTTCATCCCGAAGATATTGCCCGCGATCGAGCTGAGCACTTGGGGCATGTTTCCCGCCTCGAAGAGGTCAAAGGGGTAGGCCACCCTCACCCATCGCCCTTTCATTTCGTAGGCCTTCGCCATGAGTCGCCGCTTTTCGGGCGTCATCGTCGTAAGGGTGGTCCAGGTGCCGATCGAGCTCTCCGAGGCCACGCGCCCCACGGCTTCTCGCATACTAATGCCGCTCGCAGGCTCAATTCTGAACAGGACGATCAAGTCCTCGCGCGTGGGCCTGTAGCTCGGGTCTACGAAATCTAAATACCATTCGGTCTTCATGCTCTCGGACCAATTCACAATGGCTCTTCAAGTAAAAATACACGCTAGCGCTTAAATTTCGCTATTTCTTCGGTCAGGTCTACGCTCGTGATTATCGTGCTCCTGCAGCAGTAGCGCTTGACCCCCAACTCGTCGAGCACGCGTTTAGGCTCCTGACCCCTTTTTACGCGCTGCTCGAACTCCTCGTACTTGTCGCCCAACAGCTTGCCGCAAGTTATACAACGAACCACCCGCACGTGATCACCTATACGATTTTTGGTAACGGGCCCTAGCCCCGGGACCCCCGGGCTTCTTGGGCTCCTTGAAGCGCACATCGCTCTTTACCAAAGTCCAGTCGTGCTGCTTGAAAAGCTCTCGCACCTTGGGGTCACCCGACCACTTGATGAGCCCCCGAGCGATGGCCGTGCGAACGGCATCCGCCTGCCCCATGAAACCCCCGCCCTCGACGTTTACCTCAATATCGACGCGGCGCGCGAGGTCTGGCACCAAGGTCAAGGGCTCTAAAATTTTGAGTCGCGCGAGTTCCGGCTCGTAAACCTTGAGCGCGCGGCGGTTGATGAACACTCTCCCCTGACCATCCTTCACCGTGGCCCTAGCGAGCGCGGTCTTGCGTCTGCCGGTTGCGAGTACGGGCTTCTTCAGAACTTCGCCCCCAAGTGTTTGCTTATGTCTCCTATCCTCATAAAGCGTCGTGTGCCCAGCCGTTCAAGGCTAGCTTCGGGAAGGGTTT
Source organism: Hadesarchaea archaeon (assembly GCA_030619825.1). Classification (GTDB taxonomy): domain Archaea; phylum Hadarchaeota; class Hadarchaeia; order Hadarchaeales; family Hadarchaeaceae; genus DG-33. Next base: position 6,964 of record JAUXAS010000021.1, read on the forward strand.
GCATCTTCTTACCGACGAACTCAGGGGGGACTCCTATATGGACGCGCAATCGATCGTAGGCTCCCCGCCCGCGAGGCTTATCGAATGGTAGCATCCCCCTGACCGTCCGGCGTACGAGCTCTTCGGGGCGCTTGAGGTGGAACGGCCCCTTTCGGGGATTGGTTAGGTTTCTGATTTCGAGCCAAGCGTCGTAAGCGTCAAAGGTAGCTTTTTTTCTACCGGAAATCACTATCTGCTCTGCGTTCACCACGGTCACGCGCTCGCCCTCAAGCAAGCGTTTCGCCGCGAAGCTCGCGAGCCTCCCCAAGACCAGATCTTTCCCGTCGATAATCATGTTCCTCACTCCATCAGTTTGACTCCCTTGCCGCTCGGGTTTTGCTCGAACAACTGCTGGATTGTCAACGCGTTTCCGCCAGCGCCCACGATTTTTCGTCTAGCGGCACCCGAGAACTTGAAAGCAGCGATAGATACCGCGTGGTCTAGCTTGCCTGCTGCCAAGACCTTGCCGGGCACGATGATGGTGCTCCCCTCGCCCGAGTAGCGGTTCAGATGGCTAAGGTTGACTTCGGCCCGACTCCTTCTGGGCCGCTCGAGTCGCTCCGCTAGGTCGAGCCAGAGTTTTACCCCCTGCTTCTTGCCCCTTGCGCGAAGCTCTCGCACGAGCATCCGCAGCACGGGGTTCGTTGGTCCTGTCGGTCTTGGCATCTCGACACCTTAACGGTCGACACACTTTCTAGCTTTCTTAGGATAAAACCTATGGTGGCGCGGTATTAGGAGTTTGTACTTGGATTTGTACCCTCCAGAATACTTCCGGAAGAATCTGGTTAATTTCTCTTTTCACGATTTATGTGCTTTTACTTTTACACTTGTAATTTTTCCAACCAATGTGTCATCTAGTCCTGGTTCATAAAATGTGTTCTGAGAAACAATATTGACATCTCTAAATCCTGCTCTTTTTATCGTATCTAAATACTCTTTTTTCTCTAACGCTCCGGCGATGCATCCAGCCCAGGCCTCAAAGTTCTTTCTAATGTCTTCTGGTAATTCACCTTCTGTAACTAAATCGGAAATCAAAATTCTTCCACCCGGTCTTAAAACTCTGTATGCTTCTTGATATGTCCGTAATTTATCTGGAGAAAGATTGATGATGCAGTTGCTAATAATTACATCAACCGAATTATCTTCAAGAGGCAAATTTTCAATTTCTCCAAGCCTAAATTCTACATTTTTATATCTATTCTTTGCTGTTTCATTGGCTCTTTTAACCATTTCTTCCGACATATCAATTCCAATAACGTGGCCCTCTGATCCTACTTTATTTGCAGCCAAAAATACATCAATTCCTGCACCTGCTCCCAGATCCAAGACTGTTTCTCCTTTTTTCAAGTCCGCTAATGCTGTTGGGTTGCCACACCCCAAACCCATGATAGCAGATTCTGGAATGTTCCCAAGTTCATCTTCAGAATAACCAATATTTTTCGCTTGTTCCATTACATCAATTCCACATGGGCCACAAGTAGGACAACAACTGGTATCTTCTTTAGCTATTTTTGAATATCTTTCCATTACAATTTTTTTAATTTTTTCTTCCTGCATTTTTTAACCTCTATCTTTTCCTTTCAGATATATGTGCGCCAGCCATTTTTGACCTATGGTGCGGGGGACAGGATTTAAGCACCAATTTACTAGTAAAAATCTCTCTAAAACAGCTGATCTGCTTCAACAAGCCTGGGTGCGGTATTAGGAGTTTGAACCGACCCCTGAAGTGAGTTAGCTTTCCAGCAGCACGCATTGCATGGGAGTATTGTTAAGATTCGCCGAAAGTCTTGTGGCAGTCTTCCTCCCTTAGCTCAGAGGAGGGGTAGAGAGTTGACAAATTGGCAATCTCTCGAGGAAGGGTGGCTGGATCCAGCTCGGCAAGCTGATCCGAGAGCTACCGAGGCTAGATCCCATTTTCTGAACTGATAGTAGTCTTGAAGCATTTTTTTCTTACACTTCTATGCTGTCGCTTGTTTCCTCGTTTGCCTCTAAGTCATATATCCACCCTTCTAGTACAACATTATCCACCGTGAAGGTGAATTCTCCACTAGCATTCTTGACGTATTTGGTTTCGAATGTTACTCGCCCATTAACATCGGTTACTCCAGAAACGTCGCCACTTCTAAGCCCACCCCAGTGACCGTATACTTTCGCACCTTCAACTGGGTTGTTGTCAGCATCGACGATAGTCACCGTTGCTATGGCATTCGTCCATGCGTTTGGTCCCCTATATATGGTTTCCTTTGACATATCGATGCTGGCAATATGCAACTTGGGCATCGTGGCCTCAACTGTTCCGGTCCATGCTTCGATCACTTGCCATGCAGCAGGAGCTTCAACTGTCCCGGTCCATGTTTCGATCAGCTGCCATTCGGCGATTGGGGCTTCTATCGTTCCAGTCCATGTCTCGATTAGCTGCCATGCAGCTGGGGCTTCGACCGTGCCCGTCCAGCCTTCAACTATTTGCCAAGCAGCTGGTGCCTCAACTGTTCCAGTCCATGTCTCGATCAGCTGCCATTCAGCAGGGGCTTGGACCGTGCCTGTCCAAGTCTCGATCAGCCGCCACATAACCGGGGCTTTGATGGTTCCAGTCCAGGTCTCGATCGCCTGCCACTGAGCTGGAGCATTAACGGTTCCGGTCCATGTTTCTATTAGACTCCATTGAGCCGGAGCGCTAACGGTTCCTGTCCAGGTTTCTACGACTTGCCATGCAGCTGAAGCTTGGATCGTGCCAGTCCATGTTTCAACTACCTGCCACGCAGCTGGGGCTTCGACCGTGCCCGCCCAGGTTTCGATGAGGTTCCATTGAGCAGGTGGGGCAGGGATTATCTCGAGCACCCAGGTGTTCTCCGACCAGTTGTCGCCCGCAGCGTTGTACGCACATACCTTCCACCAGTAGTTGTCCGGAGCCAGCCCGGGCAAGGGGACGTCGTAGTAGTTCTCGGTTATGAGCGTGACGTCGATCACGTTCTCGCCATCCGCGAAGTTGGGATCGTTGTCGACTACCAAGCGATGGTTCTCCGCGTTCGAGCCCTTGATCCATTCGAATCGTGGGGTGTTATCGTTGGTAATCGTTCCATCCGCTGGTGAATAAAGCGCGGGTTGGCCTGGAGGTTCTATGCCTAGCCCAGCGCTAATATCAAAGAAATAATTGCCAGACCCGGAGTAGGAGTAGACCTCAACCGTATAGGTCCCCAACTTGGTGATGGACACACTTATTGTTTCCTGTCTCCTCACTCCGAGTGATGACGCAATTTTATTTCCATTTGGATCGTATAGATACAGATCAAAGTCCGGGTCAGTTTTCACCGGAGTTACCACTTTCCAGTCTGGTATGATTAAGGTTATTGCAATTGGGTAATTTGTATCGGTGACCTCGTACGGCCAGAGGTCGCTTTCCCCTTTGCCCCCTAAACTGTCTTCTTTATATTCATGCGCAGGGACCACAGGGCCGGTTCCCACAAAGTTCCCAGCAGTTTTGACGGCTTCGTACGAGTCTAATCGTCCTGCACCGTAGTCAATATCCTTGCCTGTATTATCCCAAGAAGAACCCCAATCTACAGCAGTACTCATGATGATGCTCTTAATGTCATTTGGGTGGTTATCAATCAGACCTGTGTTTGCATGTAACATGAGGGCTACTGTGCCAGACACAAATGGCGTTGACATACTTGTTCCACTCTTGCTCACATACCCGTTAGTGGACCCAGCCTCTGCTGCTGTCAGTGAAACTCCAGGTCCCACAACATCGGGCTTAATCCTCTCATCGGCTGTGGGGCCCCTACTAGAAAAGCTTGCTAAGTAGAAGCCGAGTTCACCCACATCAGCCATCGCACCCACGGTGATAGCATTCTCCGCAGCCGCGGGAGAGCCTATTGAGTATTTCTTAGGGCCTTCATTTCCAGCTGCCACAACGGTTATAATCCCATTCTCAACAGCCTTGTTCACCAAAGTTGACGTGGAGTCTGTACCGTCAGAGCTTCCACTTATCCCTATGCTCATGCTGAGGACTTCGATGCCAAATTTTTCCTTGTTGTTGATGACCCATTGAATCCCTGCGTTTACATCGCTGATTGTCCCGCTACCCGTCTTGGCTATTACTTTTACGCCCACTAGGGCTGCCCCTGGCGCAACACCTGTGTAAACTGAGTTGCCTTCACCAGTTCCCGCTGCGATTGAAGATACATGGGTTCCGTGACCATGATCATCATATGGTTCTAGCTTACCGTTGACGAAATCCACCCATCCAATAACCTTACCCTCATCTAAATCGAAATGTGTCACGTCAATACCCGTATCTATAATGGCAATGACGATATCATTCTCCGTGTAAATTGGCCATCCATTTTCTGTTGTCAGTCCGTCTAGATCTCCGTCAACGTCAAAATCGTAGACGGCGTTATCAACGCCAAACCAAACCGTGGCGGAGCCCAGCATGATATGGACAATTTTCTCGTCGTATTCAACTCCCTTGACAAATGGAATCTTGTCAAGAGCCTTTATTTGCCCCCCAGTTAAAGTAGCCGCGATACCAGGCAGATTTGGATACTCATATTTAACGTAAAATAGCCCAATTTTTTCAGTCACCTGAGCGATCCCAGCGGCTGGAGTTACACCATCGAAAATGATAATGACCCGAATCTCGTCAGTTGTTTCCGCCCGAACTGCCGTTATCGGCAGGGTGCCTATGAAAATACATACGAAAATAATTGATGTGACAACCGAAGACTTCTTCGAATTAAAGTCCATCACATTATCACATCAACCTTTGATAACATACTCCCAAGCACGCGATAAAGCGTCTGCGAGAGAAGGGATAAGCGTAGGGAGTTTTTCGCTGCGCCTATAGACCTAGTAATGCTTCTAACGTCTTTACAGCTTGATCTACTGGAATACCCGCCGCTTGTAGTCCCTTCAAAATCGCCAAAGCTGCCTCCACCATTATTCCCACCTCGTTTGAACTTTATACGCCATTTATTTTATAACTTGCTATCAGGGGTTTTATCTTTCAAAAGTCGAAAATCCGTAAATTTATCTATGACTCGCTTTAGCTAAAATAACATCTATTTGGGGATTATCTTTGATTTAAGGGTCATATATAAAATTTGGGCAATTATAGAGTCATAGATAAAAATTTAAGGTCTAATAGCCTCCAAATTTGCCAAAAGAGTTAAATGGGGTTTTAAAATTAATTGCTTGGAGGGAAAAAATGGGAAGGCCTCCGGTGTCTGGAACCGAAAGACTCTCGAAGATCAAGCTGTCGCTCGAAAGAGATCCCCAGTCCAGAACGGAGGCGTGACCCGCAAAGTTTTTATGAGACTAAGTTATTTAAAAACAATACTAGGAATGTTATTTGGAATAATTCTTTCTAAACAAAAAATGCAAGATTTGTAGAAATAGTGCTTACCCCATTAGAGCTTTCCCAAAGATATCTCGACTCAACTTTCCCAACCTAATTCTAACGTCCGCTGCCATATTAGGAGTTTTAGATTTAGGTTTGTACCCTCCTGAATCTTTCCGGAAAATCTCCTCTCAAACCGACGATCTGCTTTAGAATGAGTATGGTGCGGGGGACAGGATTCGAACCTGCGAACCCCTTCGGGACCAGACCCTAAATCTGGCGCCTTTGACCTGACTTGGCTACCCCCGCCCAGTCAGATTTCGTC
>JAUXAS010000006.1 GCA_030619825.1 Hadesarchaea archaeon
CAAAAAAAATAAAAAAAGAGCGCTGGAGGGTCTACTTACTCCTTCCAAGCACTATTTCGACGGTCGAAACATTGGCCGCGCCGCGCTCGCCTTGAACCTCTTCAGTCCCAATCAAAATGTTTTTCACTTGGAGCCCCTGCATGAAGCGATTTTTGGTAATCTCCGCAACATCGACGGCCCTGCTGATTGCTCTACCTCGTGCCTTCAAGATAACATCCCCGGAACCCATGTTGAACTGCGTTATCACTGCAAGCACGTAGTTCATCACGGGCTTTATCCCGATAAAAACCACGTTCTCCGCAGCTTGTCTTTCCTTCACCACAGGTTTCTCTTCAGTCACGGCAGGTTTCTCTTCAGCCATTGTACCTTGCCTCCCTTTGTTTTTAGACAATTCTCTCTATCCTCGGCATTCATAAATACCTTTTGGGGGTCGAACCAAGGGCAGGAAAAGTTAAATATTCCAACTTTTTATAGGGTTCCTAGTTTCGGGCCTGAAATGTATCCATCCAAGCAATTTGATAACCTTTTAGGCCAATTCACACCTGTTGAGAGTGTGTAACACGAAAAATCCAATTAAAAATGCTTCTTTTTTGAGCGTGGAAAATGGGCACTGGTCAAAAGGGTCAGGTAGATGAGCATTTAGTGTGATCCTTTATGTTAAGGGTCGAGAGCGGGTGACTAACGCCGTCGTGGGACTTCCTTTGTAAGCTGTACCATTCGCTTTTCGATCCTGTCCCGCAGCTCATCCATGTTTCCTTCGCCGCGAGCCAGCGTGACGTAGTCGAGCATGTCGTCTACCATGAGCTCGGCGGTTTCGGCTTCGAGGATTCCCGCGTAGACAGCTAGCTCGAGCGTGTAAAACGAGCGCATGATGGCGTCACGCCCCCTCCACCAGCGCTTCCAGGCCCCAGGCCTCTGGATGCGGAGCTTCTCGGCGAGCTCTTCAAAGGTCGCGCCCTCGCTCCAGTAGTGAAGGAGCATGGTTTTGAGCGTTTTTTCGTCCAAGTGGGACCTCTCCAGCAGTGCGCGTGCGAGCAGATTCTCGCGCAGCCATTTTTCAGCTCGAACGAATTCCTCTCTTGGCATATGTCCTCCACATGTTTCCCTTTTTTGGAAACAAGATTAAAAACCTATTGGAAAAAGAGTCACCTTAGGAATGGAAGAGCCCGTTTTAGGGGTGGGCGCTTGTTTGCTGCCTTTACAATGCGCGCGTCGATCGGCACATCCATCTCCGCAGCATGGTGAATAGCGTTGCTCGCGGCCTTCAAGGCCGACCTCGGGACTCCCTTGCTGAGTTTGTAGAGCGATTTAAATCCACTTGGGATCAACAAACCATCGTAGTTGGTGCATCCAGCGTTTTTGAGGCGGAGTTCGAGTAGTTCCTTGAGATTTTTCCTGTCCATCGGCCTTAGCTTGGCGTGTACTTGTATGCGGTCGAGCAGCGCGGGCACTTTAGCGAGGAATCGTCGCATCTGTTTGAGCTCACCATTGAGGAGGATTGAGATATTTGGGATGTCAGACAGCACGCGCAGAAATTCACTAACCTCAATCACGTCTGCGCCGCTCTCGGAGATGTCGTCGATGATCACCGCTAGCCGCTCTTGGTGCTCATGCGGCCATCGGCGCAGGATTTCGAAGAGGCTCGCTTGGTCTTTATTGGCGTCCATCTCCAGCCCCAGAATTATCGCGCGCAGCAGCTCGTCGGCCGATCTGTACGTGGCGCCGTGGATGAGGATGGGCAGGACGTGTTTTGAAGGATCGGGTGCGGTTAGGCTTTCCTCCCTCAGTGAGGCGGCCAAGAACTTGCAGGCGGTCGTTTTGCCCATTCCCAGCGCGCCCGTAAGGACGCCGATCTTACCCTCAGACAGCAACCATTTGAGCTTGCGCAGGTCATCCTTTTGAAATGGGGCAAATGCATCCACCGAGGGTAGTTCGAGCTCGAATGGGTCGCTCTGCAGCCCCCAACGCTGGAGGTAGCTCTCAAAACGCTGGTCGCGACCGATCTTTTCCTCGAATGTGGTCATCTCGCTACCCTCACTTGCAGTTCAAATGATCCATTTTTACTCGTTAGGTAACCGCGAGCGCTCATTCGTTCACAAAATGTCTTCGTGAGCGCTTCCGGGCAGCGGGCCCGGGAGGCGAGATCTTTGGGTGTGAATGTTTTCAATACAATGGCTGCCGAGAGAAGGTCCCCGAAAACGGTGCGTTGAGTCAATCCAGCGGGTGCGAGTACATCGAGGATGGCGTGGCGAGGGGCTTCTGCTATCTTTGGGGTAATAGGAGCCGGCCGAATCTCTTCCTTTATCGTTTTTTCGGGCTTTTGGACGGGTATTTCGGGCGATATGAGCACTTCGGGCGATATTCTACGCTTTTGGACCCGTGGAGGAGCTCTATGTGCTTCTTGGTGGCATTTCTGGCAAAGCGTGACCAAATTATCTGGATTGTTCCGGCTCGTTCCATCTTTATGATGCACTCCGAGGAGCTCTTTTCCACCACATTTCGAGCAAGTGTAATCATCTCTGATAAGAGTAGCTCTTTTCACAAGCTCCCAGTCATCTCGATGGTAAGAAAAGACGTAGCTTAAGAAGATTGAAAGGTGCCCATTTTTTGGGAAGGTGGGCTGAGGGGACAACGGAGGCGAAACTACGGACGGTTTTTCCAGCAAACGTTCTATTTCACCCTCAGGTATCCTCCTTTGACCCCCTTCTGGACGCACGACTTTGATTTTTCCTTCTTTGTCCCACCGTCTGATCGTGTTTGGGTGTACCCCCAGTAAGGTGCACGCTTCCTTCATTGTATACAGCTTTTTCAACTCTGCCACCACTTCACTCTTTTTAACAACTTTTCACTTCTCCTAACAACATTAGTTTTAGTTTTACCTTAAAAAGTTAACTATTCCTGACTGCAATTGAGGAATTTTTAACAAAAGCTAACAAAATTGGGGTTAAAAAGCTAACAAATTCTAGGCGCGGGATCCCCGACAGGCGACTCTAGCAAGCGCCGCCCCCCGACAACCGTTTCAAGTATCACATCGCTGGGGTGGTCGGTTGTCACTTCGCCTATTACACAGGCTTTTTTGCCGTATTTTGTCTTTAGGACCGCAGCGAGAACCTCATCGCAGCGCTCGGGTTCAACCCCGATGATTGCCTTACCCTCGTTTGTTATCTGGAGTGGGTCAATGCCCAGCATTTCGCTCATCGACCTAACTGCGGGCAGAATCGGGATGTCAGCTTCATTCACTAGGATCCCAACTTTCGCCTTCGAGGCCATATCGTTAAGCGCAGCCGCTAAACCTCCACGTGTTGGATCCTTCATTGCCGTCACCCCACCTGCTTTAAGAGCAGCTTCGACGGTTTCCCAAAGGGGCGCGACATCAGAGCTAAGGTCAACATCGACGCTGATACCTTCCCGGTGAGCTAAAATGCTGACTCCATGGTCTCCGATGGTCCCGGTGACGATGATTTTGTCCCCCGGTTTAAGGCCGTGATCGGTAACTAGGGTTTCGGCCACACCTATTCCAGTGGTGGTGAGTACTACTCCATCGAGCGCCCCCCGCTCCATGACCTTCGTGTCGCCCGTTATCAACGGGACATTTGCCTCCCGCGTAGCGGCATCGATCGATTGACAGATTTTCCGGAAATCTTCAACCAAAAATCCCTCCTCGAGCACGGCGGCGCACGCCATCGCCAGTGGGCGGGCTCCCATCACCGCGAGGTCGTTCACCGTGCCAGCAATTGCGAGCCTGCCTATGTCGCCCCCAGGGAAGAAAAGTGGTTTGACGGTGTGGGAGTCGGTTGTCAGCACGAGGGTTTTGTCGCCAAGCGATATCGTAGCCCCATCGTCTAGTTCATCTAGCCCAACCTCTCCCGCACGCCTAAGCGAGAGCTCTTTCAGCGCGACATCTACAATGAATTTCATCATCGCCGTGCCGCCGGCCCCATGAATTAGCGAGATTTTCTCATCCGACGTTTTTTAACCCCCTTCTCAAGTTTCACATTTACAATTTCGAGCTCGGTGCCCGAAGTTAGAGATGCTCCATGCCTGCCGCATTTTGGGCAGGCAATTCCAAGCCCGGGCTCCGGCAGGTGGGTGTCCAAGCTTTTTGCTTTGCCGGAGTAGCCGCACTTGCACTTAATCATAATTGGCACCCTGACGATGTTAAATCCCGTTGAGTTGAACTCGTCACCCCCAAGCTTCTTCAGCCATAGCCTCAGGGAGCTGGGCTCGTTGATTTCACCCACACGCAAATTTACCTCAAGGATCCGTGCTCCTCGGTCGGCCGATATTTGGTGGAGGGCCTTTAGCACGCGAGTTGCAAGCTCGACCTCATGCACCGGCTACACCTCGGGTCACTTCATCCCAGGAGCTGAGGATTTCCTTGGCCTTGGTTTCATCTAGTACCTGGATGGCGTAGCCCGCATGAACGAGCACGTAGTCGCCCTCACGCACGTTCCCGAGCAAATCTAGCTTGACCTCCCGCCGCGCACCGCCAAAATCAACGGCCGCGACCTGTCCATCGATTTTCAACACTTTACCTGGGATCGCGAGACACATCCGGCTTCTCCCCTCGGCCATCTTACTAGATTAACCTTTTCAATGCTTATTGGGTTTATCTATTGTGGTATTTATGCCGGCGAAATTTGACTTTCACGTGCACACGATGTACTCAGACGGCGTGGGGACGGCCGCGGCGATGGCGGAGGCGGCAGAGGCACGGGGATTGGAAGCGGTCGCCCTCACCGATCACGGACCCGAGTTGAGCGTGGGTACCCCCCGAGAGAAACTCACCCCCATGCTGCAGGACATCAGGCTGGCGCAGGAGGACGCGGGTATCCCGGTACTAGCCGGCATCGAGGCGAACGTGGTGGACGAGGGGGGAACTATCGATGTCGATGACGAGTTCATCGGGAAGCTAGACATCTTGGTGGTCGGTATTCACAAGCTAGGGAAGGCTAAGGATTCAGTTGAGCTCGCTAGAGATTACCTGGGGAGGGCAACCCATGCGATCGAGCGCCACAAAATCGATGTCTTGGCGCACCCGTTTTACTTTCATCGCGATTTGGCACCTCACCTTTTACCGGAAGACCTCGAAAATTTCGTGAGGCTCGCGGCTGGACGCGGGGCAGCGATGGAAGTTAACATGAAATATCGGGTGCCCGGCGAGGAGTTCTTGAGGCTCTGCTTGCATGAAGGGGTTAAGTTGAGCATAGGCACCGATGCCCACACCACGGGTGAGGTTGGCAGGGTCGATTGGGCGCTTGGGGTACTCCAGCGCATAGGGGCGAGACGCGAAGATCTAATTTTGGACGGCTTTTTAAGGTGAGGACGTGCCGCTTGAGCTTTCTTCCTTCCTAAAAGGCGCAGACCGCGTGGCGATCGTTGGCGTTGGGAGTGAGATGCGGGGGGACGATGCAGCTGGTATCGAGGTCGTGCGTGGGCTGAGGCATAAGCTCAAGTCGTCAAGGGTGCTTTTGGTTGAGGGCGGAGTGGCGCCGGAGAGCTTCACTTCAACTATCAGACGGTTCAAACCCTCACACGTGATTTTTATCGACGCAACCGACTTCGGCGCCGAGCCTGGCGAAGTAATCTTAGCAGAGCCCGAGGCCATCACCGGCCAATCCATCTCGACCCACACTCTGCCGCTTTCCATCCTCGCGGGCTACCTTCGAGAACAGACGGGGGCGAAAATAATACTGTTAGGGATTCAGCCGGCACGGGCGCAGATGGGCGCGGAGATGGGTGAGCCGATAAAGGACGCGGTTGAGAAAGTCGATGAAGCTTTGCTGAGGGCGCTTGGCTCACTTTAGCTTGCTTCGAGCATGGCACACGTGTATCATTCGGACCTAGCTTGCTGTATGTCGAAGGTCGCGAGCTCGAAGTTCTTGGTCATTGTGATTGCGCGCGTCGGGCAGGCCTCGGCGCATTCCCCGCAGAATGTGCAGCGCCCATGCCATATGCTCGGTTTTTTGGTTTCCTTGTTCACGCTTATCGCCCGATCCGGACAAGCTTTGATGCAGAGCCAGCAACGGATGCACTTCTCCTTATCGATGACTGGCGCGCCGCGGAAGCCCTCGGGCGGCTCCACCTTGACGTAGGGGTACTTCACCGTGAAGGGCTTGCGGAAGATGTTCTTTACAACAGTGAGCAGGATCTTCGGCATCAGGGCACCACCAGCACCAAGACTAAACTGATTATCGCAAGTAGCGCCCCAAATGTCAAATAGAACTTCAGGGCCTGGTCGATGCGTAGGCGTGCCATGATGTTTCGCAGGGTCGTCGTGATCAGCACGATGACAAGGGTTTTGATGAGAAAGTCGACAACACCGGGAATTTGCACCCCACCGATTGTGTAAGCGACTGGTCCTCCTAAGAAGAGGGCGGCGATGAACCCCGCCACGACCAGCGTTTCGATGTCGTACACGACGCGCCAGATTGCAAGCTTTGGGCCTGAGTACTCCGTCATGGCCCCGTGCACAATCTTGCTCTCGGCTTCGGGGATGTCGAATGGGACGCGCATGAGCTTTCCTTGGATGCTGGTGAACATGGCGATTAGTGCAGGTATGAGGCGCCAGTCTAGGATGAGCCAACTGTGCTGGGCCTGGTAACCAACGACCGTCGTGAGGTTAAGGGACCCAACCCGAGTGACGACGGCGATGATTACAAGGATAAATACAAGCTCGTAACTGAACAGCTGGACCACATGGCGCGCGGCCCCAACCGAACCAAACGGGCTTCCCGAGGAGTAGCCGCCGAGCATTAGGCAGATGGCAGGGATATTGAGCAGGTAGATGATGACGATCAAGTCAGCAACCGTCGCTAGCGCGGGCTGGGCTGAGTAGACTGGCAACAAGAGCATCACCGTGACGACCGCCCCCAGGGCGATGAGAGGGACGACGTTGAATACCAGAGATTGGGCGGCGTGCGGCGTGATGTCCTCTTTGCTCATCAGCTTGCCAACATCGAGGTATTCCTGCCAGATGGGGGGCCCTATGCGGTGCTGCATGTGCCCGGTGACCTTACGGTCGATGCCGACGTAGAGCAACCCAATGAGGGAGGCGAAGAGCAGCCCCGGAAAGACTAGGGAGTTGAAGAAGAAGTCCAGGACCTCCATCATTTCCTCCGTCCCCTCAGCTCATCAAAACTCACGACGCGCGCCTTGCCCGTGTGCGAGTCCACCAAGGTAACGCGATCGGTACAAGCAAAGCAAGGATCTATGCTCGCCATAACAATCGGGATTTCAGCAATAGTCCCGCCCACGAACATGGGTTTAAATGATGGGATGTTGGCGTAGGTTGGAGGTCGGACGCGTATGCGCTCCGGTTTATCCGTACCGTTCGAAATTGCGTAGTAGAGTAGTTCTCCTCTTGGGGCCTCTATGCGCCCGAGGGCCTCGTTGGGTTCAATTTTGGGGGCAACCTTCGTCCGCAAAGGTCCTCTAGGTAAGGCTTTGAGTGCTTGGCGGATTATTCGAATAGATTCTAAAATTTCGCGAAGCCGGACGATGACTTTGGCCAAGACGTCCCCTTCCCGCTCGATTATCACTTTAAATGAAATCTCATCATAAGCCGCATAGGGATCATCCCTCCTTATGTCAACATCGACGCCAGAAGCCCGGGTGGTTGGGCCCACAATACACAATTTTATCGCATCCTCCTTCGTCAGTACCCCAACACCCATACAGCGCGCTAAAATCGTGCGATCTGAGGTACAAACGTCGATGTAGTACTTGGTCTCTTTTTCGAGCTTATTTAATACTCTCAACATTGTGGGAACATATTCAGGTTTTACATCGCGCCTTACCCCACCCAAGGTGTTTGACGCCGAGATTTGTCGGTTTCCTGAGATCATTTCTTTCAAATCGAGTACGAGCTCGCGATCGCGCCAGAAAAACATGAATAAAGTATTAAAGCCTATCTCATGAGCAGCCACCCCCGCCCAAAGCAGGTGACTGTGAATGCGCTCGAGCTCGCATAGTATGGTTCGAATAAAGCGCGCCCGGTCAGGAACTTCGATGTTGGCAAGTTGTTCGATTGTCTGACAATAGGCCGTCGTGTGGGCAACGTTGCATATGCCGCAGATCCGCTCGGCGAGGTAGATGTTGTGCAGGTAACTTCGCTCCTGCAACGCGCGCTCGATACCGCGGTGTATGTAACCTAATCGGACATTGAGATCGATGATTTCCTCACCTTTAACCTCAAACCTGAAGTATTCTGGCTCCTTCAGGGCAGGATGTTGCGGGCCAAATGGGACTACAAATGTCATTTCGATTCCCTCTCAAACTCCTTGCGTAGCGGGTGCGCTCCCTCCGGCCAATCGTCGGGCAGGAAAAGCCTTTGCGGGTCTGGGTGGCCCTCAACCTTGACACCGAGCATCTCCATGAGGTCACGCTCGTACAAGACCGCCCCCGGGAAGATGTCGGTTATGGTGAATATTTTCAAATCGTCCTTGGATAGGGAAATTTTCAGGTTTAGTATCGCGGGCTGGCAGTCGAAGTGATAGATGACCTCTACGGCATTGCCCCGATCTACCCCAGTTATCGTTGAGAGGTGCGTAACTCCAGCCACCTTCAACGCGGGCAGGAGGTCTCTGAAGCGCTGCTTGTCGCTCGTGGCGAAAAGGCGACGCTCGCTCACAATTCTCACATCGCCAACGTGCGCTTTGATGAGGTCAGCGACTTCTTTGGAATCCATTTTCACACCTTCTCGAGGGCTTTGACTAGGGCAAAAATAATAGCCTCCGGTTTCGGCGGGCAGCCCGGCACATAGGCGTTGACAGGTATGAACTTGTCTAGGGGACCGACGACATTGTAGCAGTCATAAAAGACGCAGCCAGAGGCGGGGCAGGAGCCAACCGCCACCACCATCTTCGGCTCCGGCATTTGCTCGTAAATTCTGATGATCCTATCTTTGGCTTGCTTGGTTATGGGTCCAGTGACAACTAGAATATCAGCATGCCTTGGGGAGCCCCGAACTTGCATACCAAAGCGCTCGATGTCGTGGCGTGGTATGATTGTTGCGACGACTTCGATACTACAGCCATTGCAGCCGCCCGTGTCGAAGTGCAGCAGCCATGGAGACTTTCTCCTGAAGAAGCTAACTAGACCCATCAGCCCACCCCTATCACCAGCGCGATCGATATGAGAATGATGATAAGCCCCACGACCACCCAGAACAGGTAAGTGCTGAGGTCGCCGCTGTGAGCAGGACGGATGTAACGATAGAAGGGCCTGAAGACACGGCGGATGGGCGAGAAAAACTGCTCGCTGTCCGCATGGATATCACTCGCTTCCAGCTCCTCGCCACATGCGTAGGTCTTGAGCTTTCCGGCGCTCGGCTTTGCCTTGGTGAGCCTGCGTCCGCCCAGGAGGATGAGCCCCCCGACAGCAGCAATCAATAGCATCGCCGCGGTCGCGATGATAGGTCCCCAAAATCCACGTCCGAACAACACCGATTCAGATATCATCATGCACCACCCAACACCGCACTTATGTAGCCGCCCGAGTTCATCACAGCTTCCTGCGCTGGGCGCACGATGTCTATCCCGAGCTGCGGGAGTACCCCGAATACCACGCAGAGAACCGCGAGCAACATAATCGGGAACATCATGGGTAGCGGGGTTTCTTTTACATCGCTTAAATGTTTTGGCCGCTGCCCGAGGAAGATCGAGTTGAGTGCCTTCAGGAAGTAAGCGAGCGTCAGGGCACTTGTGATGAGGGCAATGATGGTGAACACGGGCTGCCCGGCCTCGATGCCAGCCACGTAGATCATCCATTTGCTCGCGAACCCGTTGAAGGGTGGTACCCCTGAAATCGCGAGGGCCCCCACCACGAACAGCGTCGCGGTCACTGGCATGTTCTTCCAGAGCCCCCCGAGCTGGTCCATGTTAGAGGTTCCAACGCGGTAGATGATTGCCCCGGCGATCATGAACAACATCGTCTTGTAAATGGCGTTGTTGAAGAGGTGGAAGAGCCCGCCTTGGATCCCCAGCACTGTGCCCAAACCGATTCCGAGTAGGACGTAACCGACCTGGGAAATGCCTGAGTAAGCCAAGAGACGCTTGAGGTCACGCTGGGCGAGGGCCATTAGCGCCCCGATCACCATCGTCACTAGCCCGAGGGCAGCGAGCATGATTCCTATCGCGAAAGCCCCGAATAATGTGTAGACCACCCGCACCATCGCGTAAATTCCGACGGTCGCGGTAGCCCCCGAGAAGAGGGCGGCCACGGCCGAGGGCGCGGCCTGGTAGGCGTCGGGCATCCACATGTGCAGGGGTACCACCGCAATCTTGATGCCGAGTCCCGTCACGAAGAGGGCGAGCGGCACAATCACGGCTGATGGGGATACTTGGCCGAGCTTCTGCGCTAGGTCGGCGATGTTGAGGCTGCCCACGAGCCCGTAAAGAAGTGCAATGCCCAGCAGGATAAACGAGGTCCCCAATGAGCTGACGATCATGTACTTGATGCTTGCCTCGATTGACTGCCACTTTCGCCTGAACGCCACGAGGGCGTAGGAGGAGATGCACATTATCTCGAAGAACACATAGAGGTTGAAGATGTCTCCCGTGAGCGCGACGCCCATCATCCCAGCCACGATGAGTAAAAAGAGTGTGTAATACTGGTCGAGCCCGGTATCGCGCTCCATGTAGACGAAGGAATAAATCATGACGAGTGTGCCGATGCCGGCAACGATGAGCGCAACGAGCAAGTTCAGCCCGTCGATGGCAAGGTTGACCCCCCAGGGAGGCTGCCACCCTCCTAGCTGATAGACGAGCACTTGGCCGCCCCACACCGCTGGCAACATGCTCGCCACGACCGCGAACTCCGCAAGCACGACAGCGATCGCAAACCACTCCCGGGCGCGTTTGATGCCTCGCCGGCGAGACAAAATTCCAATTACCGGCATCAGGAATGCAGCGAACAGCGGGAGCAGGATGGCTAAAATTGGGGCGTGGGAGATCACTCCTTCAACCTCCTGAGCTTCGATGGGTCAAGCGTGCCGTAGTGGCGGTAGGCGTAGATGGTGAGCGAGAGAGCCAGCGCGAGGATGCAGATGTTGATGACGATTGAGGTCAGCACGAGTGCTTGAGGGATGGGGTCGACGGCTTGGGCGGCAAATCCAGGGAGATCCGAGAACATCTCCCCGCTGACGATCGCAGCCGCGCCTCCTGAGCGATATCCAAGGCTTATCAGGAAGAGGTGGATCCCATCGGTCAGCACGACTAGGCCGATGATGAGCTTGATCAGGTTTCGCTTGAGCAACAAACAGTAGAGCCCGAGCGCGACTAGGAGCATTGCGATGACATAGTTGAAATCCAACTTCACACCCCTGTGAATTTCACACCCCTGTGAAGTCCAGGTTCGTTCATTTTTCGTCACCTCTGAAAGCGAACAGCATCGCGTAGAAGATCAAGAGGATGCCAGCCGCGACCTTTATCCCGACGCCAAGGTAAAGCAGGGGCAAGTTGCCAGCGCTGAAAAGCTGCCCGAGCTCCCCCAGCGGAAACTTGTTTTGCAGGAATGCGACGCCGAGCAAGAGGCTGAGCAAGCCGAGGACGACTATCGCTAACCCCCCGATGCTTTCAAGCACTTCAGCTTGCAAGAAGCTAACCTTCGTTTCCGCCCGCTCGATGCCGTAGGCTAGGAGTAGCATCACCACCGAGGCGGCGATGATCACACCACCCGGGAAACCCCCTCCGGGAGTCAGGTGGCCGTGGAGCACAATGTAGGCGCCGAAGAGGAAAGTGAACGGGAAGAGGAGCCTCGTGATGGTTCGAACGATCACCGTCATTCCTGCCATTACTCTCGCCTCCTGAATGCCCTGAACACCATCACCACGCCCACGACAGCCGTGAAGAGCACCGTCACCTCGCCCAGCGTGTCGTAGCCACGATAACCCCAGACGACGCTCGTAACCACATTTGCCGCACCCGTCTGCTGGGGAGCATCCTCTAAAATCCGCTGCCCGATGCTGTTCTCGAGATCTTCCCCGATCTGGCGGGCGGGGAAAGAGCCGAATGGTAACAAGTTAGTGCTGACGGTGAAAACAAGCAACGCGCCAATCGCCAAGACCATCCCAAATGCCAGCACTCGCTGCATCTATTCTTCCCTCCTCGTGCGGCTTATCGCTATTACGAATATCACGGTCGCCACCCCCACCCCCACGGCCGCTTGGGTGATTGCGATATCGGGGGCCTGAAGCATGTAAAAAATTACGGCGAGGGAGATGCTCGCGCCGGCTAAAACGATCACCGAGTGGAGCAGGTCCTTGAGCTCGATCGCGATTAGGGCGAACACGAACAGGAGCACGAGCAGGGCATTTTGGATCAGCAACTCGAGACTCAATTTCACACCCCTGTGAACTTCGCACCTCTATAAACTTCACTCATGCTTTCTCCTCCTTGAGCTTGTCGACCACGCTTCGACGCCAGAGCTTGACGCCGGACTTGTGGGCTGCCCGAGCGATCGCATGGGAGCCCACCGGGTTTGTGAGGAAGAGGAAGAGGGCGATAATAAGAGCTTTTAAGGTGTACAAGCTGAGCCCCTCGAGCACACTCACACCTATAAGAGTCACAATCACCCCACCGACCACGACGACGGTATTTGCGTGAATTCGGTTGTAAACGTCTGGGAAGCGCACGATTCCCATCGCCCCAATGAGAGCACAAAAGGCGCCGATACCAAGCAAGATGTAAGCGATTATTTCAATCAAGTTTCGATCCCCCTTCCTTCAAGATATTTTGCGATGGCGAGCGTTACCAAGAAGGCGAGGAAGGCGTAGACCAAGGCAACGTCGAGGTAGATCGGGGCGCGGTAGTAGACGCCCAGCAGCACTAGGGCACCGATCATCAGCACGACTAAGGCATCGATGGCGATGACCCGATCGGGGGCGGTGGGGCCCAGAGCAGCGCGGAGCGCGCAGAAGAGGCATGAGCCGAAGACGATGATAAGCACCCCGAGCAGAATCATCTGAATATCCTCCTGAGGAAGCGCTCGAAGGGTCGAGCTATTTGCCTGCTGGTTTCCTCGGGCTCGATTGCCTTGACATCGATCCAGTGCACGTATAGGGAGGATTTCTCTTCATTGACATCCACGCTGAGCGTACCCGGAGTCATCGTGATTGCGTTGGCCAAGCCGGTGATGCCGAAGTCACTCTTGAGCTCAGTCGGTACTCGCACGATGCCGGGTTTAATGGGCATTCGTGGGTGCAAGATGCAATAGATGACGCTTGCATGCGCCTTCAGCTCGGCCCAGATATATGCGGGTAGATAGGCGAGAGCGTAGCCCCATCGCTTTGGTTCAAATTTCTCCCGCATCCCCCCGCGAAAGAGGAGCTCGTAGGAAACCACGGCCACGAAGGCAGCGACGATCGCCCCCACCCCGAGCTCTTGGAAATCGAGTGAACCTGTTAGAGCAATCCATGCTAGCCAAAGGCAGACGAACGCAACGAACAAACTCTCCTTGGTCATGAGTATAGCCCCCCCTGCTTCATATCACGGAGTGAATTTTAATTTTTCGCTTTGCCATGCCAAGAATTTCCCCCTTTTAAACAACCTACACCCAAAGGCTAGGCGGGCGAATTGAACACTTTGCTGTTTGTGCCCATGTTGATCGTGACCTGGCACATCGGCGTGACCTTGTTCGAGCGTTCTCGCTGCACACGCCAGGCAAGCCCCCCGTTGGCGTTTCCCGGCGGATTTACAAATCGTGGCATGGGGAGCTCATGAGGGGGTTTATTTCGCTCGTACTCATGCTCGCGGTGCTGCTTTTAGCGACGGTTCCGGCCAGAGCCAGCTTGGACGTTTTTACCGACGATAACTTCAGCTCACCCGGAGGGCTGGATGGTGTCGAGGTTGTTGCTGGTGATGTAAGGTTGAAGATTACTCCCGAGAACTGGATGCAAACCACAAAAGCTGATTTTGGGCAATGGCTGAACTACGACAATGTAGCGCCCATCGATCCCGGGGACGTAAAACTTGCGAGCACGGGCGACGAGTGGTCCACCCTAGAAAATGCACCGTACAAGTGCACTTATGGCATAACCACGACCGGTGCCGGAGACTACATATTTATCCTCAAAAGCTACTGGGCCGACGTCAAGGTTGGGATAGGACGATACAACACCGCGACCAAGAGCTGGGAGAATTGGAGTAACCCAACGATTGAGTGGCATGAAAAGAAGCAGTACTTTAAAAATGGTTGCTCGATAGCTTGGGACAATGGCGGCTACATTTACGTGCTTGCGGGGGGCAGCTACGATGATACATCCAATCCATCCGATCCCACCACGCATGAGCCCCGTTACGGCTTCTGGCGCTTCTCGGTCGACAATCCATACAGTTGGGAGCGTCTCGAGAACACGCCATGGCATCAAGGCCCAGGGGATGCTTTAGTTTGGGCAAGGGTTAACGGCGAGAACTACATCTATGCGTGGATTGGTACCACAAGCAAAAATCGCGGGCGTGGTTGTGGGGTAAAATTTTATCGCTATAGCATTCTCAGCGAGCAATGGGGCGCAGAGCCGATAACCGAGATAGGGAAGCTGTACTCTGATAACGAGGTTTCGCCGCCCTACGGTGCCGACGATGGGTCGAGCTTGGTTTGGACCGGAGGGGATTACATCTATTTCTTACCGGGCGCCTATACCGAGAACCTATCCCCCAATAAGGAACGCTATTTTACACGTTTTGTAATTTCGGAGAATAGATGGGAAAAACTGGCGATGTTGCCCTACAACGAGAACCCAAACACGACAGAGAGCGATGGTGTCGATGACGGTGGCTCGATGGTCTGGGATGGCGGCGATTACCTTTACGTTTTGAAGGGCGGCGATGGCAATGGTGATAACGCGGCGGACAATTTCTGGCGTTACAGCATCATCTCGAACTCATGGGAGGTGCTGACAGGAGTTCCGTTTGGGCCGTCTAAGAACAACGGTAAAAGGCTAGGGTACGCGGGCGAGAACGTGTATTACTGGCATGCCAACTCAACTGGGTTCTTAGTATATGCACCACCGAGGTACAAGGAGAGCGGCTATTTTACCTCGAGTGTTTTCGATGCAGGCACGATTGCGACTTGGCAGCAGATAAGCTGGGATGGGAGCGAGCCTCTTGGGGCGCTTGACAAGAAAAGACTCGTCAGCGCCGAGCCGGTGAATTTGATTGACAACAGGGGTAAGCTGGGCGTGCTGCCGTCCCTGCAAGTCCTTTCGAACCCGAGCTTTGAGTTCGGCGCCACGCCAAGTGGCTGGACGCTGGTGTATTTGGGAAATGAAAATACGGGGGGGACTTGGGATACCCATGGGAATTATGTGGACGGGAGCGCATCCGGCCGTGTGAAGCAGGTGTCAGGTGGCTTAGGTTTCAGGGGTAGCGCGGCTGAACAAACGTCGAGCACTTTTGGGACAGTAGATCAAACTGCAACTAACACTTTGAGATACTATGCGAGATATCAATATCACGGAGGCAAGGATAGTGCCGATTTGCGCATGGTGATCGTTGAAGTAGAATTCACAAGCGGCTCCACGACCTATAAACTCAGGTATTACCACTCCAACGCAGGAATGCCGACGGATAACGCCACCGTGAAATACATCGATGGGGGGTACCCCGGGTGGCAGACATGGACCCCGGAGCAAGTGTGCAACCTCAACGAGAGCATCAGGAACAAGTTTGGGCTAACAACGTTTGCCGTGACTGCGGTGCGCGTTGGAGTTTTGATGAATAAAATTAACTCGGGAAATACTACCATTCATGGTTTGTTTGACAACCTTAGATTGATAAAGGAGAGTCCATTGGAGGATTACATCGGCACGAGTCGTAGGGATGGCGTCTACGAGAACATCAGCGAGAATTGCACCGCCTCGGTCAATCAGTACAAATACGTGGTGTCTCACGCCAGCGTCAAGGGGGCCGTCGATGGCTTCGAAGATCAGCAGAGCGCGACCGATGGTGGGACGCACTCGACGTTACACGAGCAAGCATACACCGTACAAGTGACCGCGACTGAGAAAATTAACCCGAGCGATGACGCGTATGTTGGAGAGGATTCTCCTGATATCATGTATGGGTCCGCCAACTCGGCTAGATTGGGCACCCGAACTCAAACAGGCGCAAACAGGCGGGCATTTCTAAAATTTGACTTTTCAGGAATTCCAACGAACGTCGCGATCACCGAGGCGAAGCTCTGGCTCAGAGTTTACTCCTATTCAAATCCAGTAGATGAAATGAGGCGCGTGCAAAGTTGGTCGGTTACCGACGATAGCTGGACCGAGGGCACCGTAACTTGGAATACTCAACCAAACCTGGTAAAGAATCTCGGCACGGCGTACATAGACGGATATAAGTGGTTCTCATGGATGGTCACGGGCTTTGTGCAGGATCAATTCGGGGGTGACAACCTCGTGAGTTTCAGCATCAGGCATGGGAATGAAAATCTTGATGACACAGCGAGGACCATCTACTACCGCTCCAAAGAATCCGATGTCGACGATCCTTACCTCGAAGTCACCTACGCGGTGCCAAGGACGCATTACAACTTGGAGATCCACGAGGGCGTCGACAACTTACCTTTGGGCACCAACTACACCCTTCAGATTCGTTACAAGCTCAGCAACATCAACGATAACTTCAAGGTCATGGTCAAAGATAGCGCGGGAAATTGGAACTACCGCGGGAAGAGTTTGGGCAGCTCCATGGATTGGGAGCTCTGGGAGTACCGGCTGCTCAATAACGAGTTTATCGCAGACGGGGACAGCGTGGGTAATAATGTGCGAATCAAGTTCGTCGATTGCGACAACGAGGCAACGGGTGCGGCCGATTTGCTCATAGATTACATTCGGGTCAAGAGCACAAAGGCAAATAACTACACCCTTCGCTGGGAACACCGCATCACAGGTGTCGAGAACACTTACGAAAATGTTATCCTCCGAATCTATGGCTACAACGCAACCGGCGACGAGAACGCGATCGTCAGCGTCTGGAATCGGAGCGCTAGCGAGTGGGAGAACTTCGCGGAGGACCTATCAACGGCTCTAGGAGAGATCACCCACAGGCTCACAAATGTTGGCGATTACCTAGTGGAGGATAGCATCTCGATTAAGTACGAGGGCGCGGACAACACTGATGATATTCAAACAACAATATGCATCGATCACGTCGTTCTTGAGGCGCAAAAGCCATACTCAACGGCGCTGCGTGTTTGGGCGAGGAGCAGCGCGGATAACTCCACGTGGTCCGACTGGGTCGAAAACCCGAGCGGCGATAGCTTGCCGTTGGAGAACCGCTACTTCCAGTACCGCGTCGAGCTCTCAACCACCGACTCCGAGGTGACTCCCATGCTTCACGAGCTCATCGTTTATTACGTGCCTTGGTCGCCTCGCGTTGGCACCTTCACCAGCCAGGCGCTTGAGCTGGGTCATGTGGAAAACTGGGGGATGCTGAGCTGGGAGGCGGCGCTGCCTGAGAACACCTCGATCTCCTTCGCCACCCGCTCGTCGCCCGATGGCTTGAACTGGTCTGAGTGGGAGGAGCTGGAGTCGAACGCCATCCAGAGCCCGACCCACGGCATGCTCTATTTGCAGGTTCGGGTGACGCTTCAAGGGGTGGGTTCCCTCACGCCGACGCTTCGAAGCTATAACATATCCTACACTCCCGAGCGTGCGGCGGAGAAAATAGCATTAGTGGCAACGGTGGGCGCGGCTGGCATCGCGGCAGCTGGAGTTGCGTGGGTGTTTTTGAGGGGGCGGTTGCACGCCGGGAGGCGAAGGCGGCGTCTTGGACAAAAGCGCAGACGGGCGAGGAAGCGATAGGTATAATTTTTTGAACCAAAAAGTATTAATAAATAGACTTATACTAAAAAACTGAACTAAGTGGTTCAAATGTTTGGACTAATGAAAAAAACGCCTGCTGCAATCTTGAGATTTTTCTTCGATAACCCCTCACGCGAATTCTATCTCAAAGAGATTCAGGAGGGGACCAAAGCTGCCAAAGCTGGCCTCATCAACTGGTTGAACAAATTCGTTAAAATGGGCATCCTCACCAAAAATACGCGTGGGCGGCTACGCATTTACAGCCTGAAAAGCGGGGACCCGTTTGTGAAACACCTGCGGATCTTGATAAACGTCAGCGCATTTCTCCCCTTAGCGGGGGAGCTCGGAGAGCTCGATGTCGAAGTCTATCTCTATGGTTCAGTTGCAAGAGGAGAGGATGTGGAGGGTAGCGATGTGGACCTGCTGATTCTCGGCAAGGCGAAGCCGCGGGAGGTCGCGAGGCGCGTGCAGTTGTTTTCTAGGAAGGTTGGGAGAAGGGTGAGGCCACAGGTTTTCTCCAAGTTCGAATGGAGCCAGATGGTCAAAAAAGACCCGGCATTTTTCGAGAGGGTGGAGCGGGACAAAATCAGGTTGGTGTGATGGACTTCAAGGAATGTATGGAAAAGGGTTTTCTCAGGCGGGTCGAGGTAGATCAGGAGCTCGTCCGAAAGGAGCTGGCCGGCGCGAAATACGACTTGGGGGCAGCGCGTCACGATCTGAAGCGGGGGGATGCGAAATGGGCGACGGTGAAGAGCTACTACTCAATATTTCACGCCGCAAGGGCAGTTCTCTATTCGTTAGGTTATCAGGAGAAGGCACACTTCGCGATAAGCGCCGTCTTGAGGGAGCTCGAGAAACAGGGCAAATTGGAGGCGAAGTACACCCTCGATTTTGAAGCGTGCATGGAGTCGAGGGAAGATGCCGACTATCGGCTCGAATATTCCAAGGAGCGGGCTGAGGTGAATATCGGAATTGCGGATGAATTTTTGAGCAGAATGAAAAAACTCGTAGCAGAGCTAACGATGAGCGAAGCTTAAATAGAACTTTATGTAATAATCTTACATAATGCATAAGAAAAATGTAGAAAGTTCTAAAAGCTTGGGCAAGCGGGAGGCAGCGCTGCTCTCGAAGCTAGCAGCGGAAAGGTTAACGATTTTCTCCCCCATCGAAGTTTGCAGGTTCTTGGGTTGCAAGAGGAACGCCGCGTATCGGATAGTTCACTCCCTCAAGCGGAAAGGGTGGGTAAAAGGGATCACAGGCGGGAAGTACCAATTGCTCACGTTAGCCGGCTTGCCGACGGAAGACCTTCTTGTGCTCGCCTGCAGCTTGGTATGGCCCTCCTACGTCAGTCTGTGGACCGCCCTGAATTACTACAAGCTTACTGAACAGGTGCCGAGGGCGATTTTCCTCATCACCACCAGCAGGAAGAGGGAGAAAAAATTAGGTGACGTAAGAGTTCAGTTCGTGCAACTGAGCCGAGATAGGTTTTTCGGCTATGCGAGGATCGACAACATTTGCATGGCCGAGAGAGAGAAGGCGATAGTGGACAGCCTTTCGTTTCCTAGGTACGTGTCGTTGAGCGAAGTTTGCAAGGCGCTGGACGCCGCGAGGGAGGAGATCTCGTTCGAAAAGCTGATCGAGTATTCAATAAAAATGAAGAACGCATCTTTGCTCAAGAGGCTCGGTTTTTTGATAGAACTTCTGGACATAAAGCTGGCTCCCAAGTTATTCAAGTCTCTCCAAAGGCGCATCGGCAAAGGGTATTCCCTTTTAGATCCCACTAGACCGAGATTCGGAAATTACAACAAGCGATGGCTATTGAACGTCAATGTCGGAAGGGGAGAGCTCATTTACTGGAGGCGGGTCGGATGATGACGCGCGAGCAACTCCAAGCGTTCGCCAGCGCCAACGGCGTGCCGCTTTTTACCCAAGAGAGGGACTATGCCCAGGCGCTTTTCCTGTTCAGGCTTTACAAGCGCGGGCCACCCCTAATTTTCAAGGGCGGTACATGCCTCAAGCTGACACGCGACTCGCCCCGTTTTTCAGAGGATTTGGATTTCACCGCAACGCGCGAATTGGTTGAAGTCAAATCAGCTCTAAAGGCGGCGGCGGATGAGCTAAATATGGTAGGTATGGAGGCGGAGATAAATCAAGGGCGGGCGAGGACAGGGGGATACCAGTGCAGGCTGAAGTATCATGGACCACTTTACACGGGTGAGGAGCGCACCGCTGGCGGCGTGGCGATAGATGTAAGCCTCAGGCGAGATGTGATACTTAGGCCCGAATGGAGGACGATCCCATCGCCCTACCCGGACACCCCCCCGTTTACGGCGCAGTGCATGCAAGCTCAAGAGATCCTCGCGGAGAAGGTGAGGGCACTATCAATAAGGGCGGCTCCCAGGGACCTCTACGACGTCTGGTTTTTGTTGAACAGGGGCATAGAGCCGAGTTTGAGGATGATCGATCGGAAGCTCTCTCTATATAAAAAGAGGTTCAGCATCAAAAAGTTCAGCGATTCTATTGGACGGGTCAAGTTGGGGTGGAAGCGTGACCTAGCCCCCTTACTTAGCTCGGCCCCGAGGTTCGAGACGGTGAGCAGAGAGGTCATCGCGAGGCTGGAGCCAATCGCTGGGAGATATAGGGCCTAATTTTGCCACGGCAATCGTCGATGAAGGTATTAACGTTCAACGTAGTCATCAGAGCTATTTAAAGCTTTTTCTTTGAGGTTAGGGGATTTTTAAGGCTCGAAACTCTTAAATAGGGGTCATTGAAGAGTTCAGCTCGCAATAAAAAAGGAGTTGGATAGGTGAAAGAGAAAATAGCATTAGTGATCGCAGTCTTAATGATAACTTCAATGGCATTT
>JAUXAS010000081.1 GCA_030619825.1 Hadesarchaea archaeon
GAGCCATGAGTGACGAGATCAAACATGGGCTATGCCGCTTCTGCGTCCGGGCATCCAACTGCGAGAAGGCTGGCGAGGGGATCTACTCCTGCCCCGAGTTTGAGGAGTCCCTTAACCATCTGCGATCACCCGAGAAAAGGCCGGGCGGAGAAAGGCCAGCGCCAAAAACCGGGGAGGTGGGGTTAGGTCCTCACGCCTCAGGCGCTGCCCCCCCTGGCCCTCGACAGGCGATAGTTGAAAGATAGAGGCGGTGAAAATGCCTAAGCCGAAGGCGGTCAAAAGCACCAAAGACCTCAAGCGGGAACTGTGGAGAATAAGACGCGATGAAGGTGCAGAATCAATAGAAACTTTTGTCATGCCTTTAATCAACTCCTTCGAGGCGGGGCTGAGACGCGATGCAAAAGACGAACGAATAGCAGAGGTTGTAAGGAACTACATCAAACGCAGGGTGCTCGACGAGGAGGATCGCTGATGTCGAGTATCATGCCCTCCTGTCCCAGCGTGTTCTATTGCACTCATCTAAATCGTGAAGCCAACCACGATGATTGCCACGAGTGCAAGCTAGGGGTCACGTGCGCGGGGATCCCATCACGGTTAATGAGAAGGCGAAGCGGCGATGGGTCAGGCGTTGGAGGGGTATTTTTATCTCCTCCTCGGTCCGGGGGTTTGTCTCCTGCCAGGCCCGCGCCGCGCCTCAAGCTCAAGGGGTGAGGGATGATGGCTGAATTCTGGGAGTTTGTCATCGAAATAAAAGGAATCAAATTTTACAAGCGTCGCGCTCGACCGGAACGAACGCGGAGGGATGATTAGGGTGAAGCAAGTCTTGCTTGGCGAAAACTTGAATGGCGTGAAAGTCTATCTTAATTTGCAGGAGTTAATCACTGGCCGCACCCTGCTTTGCAGCATCTCGCGCTGGGGCAAAACCTGGACGGCTCGGCGCATAGTTGAGCAGGTGTTCGGCAAGACGGGCATCATCATCGTTGATGTGGAGGGGGAATACGCGACCCTGCGCGACAAGTTCCCCCTGCTCATAATCGGGAAGGACATCCCGCTCGTCCCAGAGAGCGCCGAGTTCCTGGCCGACCAGATTATAGAACACGACTTGAGCGCCATCATAGACGGGAGCGACCCAGAGCTCGACATCGCGGCCTTTCAGGAATTCCTCGCCCGTTTCATTGACCGCTTCATTTCAGTGGAAACAAAAGCCCGAAAACCGTACCTGTGGATTCTTGAAGAGGCCGACGAGCTCGCGCCCGAGACTGGCATCACCCGATCCATCTGCCTCAATCAGATCCGCAAGCTAGTGAAGAAAGGCGGGAAGCGTGGGATTGGAACCATCATCCTAACGCAGCGCCCCGCATTCGTCTCAAAATTCGTTATCTCACAATGCCCGAACAAGTTGATAGGCAGAACCGAGTGGCCCGATGACCT
The DNA here is from genome assembly GCA_030619825.1 of Hadesarchaea archaeon. Taxonomy (GTDB): domain Archaea; phylum Hadarchaeota; class Hadarchaeia; order Hadarchaeales; family Hadarchaeaceae; genus DG-33. Next base: position 1,432 of record JAUXAS010000081.1, read on the forward strand.
CGCTGTACTCAGGAAGTTCGGCAGGATTCCCAAGAGGCTAGCCGATCCAGAATCTAAAGACCCCCACCCCATAAAGAATTTTGAGAAGGGTCAGTTCTACGTGAGCGGGGACTTCATAAATAAAGAGGAACTCGTCAAGGTCGGATCAGTAACTACAACGCATCTAGGCGCGACGCCTGAAATCGTGCCCCCTGCGCCCAAGGAACTCAAAAGCGTCCTCACGCGACTGAGCCAGAAGTTGCCCGCCATCATCCAAGAGAAGCTCGCGCCTGCCGTCCCAAAGGTTGCTGAGATTGAATCACGTATCAAAAAGAAGTTCGAGGCACAGTGGCAAGCTAGACTCACCAGGAAGGACAAAGAACTCTCATCGATCAAGAATCGTCTAGAGGCCAAGTATGAAACCGAAATCGCCGACCTGAAGCGCAAACTCGATGAGGCCGTGAGACACGCCACACTAAGGGGCGGCATCAGCGACCTGCTCTCGCACCCATTAGTCCAGAAGAACCTCGGAAAGCTGAACGCGAAACAGCGCGGGTTCGTGGAGCTCCTCGAGACGAAGGGGCCACAAGACCCAGAGCGTTGCAGCCTTTTCTTGGAAGTCAACCCAAAGAATGTTCCCGCATTTGTTTACGCGGTAAATCGGAAGATCCCAAAGCTCATCGAGAACGTGCGGGGTCGCTATGCCAGCCGCCTTGTTAAACTGTTTCCGGTGACAGAGGAGGCGAAAGCTGAGGCTAGGGAAATCGATGAAATGCGCTCCAAGGCGAGCGAGATGCAAGAAACCATTAAGGGGCTCACAATCGAAGCGGCGCGAATCAAAAGGGATAGAGATGAACTTGCAGAGAAACTCAAGGTAATGCAGACTTCTGGGCCTCCCGCGTCAGGAGTTAAAGCAACACCCGCCCCCCCTACTGAAACCATCATTCCACCAGGAGAAGGATCCGTAATACCTGTTGAAATAACCCTGAAACGCAAGCTAGCCGACTTCAAGGTTGAGGTTGACCGCGAAATTCTGACCGTTGATGAGTCGTCCTGGGAGGGCAGGATTCTCGCTAGGGGCTTGGAGGGCTTTTTCAACGAACCCCAGGGGATAGGCAAGATAATGACGGAGTTGGTTAGGCGCTACGGCGTGAGCAACAGCGGAGGGAACCGGACCACACTCGGCGCACACCTCACAATGCTGGTCAGCAAGGGCATCCTCGATCGAAAGCAGGATGGGAAGCAGTGGACGTACTTCGCCACGCCCGAGTTCAGGGATAGAGTCAAGGGAGCCGAGTAGATGACCGAGCTGAGATATCCGCTAACGTATCAGTGCAAGCGTTGTGATGAGGTTTACGATGGTCTGCGTAGGAGCAAGACTCATGTTAAAGAAGAACACGGCATAGCTTGGAAACACACACGGAAAGAGCTAAGGGTAATGGGAATCCACGAACCACTTCCTACCATCGAGTTATTGCCGTCTGAAAAAGAACATTCCGCGAAAAAATCAAGGAAAAGAACCACGTTAGTTACACCTCAACCGCTTAAAACACGTCTAATCGGGATTTTTGCTTATAAAGGGTATTTAAATGATTTGCCCATTTTTGGCACTCTCAAGCTCGACCAGTCGGGAAGGCAAGGATGAAGTGCAGTTTTCGGGGGTATGGATAACGAGGTGAGAATATGGTAATAAGTCAGCCCATCGCTGTTAGTAAAATTGAGGAGAATTCCTGGAACCCGAACAAGATGGCGCCCGAAAGGTGGGAGGCCCTACTCGAGGACATGAGAAAAGGCGGCCCCAATGCTATCGACCCAATTCTGGTTATGTCCAAGCGCGTCATCGTCCCCGATGCCCCCAAGGATAGCTTCATCGCAGTGGACGGCAACCACCGCCTCAGAGGTTCTCGTAAGCTTCGGTGGCCCAAGATCCACGCGATATTCGACGCCACGATAACCAGTGAAAAGCAAGCTCGGATGATCAGCTATGCAAAGAACTACGAGCGCGGGAGCATGGATCCCTACAAGCAGGCGGAGTATTTCAAATGGTTCGCCGATCAAGGCTGGACTCACGAGGAGATAGCCAAGAAGCACAGGATTGACCGTTCAACTGTGACCAAGCACCTCTCTCTGATTAAAATTGATCCCGTCGTCAAGGAAAAGCTGGCCAATGTGCCACGTGTCACCGTCAGCCACCTTGAGCCCATCGCTACGCTCACGCCCTCGCAGCAGCGCAAGTATGCGAAGGAGCTAAAAAGGGAATACGGCGGGGGGCGTGAGCCGCCACGGGTAAGGACAGTCGAGCAGGAAGTGAGCCGGATTAAGTGGATGGAGCGAGAGGCCGAGGAGCTCAGGAAGGCGGTTGAGAAGGCAAAGTTCCCGAAGTGCCCGACCTGTGGAAAGCCCCCCGAGAAGCATACCTATCGAAATCTCCCTTGGGTCCACTGCGCCAGCTACCACGATTGGAGCCTTGAGACCGGGATCGAGAAACGAGAGCCCATCGGGGGACGCCTAAAAAGGGAAAAAGGGAAGCCCCAATTACCG
>JAUXAS010000010.1 GCA_030619825.1 Hadesarchaea archaeon
AACCATCTTTTCAACGGGATGAGGCTCTTTCACCACAGGGAACCGGGGATAATAGGGGCTTGCTTGGTAAGGGATGATGTGTATGCGGAGATGATTGCGGACATGATACATCTCCATCCAGCCGCCATAAATACGGCGATAAAAGCAAAAGGTCTGGAAAAAACGATCCTCATCACCGACGCCATCGCTACGGTGGGCCTTCCAGACGGAGAGTACGAATTGGGCGGCTTGGAAACAGTTGTCGAAGATGGTATCAGCCGAGTCAAAGCCACCGGAAGGTTGGCTGGTAGCACTTTGACCATGGACATTGCCATCAAGAATCTGGTCACCAAGCTAAACCTCGACTTGAAAGATGTGGTCGGGATGGCAACATCGAACCCCGCGGATGCTCTGAACTTATCGGATCGTGGGCGCCTGATTCCGGGTTGCGTTGCTAATGTCACAATTTTTGACCCGGGGCTTAATGTTCTCGCAACTATTGTGAAGGGGAAAGTTCTCTACGGGGGGGCTTGGTGAAACTTTTGGGAAGGTTGCTCTCACCGAAAAGTTCAGTGTTGGTTGTAGTTGATGTTCAGGAAAAATTGCTACCATTTATAGCTGATAAAGAAAGGGTCGTTAAAAACATAGCTAAATTGATCAAGTTTGCGAGGATAATCGGCATGCCAATAGTTTTAACTGAACAGTATCCAAAAGGCTTAGGCTCGACTGTTAAAGAAATCAGAGAATTAACGGCAGGTTTACATCCGATCACCAAATTGCCATTTAGCTGTTTCGGATCCGAGGAATTCAAAGAATCCCTGCGACGACTGGGTGCATCGACACTTGTAATAGTCGGAATAGAAACGCATGTGTGCGTGAATCAGACAGCATTGAACGCATTAGAAAACTATAAAGTCCACGTCATAAGCGATGCCACGTCCTCGCGGACAAAAGAAAACTGGCAAGTAGGGATTGAAAGAATGGCACGTGAAGGTGTAACAATTTCTTCCACAGAGATGCTAATCTATGAGTTATTAACCGCGGCGGGGACAGAAGAATTTAAGAGATCTTTAAAGCTGATTAAATAAGTTTAATATATAGTTAGAGACCAAATTTTGTGAGGTAATGATATATGCCGAGGAAAAAGGTGACCCCCGAAATTGTGGAGGAGATGGGGAGGCTCAGGGGGGAGGGCCTGTCCTACGGGAAGATAGCGGGCAGGCTCGGACTGAACCCGATGACTGTCTACAACCACCTGCGGAAAAAGCACAAGAGGACGAGGATAACCCCAGAGATCATTGAGAGGATGGTCGATTTAAGAAAACGAGGGTCTACCTACGGGGAGATATCTAAAGAGCTCGGTGTCGCCTTCCAGACTGTCGCCATACACATGCAAGCGAAAAAAATGGGTGGCAGGAGAAAAAAGGTGACCGAAGAAGTCCTCGAGGAGATGAAAAACCTCAGAGGGGGGGGAGCGTCCCAAAAGGAAATAGCTGACAAACTGAACCTGTCCCATATGACTGTTTCTAGGTATCTGGGGGGCGAGGGGTTCTTCGAGAAGGTAAAGAGGAAGATGGGTCTGGGGTAGATCGTGAGTGTTTTAAGAAAAGCGGGGGGTGAAGCGTTGAAAAAGCTGAAGAAGTGGGAGCCCGTCCACAGGAGGGCAACACAAAACGAAGTCTCCATCGATAAGATAGGCATCGACATATTCGCCTGGGCGGCCGGGCATTTCAGGGGGCACAAGGGGGCGGACCTGTACGTGGACGACGAAATGAACCTGCTTGGGATAAAGCCGGTCGCGAAGGGGCAGCGGAAGTTGATCTCGAAAGCAGAGGGGAGAGGATTTTTCGTCTCCTGCACCTCCCTCATGGGGCAGGCCGGCGTGAACGAAAGGAAGAAGGTCCCGGCCGAGTGGGACGAGAAGGAGACGATGCTGATCGTCCACCTAAAGGGCCGCAGGGGAAAACCAGCTTAGATCGGTCTAAGGTAGCCAAGTCGCCGAACTCCGTTTAACCGTTTGACGTGGTACGCCCACGCGTTAATTTTATTCATAAGTTTCTATAAGTATAATTATGGGTGGGATTGGATGGGCAAGAAAGCTGGCCGAGGCAAGAAAGCGGTCGAGAAGCGCAAAGTCAAGAGGGGACCCAAGCAGAAGCCGCCGGAGGACCCCGTCCTGAGGGGGATAATCGTCGGGATAGCCGGCGAGCGAGGGTACGAGATAGCGAAAGAGTTCATGGGGGACGAGATCACCGACGAGGAGGTGGCGAAGAGGCTGGACATCCACGTGAACCTCGTGCGGAAGGTCCTCTACTACCTCTACGACAACCGAGTGGCCAGCTACCGCAGGGCCCGGGACGAGGAAAGCGGGTGGTACGTCTATTACTGGCGGATCGAGCCAGAGCGGGCGCTGGAGTACTTCTACAACAACAAGCGCCTGCTCCTGCAGAAGCTCGAGGAGCGACTCGAGGCGGAGCGGGGCACGATTTTCTTCGGCTGCGGGAACGGAGACCAAAAGCTGCCATTCGAACTCGCGGCAGAAAATGATTTCAAGTGCCCGCGCTGCGGTGGTAATCTGGAGCCCTACGACAACTCGGGCGTGGTCGCGGCGCTCGAGCACAAGGTCGAATCGCTCCGACAGCATCTCGTCGGGAAACATGCCTGAACCCCCCTAGTTAATCCCGCTAAAGCATTGTTTCAGCCCGTGGCCTCACCCGTCTGTACCCCTCCCCCCTTCGCCCTTCACCCACAAAAAAGCCCACAGGAATCCCCACAGTGGGTGCCCACACATCCCTCGTTTGTGGGACTCCTCTGTGGGGAATTTGTGGGCCCCTCTGTGCGGGATTTGTGGGGGGTTTGTGGCCCCAGCAATTTCCCTCTGTGGCGTTTCTGTGGGGAGTTTGTGGCTCCAGCAATTTCCCTCTGTGGGGATGTTGTGGGAAATTTGTGGCTCCAGCAATTTCCCTCTGTGGCGTTTCTGTGGGGAGTTTGTGGGGGGGCGTCTGAGCAATAATATTAAAAAGCTCTTGGAGAAACAGAAAGAGGGTGGAAGCGTTGGGAAAACTCGCGAAAAAGCTGGAGAAGTGGGAGCCCCTTTACAAGGGAGCGGTACAAAACGAGGTCTCGATCAGCAAAACAGGCGTCGGCATATTCGCTTGGGCCACCGGGCACTTCAAGGAGTACAAGGAGGCTGACCTGTACGTGGACGGCAAAAGGAGCCTGCTGGGGATAAAGCCGGCCGCGAAGGGTCAGCGGAAATTGAGTTCAAAAGTAGGGGGGGGTGAATTCTTCGTCTCCTGCACCTCGCTCATGAGGCAGGCCGGCGTGAACGAAAGGAAGAAGGTCCCGGCCGAGTGGGACGAGGAGGAGAAGATGCTGGTCGTCCACCTGAAGGGCCGCAGGGGAAAACCCGCTTAGATTGGCGTAGTCAAAGTAAATGATGTGGCGAAAGTCCGTGAGGGTGAGCGAATGACCGGGAGGAACGAGTGCAGCAGGTGCGGGAGGCTGTTCGAGGCGGATGAGCTGACGCCAGTCATCGGGGCCTACGGACTGTTCGCCGTGTTCTGCAAAGAATGTTTCGAGAAGGAACAGAGCGAGAGGGTGAAGCCAGAAGGTGGGGGGGTGAGCGGATGACCGAGAAGGACGAGCTCGAGAAGTTCGACAGGCCGTTCCACGAGCTCCTTGACGAAATGGCCAAGCAGATAGACCCGAGGGAGAGCAGGAGGATCACCAGGAGGGGGCTCGGGAAGGTCATCGATGTCGCCATACTGCTCAGGCGCGGCTTCGAGCAGTCGTGGCAGTTCATCGTCGTGATACAGGCGCTCTTCATATTCCTCGGCCTGTCCCCGCAGGTTAGCGCGGCCTTGGCGCAGCTGGGGATCCACAGCTCCGGGGCAGTGCTGGGGATAATAGCCGTCGCCGGCATCGCCTTCTTCTTCGCGTTCGGGCTGGCGCTGCTCCTGTACGGGGGGTCCCAGCGCTCGACCTCCCTCGTGAACCAGAAACAGAGCCCCGCCCAGCGGATGAACTACCAGTACTACAGGGCGATGGCGAGGTGGGCCAAGCGCCAAGAGGAGAGGCTGAAGAGGATAGAGGAGAAGCTTGAGGCGGAGTGACCTGAGGGCTCCCTATCGCCTCAATTTGATCGTAAGGTAGGTGGAGTATCTGGTGAATATCATACATAGGAAATTCGAGATTCGCCTAGGGAACGGGTAAATCCCGCACCCCATGAGCTTTTCCACCTTAAATCCATGGTATCTGGCGAGATCTCTCAGCGCGGTGGACGTGAAGAGTTTGACATGGCCGTGGGTTTTCATCCCGTACAAAAAATTGCCTACTTGTACCTTGCTGACATGGTAACCCGGCGGCGTCATCCCCAGATTCATAAATGCCAGATTGTGGAACGATGAAAGATTCGCCGTCGAAATCACGGCATAGCCCCCAAGTCTTAGAACCCTGTAAACCTCCGAGAAAAATCCGTCCGTGTTGTAGAGGTGCTCTAGGACTTGGTTTGATATGACGACATCGAAGAAGCGATCCTCGTAAGGAAACTCTGTATTCGCGTCGTGCACGATCGCCTTGATCCCTTTCCCCCTCACCTTTTCCATCATCGCTCCGTCTATGTCCATACCGTGCAATTTCTCCGAGCCGATCGTAGCACCTACCCTGAGGGTGAATGAACCATCGTTGCACCCGATATCCAACACTTCGGCGTTTCTGTCTCCCTCAAGCAGCGATAGCATCTTGTCTTGATTCTCCATATAATATCTGCTCGCCAGCGGAAAAAACCCACTTTTGTTCCACTCTTTCATTTAGCCTCTTCCTAATCGTGTTTTTCGCCCACCGAGGCTTGATGACTTGTTGGCAGATATCCTCAAACGCTTACGCAGATTGTCGAACATTTTACCTGCCTCTAACAGCTTTCATCGCCACACGCACGTAATGCCAGAGGAAGTTCGACGCTATTTCCCTTCCCGAAGCCTTCCCGCGCAACCTCGAAGTGTGGGGGAATGACGAGAGAAAGTTGAACCACCCGGACACTTCTAAAGGGAAAGTAATGCTTTCTTTTCGCTCAAGCCATGCATTTATCCACCTACCCATCCCACACTGCGAGAACTTGGCCAAAACGCTCTTGGGTACATCGGACTCAATTGCGAGAGTTCGGAGGAAGAGGTATATGGAATCTCTGGTTCCATACTCCGATGAAAGACCGTAGACATGATCCCAAGAGAAGCCACACTCGGAGACTAAGTGAGCACAATTCTGAACTTCTTCAAACTTTATCCTCAGGTGGGAAAAAGCATGGGTCACAATGAGGTAGAATAAATCACTCGGGGACGGTAGCCAGACCTCTTTCCCCTCGACCTCCGAGCGAACCCTCCTCGACATGATCTCTTTACCGTTCGCGACCTTCCAGCCATCCCAATTCGCATCAGGGTAGAGGTCGATCTCTGTCCATTTATCCCGCCTGCATATCCTCCTTCTAGGGTGAGTGAGTATTTTGGGAGTTTTGAAAAGCTCCCCCTTGGAACTGCTAAATCCCTCCCTCTTCAGTAGCTCTAACGCCTTTGCCTCCTCGAGGGGATCGGTTATCATCACGTCCACATCTGTCCGTGGCGGTGGAATCAACAGCTTGGGGAACACGTACTCGATTCCACGGTCGTTGAAGAGGTCGCTCACCAAGGAGAAAGTTCGGAGCCAGCGGTCGCTCATAACATCTCCTCTATCATTCGGGGATAGCTTTTGATGCTCGGAGCCCTCAACTCATAGCATTTAGTGCCCTTCATTCCGCGCTCTAGGACTTTCCTTCCCTTCTCTAAATAGCTCCAGAGATTCACCCTTACAAGACCCAAGTACAGGTCGCCGTAAGTATAGGGAAAGTTCGGTGGCACCAACACAGGGAATAGCAACTCGCCCATCATCCGCCCCTTGGTGGGTCGCTTTGCCTCCTCGTGCTCGGAATATCCACCCAACAGAAAAAATCGGTCGGCCTTGACTCGATCCTCGATAAATTCGGTGGGTATCTTCTTGAGTTCGGTACTTTCCCATTTGAGGAACTTCTCCAATAATATAATTAGTAGGCGTGACCTTGGTTTTCGCTTTGGATGGAAGATTTGACCAGTAAGCGTGTAGGGGGAAATCTTGACCTCCTTCGGGTATGAGTACACCATCCCCTCCTCCCTTAGGATAGTATAATCATCCGCCATGAATCTAAATCGCTCTCCGAGCAAGGAGAGAACCGTTGAGGTCTTTCCAGAGTCCGGAGTTCCAGTGATTAGAATTCCCCGACCGTCATAACTCACGCACCCTGAGTGGATGAGTGCATAGCCCTTTTGGATGAGCTTGATGGGCAAAATCCTGAGTATGAGTTCGTCGAGAAACCCTTTTGAGGAAAATCTCCTGAAGTTTTTGGTGAACCTTATTCTTGCATTGCCCAGAAGGTCGTCACACATAAGCCTCGCACCTGCGCCATAGTCGATGCACAATTTTGATCCCTCTGTCCAATAGCGGTAGTTGCTCCGTAGCAACCCGCCTTTTTTTGTTTTGCAAAAACGTAGCTTTCCCTCTGAGATCTCTACATCTGGATTTTCGAACCTCTCCTTCTGCTCGAAATAACTCGGTATCGCATGAAGTTTTACGTTCGAGCTTATCCTAATGAGATCGTGAACAGAATAGTAGTGATTCTCCATCTTAACCAACCCTTTCTAAAACCTCCTGATAAATCTCCATGTGTTCTTCAGCGCATTTTTCCCAGTTGTGGACCTCCACTGGCGAGTAAACTCTTCAATGAATCTGTTACGGGAAAACTGACCAGCCAATTTCCTAGAACATCTACTGTAGACCAACTTCTCCTCTTTTGAGAGCCCCTTGAACCACCTAATTTTTTTGATAATCTCCTTAGCATCATGTGCTACTAAGTCCCGAATGTTAAAAAAGGAGAGTCCGTTGGTTGGGGTCGTAATAACAGGCAAACCTGCCGTCATACATTCAAGTCCAGAGACAGAAAAGCTATCGTACCTAGATGGTACTAATGAGATGAGAGCGGACTTGATATAGGGTATTATATCCTTTTTCCAACCACGGTAGTTAAGATTCCGAACTTCAGACTTAAGAGATGTGCCTATGACCACGAAGTTGAACTCTGGAAGGTTCCCTGCAACTTTTTCTAAGATATCGAGACCCTTATTCATATAAGTTCTAGGATCATGCCCCCCTTTTACAATGGTAAGGACAATTTTACTATTCATCATTGGTTTTATTTTTACGAGTTCCTTCTGCTTTTCCACTTCTACAAAAGGATACACTTTGATATAATTATCAAAGCCCATCTCATCAAGTAGTTTTGCGTTTAGATCCCCAACTGCTATAAATAAATCGACCAGTTTTAGTGCGAATTTCGTGAAAATTCTACCTTTGGAACTAAGTACCATGTTAGATCTATAAAAGTAAAGAATAGGGTCACCAACAATTACAACAAGTTTTTTCCTTCTATCGATGAATTTGGTAGCGACCGAATAGTAATCAAGGCATTCAGCGACAACATTTCGAGCCCTCAAGAGATCTAACTTTGATTTGCAAGTTTTCGCTTTAAGTACCTCACCTATAAATTTATGAAAATAATGCGGTTTTTCTCTCTTGTTAAAAGCCATAAAATAGGGGAAGAAGACTGTATTTTCCATCCTCTTCGCCGAATTTTTATTATATCGGATTTCTCTTATCTTCTCACATTCAAAAGTTTTCACGATATCACCATTTCATAGACTTCAATCGTTCTGTCCACCAATTTTTTCCACGAGTGTTCTCTCGCGAACTTTAGATTCCCTTTGATATCGCATTTGAATTTCCCCTCCTCCAGAACCCTTGGCAGTTCTTCGGGTGTACAGACGTGCGTGTGCGATTTAACATCGGATGGAATTATCGCATCTGCTAATGTTACAACTGGCCTTCCGCACGCCATCGCCTCGACCGCCGGCAGTCCGTAGCCCTCAAGCAGGCTAGGGAACACGAAGACATCAAGTGAGCTGTAAAAGTCGCACAATTCTCCGTCGGGCACGAAGCCCAGGAATTTTATGCGTTTATTCCCTCTAGCGAGTTTCTTCAGATGAGGCATATCTACACCTTTTCCGGCTATCACGAGTTCAGCATCTAGATCGGCTTCTTTGAACGCCTCGATGAGCAGGCCTACGCGCTTCCGAGGGTCGAGGTAGCCGAGCGTCCCTATGCGGTAAATTCCATCGTTTTTGTTCTTTGGTTTTAAGCCCGGCGAGATGCCGAACCTCGTCACCACTATTTTTTCTCTTTCCACACCGAAATGCTCGGTCAATTCCCTCGCGGTCTGATCACTATTCACAATTATCGCGTCGCTTTTCACCGCACGCTTGCAGGCAAAGGTGAAGTAATTCTTGGAGATGGGTCGAGTAAGCTTATTTTTGGCGTAGTGCGTTTGAACCATGCCCAGATAAAGCATTGGGATGAGGTCATGGAAAGTAACGACCTTCCTTTTTTTCCCACCCAACCATAGCGTTTCCATCGGGGTGCACGCGTGATAGATATCGCTACTTGGAATTTTAAAACGGATTTCGAAGGCTGTGTAAGCCAGATACTTCACGCTTCCTTCTCCAAGTGGTATCCCCCCGTCTTGGCTTACCGTCCTAACTTCGAGGCCTCGCTCCCTCAGGCCCCTCAGCAGTTCCATCGAATATCTGCCTATACCGGCGTTGCGTAGGTCGAAGAACCTCGTGAGCAAGCATACCTTCATCTTTCCGCCGCCAATCCCCTTCTGACCTCTGGCTCAAGCTTCAGGCACTTCTCCAGGTTCTCGCACTCCAAGCAACCCTCGTCCGGGAAGTTGCCCCCCTCGATCGCCAAGAGGGTCTTGATGCACCCCTCGAGCCCCGGTTCCTCGCACCCGACACCTTTCGCCACCATCAACTTAACCCTGAAAAGTTTTGTGTAGTACTACCCGAAAGTTTCCCAAGCTGTGGCGGGCCGCGGCGGTCGCGTCGTGTCTCCCGGGACCAGGCCCCGCCGCGCTCGGGGAATATGAGGGGATTGAACCCGTCCCTGCCACGTACTCGTTCAGCGCGGTTCATTACGCCGCCGGTGCCTTTCGCCGCATCATTCATTTTGACTACCTCAGACCTAGCCTTCTCTTCAACTTTCTTACAAGTCCTTTAGGGGGGCGGCCGAGATTCGCCAACCGTCTCCCACTTTTTTACGTCCGGTGAAAGACCGCACTAGCATGCGGGGCGATTTTTCCGGACGGTACGAGAACGTGGGCCGGTTTCCGGCGCCCGGTCCCCAAACACCAATTCTCCCTTTGCTAAAAAGTCTTACCCCTTCCGAGGGTGAAAAATGTTCCAACGTCATCCGCCGAACCAACGTCATTCACCGATACTAATAACGTCTTTCAACGATAATTTTGGGCAAAAGGAGGCTGGAAAAAGCTTATTTTCGGCGTAGCACCCTTGGTTCGCAACCTTTAAATACAGCCCAATTAGAGTTCAGCCCGTACAAAAGAGGAGAAAATTAGATGAAACAACATGCAGCAATAGTGATCGCAGCCCTAATGATAACTTCGATGGCATTCGCGGTATCGACGACCAGCGTCAGCGCGTCGCACGAGCGGACGGCGAGCATCGACGACGACTCCGTTAAGGGCGACACCGCGATGATACGCGTGATAACGATTGCGAACGATGGCCCAGACGCGATCGACACCGTTTGGATAATCGTGCCTGAGAGCTGGGGAGCTGAAGCTGTAAAACAGGTGCCGGTGGATAACATCGTAAGCACCGCTAGTGGCAACGAGGTGGTTCTTCCGGCAGGTACCGTGGTGCAGCTACTTGGAAACGTGACAGTGACTTTGGCTGAGAACACGGACGTGATCGTGGTCAAGGGTGGATGGATCTATGTGGATGAGGTAGAGGAGAACACGAGGCTCAACGAGAACGCGATGGTCGAAGTAAGGCAACCGACTACAACTACAGGGGTAGGTATCCCAGACGGCGAGAACATCGGGGTGACGGGAGAGATATCAGTGGATCTAACCACCGACAATCAGCTAAGACTGCTCGCCGACACCATGGTGTTGACGAGGGGGGACAATATAGTGGAGTTGCCCGAGAACACAATGCTAGAGTTGTTTAAGGCGAATGACGATGATATTGCCCTAGATGAAAACGTCAAGACCACGCTGAATGTAACAGTAACACTGAACAACAATAAGGTGAGAATGGTCACGGATAAACCGAGCAACCTCAAGGGCTTCGACATCCCAACGGGCGAAAACATCACGCTGACCGGTGATAACGAGGTCGTGATACCAGCGGACACCGTCGTGCAGCTTGTTGGAACTGCGAGTATACAGATACCCGAGAACACCGATGTGATAAGGGAGAACGGCAAGCAATTGGATGTTACTGGAGCGGTCATGGAGAATTTGCCGACGAAATGGACTCAAGATAACAAAATAAGCACCCTCCCACCGGGCACCTGCGTGGAATGGGTAGGCGACGAGAACAACCAGATCGCAAGTGGCGAATCTCTCGACTTCCCGTTCGCATTCACGTCGCCCGGTAGCGGAGACTACACGATATACGTGAGGACGGTGGATACCAAGGGGGCAGTCAAACAGACGGAGATCGCCCTGACGACCGACAACACTCTGCCAACCGTCGAAGAAATAGCTGTGTCTCCCGAGTGGGCCAAGGCCAACACGGCGGTTACCATCACGGTTACGGCGAGTGAGCCTCTCGCAAGACTCGACAACGTGCTGGTGGCCGAGAACTTGGCACCCGAGAACTCTGCAGCGACGTTCGTTTCCGTCAGTGCCGATAAGAAGGTCTGGACTTGGACCTACACGACCACCGACAACGAGAACCGCGATGGTACAGCGAATATCTATGTTCTTGCGGCTGACTTCGAGGACTTGGTCGGCAACGAGGGTGAAGGAGGCGCCGAGAACACATTCACCGTGGACAGGATTGCACCTCCAATGCCAGTTCTTTCGGAGATTTCAGGTTTCCCAGAGGATAATATTGCTATTCCAGATATGCCGGGCATACAGACAAATACAGCCGTGTGGTTCATCGAGAACGAGGCCATGGATAACTTCCTAGGAAGCCTTGTGCACCTGGAGGGAGGAACGGTCAAGATCCGCGTCGGCACCACAGTGCACACTTTGACCCCCACAGTGTCGGGCTACTACAGCAAGTCGATAACGCTGACCGAGGGAACCCAAGAGGTGGGCATCTGGTACATCGACCGAGCGGGCAACGTGGGCGAGGAGAACGCCGAGAACGTTACACTGGATACGAAGGCCCCATCCATAGCGTGGGGCACGATCGCGGGGGAGGCATTGACGGACGGCGTGCAAATCAACGACAATACACCGAAAATAACGCTCACGATCAGCGACGCTGGCTTGGGCGTGGACAACATCCCCTTCAACGCGGACGAGAACGAGGGTTATAGGGTGCAGCTCTGGAACGCGAACAAGGTTTCAATCGATAACTTGGTCAACGCCCTAGCGCACGACAACAACGTCCTAGATTTCGAGAACACGATTCCCGAGCTGGGCGACAACACGTACTACATCTACGCGGTGGCCGGAGACAACCTGCAGATGGAGAACAAACTCGTCAAATTCGTGATCGACACGGCCGCGCCTAGTGCACCAAAGGTTGACGCTGCGTACCTGATCGATAGCACGGTGGATGCTCCATTGGTGGTCAAGAGAGCCTCGCGCACCATTGCCGGTACCGCGGAGGCGGGAGCGGATATCACGGTATACGGAACTGTCGACACCACCGAAAAGGTCTTGGACACCGTCACCGCTGGATCGGACGACAAGTGGACAGCGACCTTCACGCTGACTGCCGGGTCGAACACCAAGATCGAGGTATCAGCGACAGACGAGGCAGGCAACGAGGGCTCCAGAGAGCTCTACGGGTGGATGCTGGCGGACGCGAGCGCCCCGACGGTGACTTTGGACGAGGTGCCGGATACTACGGACAAGACAAGCATCACAATCAGCGGAACGGTGACCAAGGACGCGTGGGAGGACTGGTCGGAAATAACGCTGACGGTGCAGGTCGGAGTTGGAAAAGTGGAAGTGCCTTGCGTCGGGGGCAGCTACGAGTACAGCGTGGCGCTCTCAGAGGGCCCGAACACGATCGTCGTGCAGGCAACAGATGATATCGGCAACCCGAGCACTGCGGCAACTGATGTGGTCGAGCGAACGGTTACACCATGGTCGATCTACGCGATTATCTTGGTGATAGTCGCGCTGATACTGGCTGCGGTTGCAATATTCCGGAAGAGGTAGGGGGGAAACGCCAATCAACCCCCTTACTTTTTTGTTTTTTATTTTGTAATGAGGCTGAGGCATCGGAGCGGCGAATAGCGTGATGCTGATCCCAATCCTGTCCGCGGAAGTGGCAGTCTGTCTGTTGGCGGGGATTCTGTTCGGTATAAAAGACATACCGTTGCGCGCCGCCGCCGTTTTCGCGTTGGTCTTTTTCCTCGCCTCGCCCTTGCTGATCAACCAGGTGATGGGCGTATACGATTTCCAGTTCCTGCTCATCGTTTCCGGGCTCGGGGCCGCGTATTTCGCGTTGGGGTGGATGTGGACGGAGGGAAATTGCTGATTAAAGCATCGTAAACTCCTTCATTTCCATTATGCAACAAAAAAGTAAGATAGTCGGATAACATAACATTTATATGTAAATAAATGGCAAAAAAATGGGGGTGAGGCCGATGAGGGTAGGCGTTATCGGAATCGGGCAAGCCGGAGGGCGGATAACAGATTCGCTTTTAGAAAGTGTTAAGAAAAATGTGAAAGTTTCAGAAAAAGTGATCCCGTTTTCTTTCGCGATCAACACGGCCAAGTCCGACCTCATGGGGCTGAAGAGGGTGCCGAGAAGGAACAGGATTCTCATAGGCCAAACGGTGTCGAGAGGTCACGGGGTCGGGCTGAAGCGAAATGTTAGTAAGCGGATAATAAAGCAGGAATTGAGTTCGATCAAGCGGGAGATCGGGACGGAGGAGACTTACCACCTCGATTCGTTTCTGATCGTGATCGGGCTGGGCGGCGGAACCGGATCGGGCAGCGCGCCGGCCCTAGCCGAGGAGCTCGCGGACACCTACGAGCTGCCGGTGCACGTTATCGGGGTCCTGCCGAGCAAGGCCGAGGGGAGGTTGATGGAGGACAACGCGGCGAGGACTATCGGCGAGCTGAAGAAGGTGACCGACGGCATGATCTTGTTCGACAATGAGATCTGGAGCACGTCCGGGGTGTCCTTGAAGAAAAGCTATCAGATGATGAACTACGAGCTCGCGAGGGCTTTCCCATTTTTGCTGCAGGCAGGGGAAACCAAGGGGAAGATGGTCGGTATGAAGGTGGTCGACGCTTCGGACATCATGGCGACACTAGACGGCTTTTCCGTGCTGGGGTGGTCAGAGGTGAGGGTCCCGAGGAGGTTCCCCTTCAGGAAGGGGACATCGATCGACAGGCTCGACACCACGACTAGGTGCGAGATGGCCATCATCAACGCGTCTTCGAGGCTCACCGCCCAATGCGATATGAAAAATGTGGGGAACGTTTTGTCCCTGCTGGTCGGCCCTTCAAAAGAGCTGCCTAGGGCGGGGATCGAGAGAAGCAAGCGGTGGATCGCAAACGCCATGCCAAACGCGAGGCTGAGGGCTGGAGATCTCCCGATGCGGTGGACTAGGAGACTGGCGAGGAAAGGGGTAATGGGAATCCTGATGCTGTCCGGAATCAGGAATTTCCCGAGGGTCAAAAAACTCAAACGATAGAAACTGCTAGGGCGACGAGCTTCACTCCACCGCCTTATTTTTCTTCTTGAGCACCACTCGGCTGTGCACCTCGTCGATCTCTATCTCGATCTCCTCGCCGTCCTCGAACGGCCAGCGGGGGTCATCGACCACCGACTGGGGCATCACGAAGTACTCTGGTCTTGCGAACATCCCTTTCTTGTGCACGATTCTATGTTTCTCGCCACCCATACTGTTACCCCCTCAACTTTATTTCAAAGTTTTCTAAGTTGTGGCGGACCGCGGCGGTCGCGTGGTAATTCCCCGGAACTAGGCCCCGCCGCACCCCCGACCTGATAAAAGTTTGTATTTCCGATTGATTAATTCAGTACTCCCACAAGTGAATAAAAAGTTGAGGACCGATAAAAATTTATGGTTCCCCTCCTCCTCAGCCAGATGAGGATCATCGCCAACAACGCCACCACTATTAAAGCCACCACTATTATCTCGAGAGGTCCTATCGGTGGCGGAGCTGTCACCACGAATGTCCCCGTCAGCCCATCGACCTCGACGTAGTAGGTCCCCTCGACATCCCTTGAAACGGTGAAGGTGATGGTCTCCGCCACCCCACCCGCGAGCGTCACGTTTTCGGTCGCCTCGACAAAGTTGTCTATCTTGAGCGTCGCAATGCAAGTGCCCTCGAGGTCGCCGACGTTCGTGACAACAACAGAAATGGTAATAGCCCCCCCAAGCCCGACTTCGCTAGGATCGATCACCAGATTGCTGAGTTCGAATTCGGCCAGGGCTGGAGCCAAGGTATATCCTATCCCAAAGACCGATAGTCCAGGGGACTCCGCACGATAATAGTGGTGTGTGCCATCCTCCCCTATCCTCGCGGTCGGCAGCGAAACCCACACCTCGGCGACCGGATCCCATCTCCGCATGACTATGGAATCTGGGTCCATGTTCTCCGCGGTTATCCAAGCCTTCTCAACCCCGAAGTTTATCAAAACGATGTCTATGTCGGCATCGGTCATGTTCTCGGAGACTATGTTTAGGTAACAGTAGGTGACTCCCGGAGCTCCGATCGCTATCTCGGCCGGTTTGTCAGTCAGCTGTTGGACGGTTATCCTCACGTTTTCGACATTTTCCCCCACGTCTATCGTCATCCCGATTATAGCGGTGTTCTCGACCTCGATAGTCGCGTTTTCGTCCGTCGTTATGGATGGGATATCGATGGGTGGAGATTCGTTCTCAATCAGCTCGGGGGGTATCTCCGTATAGACGCCGGTAATGGTTCTCGTTTCGCCTGCCGTGAGGGTTACAGTTTGGGGCGGAGGGGTCAAGTAGCCGAGATAGTCCCCGAAGGAAACCGTATAGCTACCCGTGACCAAGGATCTCGTCTGTGGTGCTACCCCCCAGAGGACATTGTCCACGTAGACGCTAGCTTTTATCGGGGTGGTATCGGCCGTTAGGGTGGCTGGTGCGGGTGGCACGTATACTGTGAATGACCAGCTCTCAGACCATAAGCCGATATTCCCTACACCATCAACTCCACGGACGCGCCAGTAATAGGTGCCATCCGCAAAGGCCTCAGCCGAAGTGAGCTCATAAGCCGAAGCAGTTAAGTCGGTCCTCTGAAGGACAACCGAGGTAAATCCTTCATCTCTAGCGATGGATAAGTCGTAAGCTACACCAGACGGATCGCTGACATCAGACCAGTCTAAGAGAGGGGTGTTGTCGATTATGTTCTCACCATCGGTTGGCGAGATGAGCGAAGGTACGGGTGGAGGTACGGTATCCGGTGGAGGTGGAGGCGGAGGTGGCGGAGGCGGGGAAGAAGTCGTGAACGTGTAATCTAGAGAGGTAGCCGTGTTATTTACCGCATCGGTCGATTTCACCCTGTAGTGATAAGTCGTGCCTGCGGACAACCCGCTCAAATTTATAGAGTGATTAGTAACCAAGGCGTCATCCGACACGGTCAACCCGTATGAGGGGGTCGTGCCGTATTCGACGACGCTGTTGGATGGCTCATCAGTTGTCCATGTTACAACAGCCGAGTTTTGGGTGATATTCGAGGCTGTTACTCCAGAGATCGCGGGAGGCGTTGTGTCTACCAGCAGTGTACGAACGGGGGAGAAAACGCTGATTTTTGCGCCTTTGTGAGCACGGACCCGCCACGAGTAGTTCTCGTCAGCGAGGCCCCCTAGAAGTTCAACGTTCAAATCGTAGTAATTATCTGTGGTGTTCTCCTTGATCTCTGGCGACAAGAAATTGGAGTCGTTGTCCACCCAGAGCTCGTAGTTATCGGCAACTAGCTTGTTCTCCCATGTGAAAGTTGGAGTATTGTCGTTCGTTTTTGTGCCATCTGCGGGTGAAATTGGATAGGGCATGAGGGTGTCGACGCGGAAGGAGCGGGTCGCGGAGTTCTCGCCAACGTTACCCGCGTTGTCTTTGGCTTGGACCTGCCAGTACCAGAGCCCATCGGTGAGTTGCGTCGTGACTTCCCACTTGTCGGCCGAGATCCAGCCCGAGACGGCGTTGTCATATGGGAACTCGGAGTTATCGCTCACATGGGCCCGATAGAGGACTGGCTGGCTGGCGTCCAAGACTGGGTTCCAGTCTAGGTCGGGGGTGTTGTCATTGATGTTTTCCCCATCAAGCGGAGATACCATCGTTGGGGGTGAAGGCGGCGTAATATCCACTTGGAAAAATTGTTGGGAGTTGTCCCCCACATTTCCGAGGTTGTCGATCGCACGGACGCGCCAATACCATATTCCTTCGCCAAGCTCGGTTACATAGTTGTCATCCGCTACCCCAAAAGCACTATCCTCGGGTGATGAGAAGTCCAAGTCGTTGTCGATCCAGACATCGTAGGTGAGCGGAAGCGAGTTATCGGCAGGCGCATCCCAGTCGAGGTTTGGCGCGTTGTCGTTGATGTTCTC
>JAUXAS010000051.1 GCA_030619825.1 Hadesarchaea archaeon
CCCCCACCTATCAGCCTGTCGAGCCCGGGTATGCCTGTCCTTACCCTCCCTGAATCACCCATGCCTACTCCTCCTCCAGATACTTCCTCACCTTCCGCTGCCGCAGCACGTGCCTCCGGAGCATCGCCTTCCGCCTGCGCAACGTCAAGAGCGCGTACCCAGCTGCCCCGGCCGCTAGCACCCCTACACCGAGTTCGACTATCATCTCATTTTTCCTCCTCGAACTTCCTCTTGAGCTTTTTTAACCTCCTCAGCTGCCCCTCGCGTATCTTGACCCATTTCGCCCTTTTCTTGTGCTGATGAACTGTGTAGCCGACCGCGACCAACGCGCCCACGGCGAGGATTCCGACTCCCAACTCCACTATCATTTTTCTCCCTTCTTCACGTCTTCCCTAAAAAAACAAAACGGCGGGGGCGTTGGCGTTTTGCCCCGCCTTTCGTTATTTCTGCATCACCTGCGTCGTATGGTGTACACAAGCGCCAGAACGACGATCGCTGCGATGGCCACGAAGACTACGGGTATCTCTAACGGGACAGTCCCGGCTGTTCCGGCTGGCCCTGTTGCACCCGTTGCTCCTGTTGCACCCGTTGCTCCTGTGCCTCCAGTGTCTCCCTTGTCACCCTCAGGTCCTTCAGATCCGGTTGCTCCTGTTGCACCCGTTGCTCCAGTGCCTCCGGTGTCGCCCTTGGGTCCAGTCAATCCTGTGTCTCCGGTCAATCCTGTGTCTCCCTTGTCACCCTGAGGTCCTTCGAGTCCGCCTACCGCACCTTTAATATCCCGCCAAGGAACGAAGGATACGTAATAGCTTATCTTGTCTCCTCTGCCGTCAGGATTTAGCGTCTCATGAGAGGGCCCGTTCTCGTCGCCCCAGTAGTTGTAGGTCGCGTCAAGCATGACAGAAGTTGTGTTGAGTATGCCATAATTCACATTACTGACGATGTCGTTGTAGTGTACGGAAACGCCACTATGATCATCTTTAATGTAAATCCCGCTGTTACAGTTCCTTATCTTATTATGCTGGATTGTCAAGTTGGTAACAATGTAAAAGTAGATACCTTTGTCTGCCTCGTTTATAGTGTTGCCTTGAATGATATTATTGTGGATTACGCCCAGTACAGCTGCAATTTTGACCGAGTCGCCCTCAAGACCAATAACGCCTGTTGATATGCCTACTCCGTTGAGAGGGGAACCCGGGACCGTTATGGTGTTGTTGAGGATTCGATTGTTCGATATGTCCTCAGTACCAGTTCGCTTATCCCATGCGCCATAACGCGTGTCAAATGCCATGCTGATGCCGGGGCACGTGTACGTTTCTGCCGTCGCCATCGCAGTAATTGTGTTGTTCTCAACGAGGTTTCCAGAGCATATGGGGCAATCTGGTGGGAGCACTCCAAGGTAGATTGCTATGCCTCCACCGCCAGCGGCCTTCGTATTAGTTAGGACGTTGTTTGTTATCTCCCAGTTACTTCCGCCCCAGTTTGAGATTCCCTGCACTGTATCGTCCACGGTTAAGGAATCAACGATTACATTATCGGCTCCCCTGCTGAAAACCGCAAAGTAGAATTTCGCTAATTTGTCACATTTTATCGTGAAGTTCCTTATTTCGGTTCCGTCCGCGTTCTCATCGAGCCTAAAAGCGGTATAGAGGGTGGCTTTACTTTTGTATGGTACTCCGCTTGTGATAGTTGATGCTCCACCTGCTGCCCCAGAAATCGTCACATTCTCGTTCACTATGGCTCCGGCGTACTCCCCTGCCGCCACCTCGATGGTGTCCCCGGGTGAGGCGTTGTCGATTGCATCTTGGATCGTGTCGTACCCTACTCCAGCGTTGATCACCCTAGGCTCCAAGTCGTGCGTGACGCCGTTTATCTCTAGGTCGTCAACGTATGCCTCAGTCGAACGTACCCAGTCGTCCACCTCTATCTCCAGCCTCAAGACCGGAGTCGTGGAACTTGGGACAGAAGTAGGCATCTCGTTATCAGGGTCACTATCAACAATACTCAGTTTCCAGTTTGCGAGTGTGCTTGAAGGAGCGTCGTCATTACCAGCGCCCAACTTAGTGACCCAGAGCATAGTGTCGTCATCAATTTGACCGTATCCGTCATCTAGAGTCAACTCAAATGTTTTTAGCCAGCCTCCAAGGGTTGGGTTCAGTCCATTGTCCAGCTCGTTGCCAGAACTGTTGTTGTAAGCCATTTCTGCTGTCAACACGTCCTCGATGTCAAGGTTTTCGTCATTGTCAACATCCAACACGATGTCGACGTGAGGTGGATATCCAGAAACAGTGTACACCCACCATGAGATTGTTTCTATGTCTCCCAGCGTAGTTCCTTCAGGCATCGGGATTACAATCCTAGCCTCGTTTCCTCCTGAAGCATCAGCAGTCAAGTGAACCGAGTAGTCTCCACTGTGCTTTGGTTCGGTCGTCCAATTTGCGGAGCCTGCCCCCGTGATTTCCAATTTAACAGCGATGGGATCCTCTGGATTCGCGCTCACTAGGGGTGTTTGAATCGCTATGACCGAAATCAGCGAAAGGATCATTAATGCCGTAATCGCCGTCGTTATAATTTTCTTCTTCATTTTGTTTTCACCTTTTTTTTTGGGCTATTTAACGTGGCTCCCTGTTAGTCCACGGGTCGAGCATACAAAAGAGGTCGGAGCGCCCCCATAAGCGGTTTGCGAACCATAGGTCAGAACCCCTAGTCCTAACCCCGAGTCCTAACCGGGAGTTAGAACCCCAAGTTCGACAAGGGTATTAACGGTCTCGGAATACTTGACTCGATGTCGAAGATAGACGATGTGCTCTACACGTTCGGGGACGGGAAGGCGCATAAGGTGGACGAGGTGGCGAAGGCGGTGTCCCTCCCGAAATACAAGGTGCGGAAGGTCCTGGGTTTTCTGGCCGAGTTCAACTTCATAGAGTACGACAGGAGGAGGGGGAGGGCAAAGGCGAGCCCCGAGGGTATGAGGATCCTATCGAGGGAGAAGAAATCGCTTAAATTCCCCGTATTTTTCTAGGAACTCTCGGCCCCTTTTGGTGACGGCCCAAGTCGGGGGGGAGCGCGTCTTGACCTCTATGAGCCCCATCCCGAGCAGATCTTCCAAGTACCTCTTGCACCTGCCGAAGTTCAGGTTCGCCCTGTACACGATGCGGCTCTTCCGCGCCCCCGACTCGATCGTCCGGAGGATGTCGGCGTACAGGGTGGTCAGGTCCCGCCTGTCCCTCGCGGCGTTCGTCCCAGGAATTCGTCCAGCCCCCTTTCAGCGACTCACGAGATTAGGTTGCCAGTTGACCCTTTTTCAAGCCCGGCAACATCTCCCTAGAATATATTTGGGGGATGGTATATAATACTTTTTGTAGAAATAAACAAAAGAAAATACACAAGTTCGAGTGAAACCCCCGTGCCTTCGATCATCGCAGAAACTTGCCCTTATTAGTATTAAAACTATTAATATATCATATAATACGGTGAGGTGGCGATATTTAATGACACGGAGAAAGGTGACCCCTGAAATCGTGGAGGAAATGAGGAGGCTCAGGGGGGTGGGCCTGTCCTACGGGAAGATAGCGGGCAGGCTCGGGCTGAACCCCATGACCGTCTACAACCACCTGCGGGAAAAGGAGAGGCCCGGGCTCGTAGAGTGGATGAAGAGGAAGATGGGCCTGAAGTAGTTGAAGATGAAATAAAAGAAAAAAGCGGGGGGTCGTTGCGTTTCTCCCTACCGCTCCCGGAATACCGCACCCATATTCACTCAAAAATCCACCTTGATGCCGTGAATAAACCGAAGGGTCGCGAAGTGGTCCCCCAGCTCCAGTGACCGAACCCTGTCCAAAACAGCGACAGATCTGTAGCTGCGTGAAATCTCCTTCATGTCCGCATACGCGCTGGTGCCATCTTTAGACCCACATCTTGGGATGATGACCTTCCCACCGGGGTAGAGGACGACCTTGGCGACGCCGTCCACTTCGTTTAACTTGTGACCCCCGCCATGAGGGAGTATATTCACCCTTCTCAACTCCTCATACGCCCACCCTTCGACCGGTCCCGATACGATCTCTCTAATTTTTTCCCGGGAAATGTTCGTTTTGCCTTTGACGAGGTACGCTGACAGGCTGTCGCCCAGCGTTGTCACGAAAACCTCCCCCTCCTCGCGGATGATGTTGCACCCGATGATTGCCTCGTTGGGGCCGGTCAGTTCGTAATGGTTGTGGTTCGCTATTACCTCACCGCCGCCGAAAATCTCCTCGAAGAGGAGGGTCCGCTTTCTTCTAGAGAAGTCACTCGCGTACCTGCAACGCTCCTCATATTCTCGTGCGTCATCGCCCTGTAAGATGCACGATTTACCGAAGGGGGTTCGCATCCCCTCGGCCCTTTCGCGAACGAAGTCGGCTAGAGGGTCGCGCATTTCGTCCGAGGAAGTGTGCAAAACCGCGACCGCGTTGGGCATATCCAGAGCCTCGTGATTTTCAACCCCATACAAATTCAAAAAGTGGCTACCCGGGCTGAAGTTTCTTAGCCCTATTTTTCTGCCATCGACCTCAAGATTTTTCCCCTTCATCTCGTGCAGGGAGTCCAATATCCCCTCGAGATCGGGGTCGTCTTTTACCGCGCCGACCAGCATGCCACAGAAGTCGAACTCCATCTCCCCAGGGATGAAGTCGTACGAGCCGTCCCCCCATATGACCTTACCTCCCTCGGGGACCGACGCGTAAAATTTGTTGGGGGACGTCTGAAACGTGAAGTCCGGCGCACCGATGAACATCGCCCGCGGCCCGTACCCCAACTTTTCTTGGATGTAGTGTATCTTCGCTATATACAGGGTCGCGTTTATCCTGCCGACCTCCTCGGCGGGGTCGCCCACCCCCAAGCTGAAGAGGTATTTCTCCGCACATCTCATCCTTTCGTCGAATTCTTCCCTTCTTAGCGGGTAGCCCCCCCTTAGTTCGTATTCCACCAAACCTCCCCAGATAATAATGACATCCTATATGATAACTTTTGCGGGTGCCGCCCCGCCCGCGATGTTTTGTCGAACCGAAAGTGGTAAGGCGGGGGCAAATTCCCCACAGAAAAGCCACAGAGGAAAATTGCTGGGGTCACAGAGGGGCCACAAACTTCCCACAAGAACGCCAGTGTGGAAGATTACTGGACCCACAAATTTCCCACAAGCCCTCCACAGAGGGGTCCACAAAAATCCCACTGTGGGAACCCACAACATCGGGGAATGTGGGTGCCACTGTGGGGATTCCTGTGGGATCTCTTGTGGGCGAGGGGTGAGGGGGCGGGGGGTAGCAGGTGTGGGTGCCGCTGTGGGCACACGGGGACTCGCCATGGGCAAGGGATGAGGGGGCACAGACAGGGAAAACCGCGGACTGAAACGATGCTTTTAGTGGAAATTAACTAGGGGTTCAGGCATGTTTCCCCACGAGATGTTGTCGGAGCGATTCGATCTTGCGCTCGAGCGCCGCGACCACGCCCGAGTTGTCGTAGGGGGCCAGATTACCACCGCAGCGCGGACACTTGAAATCGTTCTCCGCCGCGAGTTCAAAGGGTAACTTGGGGTCCCCATTCCCGCAGCCGAAGAACATCGCGCCCCGCTCCGCCTCGAGCCTCTCCTCGAGCTTCTGCAGGAGTAGGCGCTGGTTGTTGTAGAAGTACTTCAGCGCCCGCTCTGGCTCGATCCGCCAGTAGTAGACATACCACCCGCTGCGCTCGTCCCGGTTCCTGCGGTAGCCGGCCACGCGGTTCTCGTAGAGGGCGTAGAGGATCTTCCGCACGTGGTTCACGTGGATGTCCAGCCTTTTCGCCACCTCCTCGGCGGTGATTTCGCCCCCCGCGAGTTCCCTCGCTATTTCATGCCCTCGCTCGCTGGCTATCCCGACGATTATCCCCCTCAGAACGGGATCCTCCGGCTTGGATCCCCTCTTGACTTTGCGCTTCTCGACCGCTTTCTTGCCTCGGCTAGCTTTCTTGCCCATCCAATCCCACCCATCGGCCCGTAATCATATTATAGAAACTTATGAATAAAATTAACGTGCTGGCGTGCTGCGTCAAACGGTTAGATGAAGCTCGGCGATTTGGCTACTCAGACCAATTTAAGCCGGTTTTTTCCCGCGACGGCCCTTCAGGTGAACGACCAGCATCTTCTCCTTCTCGTCCCACTCGGCAGGGACCTTCTTCCTCTCGTTCACGCCAGCCTGCCCCATGAGCGATGTGCAGGAGACGAAAAATCCTCTCCCTTCTGCTTTCGAAATCAACCTCCGCTGCCCCTTCGCGACCGGCTTTATCCCGAGCAGGCTCGTTTCGTCGTCCACGTACAGGTCGGCCCCCTTGTACCCCCTGAAATGCCCGGCGGCCCAGGCGAATATGTCGATGCCTACCTTATCGACGGAGACTTCGTTCTGCGTTGCCCTCCTGTGGACGGGCTCCCACTTCTTCAGCTTTTTCAACGCTTCACCCCCCGCTTTTCTTAAAACACTCACGATCTACCCCAGACCCATCTTCCTCTTCATCCTCTCGAAGAACCCCTCGCCCCCCAGATACCTAGAAACAGTCATATGGGACAGGTTCAGTTTGTCGGCTATTTCCTTTTGGGACGCTCCCCCCCCCTCTGAGGTTTTTCATCTCCTCGAGGACTTCTTCGGTCACCTTTTTTCTCCTGCCCCCCATTTTTTTCGCTTGCATGTGCATGGCAACGGTCTGGAAGGAGATGCCGAGCTCTCTTGATATCTCCTTGTAGGTGAACCCTCGCTTTCTTAAACCCACCATCTTCTCAGTAATCTCCGGGGTTATCCTCGTCCTCTTGTGCTTTTTCTGCAGGTGGTTGTAGACGGTCATCGGGTTCAGCCCGAGCCTGCCCGCTATCTTACCGTAGGACAGGCCCTCCCCCCTGAGCCTCCTCATCTCCTCCACGATTTCTGGGGTCACTTTTTTCCTCGGCATATATCATTACCTCATAAAATTTGTTATCTAACTATACATATATAACTTATTTAACCAGCTCTAAAGATCTCTTAAATTCTTCTGTCCCCGCCGTAGTTAATAACTCATAGATTAGCATCTCTGTGGAAGAAATTGTTACACCTTCACATGCCATTCTTTCAATCCCTACTTGCCAGTTTTCTTTTGTCCGCGAGGACGTGGCATCGCTTATGACGTGGACTTTATAGTTTTCTAATGCGTTCAATGCTGTCTGATTCACGCACACATGCGTTTCTATTCCGACTATTATAAGTGTCGATGCACCCAGTCGTCGCAGGGATTCTTTGAATTCCTCGGAGCCGAAACAGCTAAATGGCAATTTGGTGATCGGATGTAAACCTGCCGTTAATTCTCTGATTTCTTTAACAGTCGAGCCTAAGCCTTTTGGATACTGTTCAGTTAAAACTATTGGCATACCGATTATCCTCGCAAACTTGATC
>JAUXAS010000091.1 GCA_030619825.1 Hadesarchaea archaeon
CGACAGCATGTTATTAACACTCGCGGTCGAAATTTATGACGGCGATGCGAATGCCCGTCGATACTAAGGTGCGTTATCAATTCAAGCGGATGCTCGAAGATCTGGCTGGCAAGTGCGGCCGAGGGACTGAGCTCATCTCGGTCTACATTACTTCAGATTTCGACCTCACTAAAGTCGTCCAACAACTTCGGGATGAAAAGGGGACGGCGGCCAACATAAAATCAAAGACGACCCGAAAGAACGTGATAAGCGCCCTTGAGAGGATTATCCAGTTCCTGCGCACCTACATCGATGCCCACAGGCGCTCACCTCCAAACGGGATGGCCATATTTTGCGGCAACGCGGCTGGGCGCGATGACACCGCGGACATCCAGCTTTACTGGATCGAGCCTCCCGAGCCGGTAACCATTCGCATGTATCGTTGCGACCAAGAGTTCGTGCTCGAGCCGCTGCGCGAGATGCTTCAGATTAAGGAGAACGTGGGGGTGCTCGTCATGGATCGGCGGGAGGCGACGCTCGCGACCCTGCGGGGCAAACACATCGAGATCGTGAGAAGGTTGACCTCCGGCGTTCCAGGAAAACACGGCAAGGGAGGGCAGTCTGCACGACGGTTCGAGCGGTTGATAGAAATCGCTGCTCATGAGTATGCGAAAAGGGTTGCGGAAGCCGCCAACGATATATTTTCGCAGATCCCTGACCTGCGGGCGATCCTAGTCGGTGGGCCTGGGCGGACTAAAGATGAATTCTTGAAAAGTGAATTGTTGCACGATGGGATCAAGCGGAAGATCGCCGGGGTGCTCGATACCGGCTACACCGATGAGCAGGGGATAAAGGAAGTGGTCAACAAATCGGGTGAGGTGCTCGCCGATCTCGACATCCTGAAGGAAAAATCCCTCATCCAGCGCTTCATGGAGGAGCTCGTCGCGGGCAAGGGATTGGTCACATACGGCGAGCAGGATATCAGACGTTCCATCGAACTGGGGGCGGTCGAGCTGCTCCTTATCTCGGAGGACCTGCGGAGGAGCCGCGCGCTCGCGCGATGCCAAGCTTGCGGGCACGAGCTGCGGGAAACCGTTGACGATACCAAAACTTACCGGAAGCAGCTGGCGGGGCGGGCCTGTCCCAGCTGTGGCGAGACCAGGCTGACGCTCGTCGAGAGCAAGGACGTCGTGCAGGAATTGCTCGAGCTGGCGGAGAGGTTCGGCGCGCGGGTGGAGTTCATCTCGATCGAAACCGAGGAGGGCAAGCAGCTTCGCATTGCTTTCAAGGGCTTGGCGGCCATTTTAAGGTTCAGACCAGCTGCGTAATTTAATTGATTTGTAATTATTGGACATGTTTTGAAAATGCTTTTTGTTTTTACGTACCGAATTTCCAAGATCGCAAGTACCCCAGTTGCTCGCGGGTGAGTTTCTCCAGCCCTACGCCGAGCGACTTGAGCTTAAGCTCGGCTACCCTCCGATCAATCTCGGCTGGCACGTCGTGGACCTTTGGTTCCAGTTCCTTGCCGTGCTCCGCGAGGTACTCCACGCTTAGAGCCTGCAACGCGAAACTCATGTCCATTATCTCCATCGGGTGCCCGAGCGAACGTTCGCCAGCCAAGTTCACCAATCTCCCTTCTGCCAGTAGGTGCAGCCGCCGACCGTCCTTGAGCTGGAACTCCTCCACGTCAGTCAAGACTTTCCGACGCTTGACCGAGAGAGAGACAAGCCCTTTCAAATCGATCTCAACGTTGAAGTGCCCCGCGTTGCACAGGATCGCCCCATCGCGCATTCGCCGCATGTGCTCCTTTCGGATGACCCCGATGTTGCCGGTTGTGGTTATGAATATGTCACCAATGCGCGCAGCCTCCGCCATTCGCGTAACCCTGAAGCCGTCCATCGTCGCCTCAAGCGCCTTGATCGGGTCGGTTTCGACGACGGTCATGATTGCGCCGAGCCCCTTCGCGCGCGAGGCTATGCCGCGCCCCACGAAACCGTAACCCACCACCACGATTTGTTTGCCAGCGATCAGCGTGTTTGTGGTCGCCATGATCCCTTGGAGGGTCGACTCTGCGGTCCCAAAACGGTTATCGAACAGGCGCTTTGCAGGCGAGTCGTTCACAGCGATAACCGGAAACTTCAGCGCGCCCCCGGCCGCCATTATTCGAAGTCGGTTCACGCCCGTGGTCGTTTCCTCGCATGCTCCCCGAATCTTCCGAATTTGTTCGGGACGCTTGGCGTGGGTTGTCGAGATGATGTCCGCACCGTCATCGATTAGGACGTCTGGACGGTGATCGAGGACCCGGTGGATGTTCGCGTAGTAGTCCTTCTCACTCTGCCCGCGCCACGCATACACGTTTATACCATCCTCCATGAGGGCCGCAACGACCTCATCACGCGTCGAGAGGGGGTTACATCCCGCCAGAGCAACTTCTGCCCCTCCCGCAACCAATGTTCGGACCAAAGCAGCAGTTTTTGCCTCGATGTGCAGCGCGGCTCCAACTCTTAACTTTTTCAGCGGCTTTTGCTTCGACATCTCCTTGCGGATCGTCATCAAGACTGGCATGTGGAGCTCTGCCCACTCGATCATGCGTTTGCCTTGGGGCGCAAGCTTCGTGAGTTTGACATTGGAAATCATTTTGCTGCCTCCCTTCGCGCGAGTAAATCATCCGCAGCTTTCTGGGTCTCCTCCAAAACTTTAACCTCGTCTAGGGTCAAAACCCGGCGCTCCCTCATCAGAACTTTACCATCCACCACTA
>JAUXAS010000008.1 GCA_030619825.1 Hadesarchaea archaeon
GGCAATCCGAGCCTGCGCCTGTTGTAAAACCTGTTCGAGCTCTTCGTTGGTAAGCGTGGAAACCGCCTCGGGCGCTTTGACCCTAGCGACGGGCGAAATTCCCGGCTTCGTGAGTTCAAATCCCGTTTCAGGAGTAAACACAGCCGACTCAACCTTCCGCAAACAAATCCCCCTTATCACTTATGTTAGTAAATTTCCCTCGAGTTAATTTAAACCTTTGCTTGGGAAAGGATTTCCCTCCGGCGCAATGCCTTAATGCTCAGCTTGCTGGCAACCCGCTGGGAAATCTGACGTTGTTCGCTGCTCATGCCTTTCCAGTCGAGTACAAGCAGCTCGATGCCACCTCGGGTGCGAGCGATCGCTCGCTCGAGCAGCGCTTCATCAATGCTCGCGTACTTTGGGAGGATGTGCCCTACCCCAACGTCGGTGTGCAGGACCACATCGGTGTGGCGGGGGGCATAGTGTGGGCCACCGAGACCTATAGCAGGGCGACACTTTATCGACGTGGTTGCCGCGGCCATGATAGCTCGAGCAACAGCTTCTCCGGCCTTTTCGTCGCGCCACTGTTCGGGTGAGCTGCCAATCTCCACGAATGTCACCGGGACATTGAGCTGCGTTGGGCCGTGGTGGGTGGCCTCGAGGGAGACATCGTAGGTCACCCCGAGTTCGTCGCGCATATTCAAAAGGGCCTTGAGGGCAGTTTTTACCGTCGGCGGGGAAGCTTCTGCGAGCTCCATCTTTTCGAGTTTACCTGGCACGTGCACAGTGAGCGTGGGTCTACCTGACTCGCTAGCATGTCTGGAGGCAACGATGACTTCCTCCACGTCCATGGGTGGCTCGGTGATTTGAGTTATGCTGCTCGCAGTCGTTACTAGCATAACATCCCCACACCTGTGTGCGTTCGGCGATGTTGGTGATTTTTCAAAATCGTAGAGCTCCAGCAGTCGCGCGGTGATGTTTTTGGCTGCCGGGTCTCTCGTGGAGGCGAGGACTAGCTTCATCAGATCGTTAAAAACTCACACTATACACAAAAATAGATGGTGGGCCCGCGGGGATTCGAACCCCGGAACTTCGCCATGTCAAGGCGACGTTTGTTAGGGTGCGGCTACGCCAACTCCCTCATAACCACTAGACCACGGGCCCCAAAATGAATTTGAGTTGAGTTAGTATAAATCCCATACAGTTCAAGAGTGGTGGACCGGGCGGGATTCGAACCCGCGACCTTTTGCGGACCTTTTCGGGTCATTCGCATGCCAAGCGAACGATCATACCAGACTGATCTACCGGCCCACGAAAAAAGAGTTGTCGCGTGAGCTTAAGAAATTTTGTGATTGTCCAACGTCAGACAGACATCAGTTAACGAAGCCGCAGTCCTTGAATAGTTTTTACCTTCCAGTTGTAGTGCTTGATGCGACGCGATCGACCATAGCCGCAGGCCGCGCACACGCCTCGTTGAACGTGGTAGGCGCGCCTTCCACAGCGTCGACAACGGATGTGCACGACTTTGTGGCGTTTGCCCATCGATGGGGTACCTTTGACCATGTCCCTCACTCAGCCGGAGAGATGAAGACGACCGAGTCGCCTCGGATCACCATTGTCCCGTAACGTTTCGCCGCTTCACCACCTTGGATATCCTCTGCACCCTCCAGCACCAAATTGACGTGCACATCAAAGCCGTTCAGTTTTCCCCTTAGCTCTCGTCCGCCCTTGAGCCCCACGAGCACCGACGATTCAAGGGCACGGTTGAGCACATCGAGAGGCCGCTGCGCCATGAAAATCATCAACTTCTCGCTAGCTGCGTATTTAAGCGTATCGAGCCACTTTTGTTTGATGCCGATAAAGCGCCGTTATCATTTACGAAAAGCTTTGCTCAGGCAACTTACACGGGAAGTCATCGATCGGTTTGGCGAGTCCGCTGCTGAACTTTTGAAGGGGCCGATCGAGGCTTTGGAGCTGGAGGAGGGAAGGGAGATCATCTTGGCTGCGGGTGAAGCGCTCTTGGTCAGATCGAGCGGCAAGATTTTTCCGACGCTGAAATCACTCGATCGAATTCCGTTAAAGCGGGTGGTCGTTGACATGGGTGCGGTGCCTCATGTCGCCAACGGAGCCGATGTTATGGCCCCGGGGGTGGTCTCTGCGGACGGGGGAGTCACTCTAGGGGAGGACGTGGCAATCGTGGACGAACGACACGGCAAGCCCATCGCGGTTGGGCAAGCGCTCGTGCCCGGGGCCGAGATGCAGGGCTCGAGGGGGAAAGTGATCAAAAACCTGCACCATGTCGGAGATGAAATGTGGCGGTTTCTAGCGAAAGGTTAAATAGCTTGAAAGCCTCGACCATTTGTTAGGAGGCGAATGTTTGAGATCCTTAAAAAAGTTGTTCAAGGCAAAGTCCGGGGTAAGGCCTGAAACGGTCGATGAAATACCGATCATGGAGCTTGAGGAAGAGGCTGTTGGTAGGCCAAGGGGTATTTACGCGCTCGAGCCAATCTACGTCAAGAGCATGGACCTTCACAGTCTCGTTGACGTTCAAGAGGTCGCGGACGAGCTTCGGGCTGGCAACATCATGATTCTCGACATCACTACGCTAATGAACCAGGACCCAGCAGAGCTCAAGCGAGCGATCGACCAGCTGAAGGGGATTTGCCAGGTCATAGGTGGGGACGTGGGCCGCCTGACGGAGTCAAAGGTAATAGCCACTCCCAGGTTAATCAATATCCAATTTAAAAGAACCGCCGCATAACTTTCGGTGAACTCATGCGGAAGAGGGAGTTTTTACTCCCTATTGATTGTTGTCCAATATGCGGAGCTAAGGGCACCTTTCGCGTCAGGGGCAGGGTCGACAACATTCCATATTTCGGCGAGATGATGGAGACCTCTGCGAGCTGCACCAGCTGCAAGTTCAAGCATGCGGATGTCATGTCATTGGGCGAGCGGCCCCCTGCACGCCACGAGTTTCAAATCACATCTGAAGAAGACCTCAAGGTCAGGGTCGTGAAGTCGAGCACGGGAACGCTCAAGTTGCCAGAGCTTGGGGTGACCGTGGAGCCAGGGCCAGCGAGCCAGGGCTATGTGTCGAATGTCGAGGGAGTGCTTGATCGCGTCAAGGAGGCGATAAAGCTGGCAATCGAAAAAGTTGATGCTCCGAGGCGTCGACGGGGTGAGGTAAAGATCAAAAAGCTCGATGAGGTGTGTGCAGGGAAGCGTAGGGTTAGGCTAATTCTCATGGACCCATTTGGGCACAGCGCGGTTGTGGATGAGCGGGCTAAGAAACGCGAGCTGACCAAACGGGAGTTAGCATCGCTCAGGGGAGGTCCGACACGCTAGTGGAGCCTAATGGTCTCCAAATTCCGGGGCGCCTTCGTCTCGACCTTGAAAAGTTTGTACAGCGTACTTGCCAAGTCGGTACATTTGTTTTCATCGCCGTGGACACATATGACACGCTGAGGTTTGGGTGAGGCCCTCCGCACGAAGTTCAGCAACTGGGCTCGATCCGAGTGCCCGCTGAACCCCTCGACCGTTCGGATTTCCATGTTAACCTTCGCCTCCACCACCCTCCCTTTCTCGCCGCGCAGGGGGACTTCGCGCCATCCCTTTTGGATGCGACGCCCGAGGGAGCCCTCGCACTGGTACCCGACGAAGACAAGGGTGTTGAGTGGGTCGGGCGCGAGGATCTTGAAGTACTCGAGCACGGGCCCTCCGGCCATCATCCCCGCAGTCGACACGATCACCGCCGGGCCTCCGTCGATTACCTGCGCTCGCTGGTCAGGGCCTTTCACTCTCTCGAAGAGTTCGGACAGGAATGGATTTTCATCTGCTCGGAATATCCGCTCCCGCAACTCTTGGGACAGGTATTCGGGGTAAGCCGTGTGGATAGCCGTCGCCTCCCATATCATCCCGTCCAAGTAAACGGGTATCCCGTCAAGCATTCCTTTTCTCCTGAAATCCTCGAGCAGGACCATTATCTCCTGCGCGCGCCCGACCGCGAATGCTGGTACGACGACCTTGCCCCCTCGCTTCGTGGTCTCGGTCACGATTCGAATGAATTCTCTTTCGGCGTCCGCACGGAAGGGCTGGATATCCTCAGCACCCCCATAGGTGCTGTCCATGACGAGGGTCTCCAAGCGAGGGAACATGCAAACGGCGGGGGAGAAGAGACGCGTGCGGTCGAACTTTAGGTCGCCCGTGTACACGAGGTTGTAGAGCCCCTCACCGATGTGGGCGTGCACGATGGAGGAGCCCAAAATGTGCCCTGCGTTGTGGAGGGTAATCCGGATGTCGGGCGCGATGTCGGTGACATCGCCGTACTCGAGTGGGATGCAGTGGCGAAGGAAATTGATGATGTCTCGCTTGTTGTAGGGGAGCGGTCGATCTTCGCGCTCCGCTATGTCCACGTAATCCAGCTATAGGAGCACGGCGAGGTCACGCGTGGCGGGAGTACAGTAGACGGGACCTTCGAACCCATACTTGAAGAGGTAGGGAATGAAACCGCAGTGGTCTAGGTGGGCGTGGCTGAGGATCATCGCGTCCAGTTCTGGCAGCCTGATTTCGGGGACCTCGAGGTGGGGGAAAGCTCGATTCTCGGATGCGACGTTTACACCACAGTCGATCACGACCCGGCTTTCAGGGGTTTGGAGCAAAAATGATGAACGTCCAACCTCGCGCGACCCCCCGAGGGTCGTGAACCGGATCCAGTCTCCTTTCGCCTTGGGCTCTCGATGAATCCGCCTGCCGATCTTCCGCAGGATATCGCGTCGCTTGGCACCCGCTTGGATCATCGAGAGACGGATGTTTCGCACGATGTCAGACTTAATGGGGGGCGCCCGGACCACCCGGGGTGTCCAGTTGATTTCCCGCATTATCTCGCGGAGTAGGGTGCCCCCCTTGCCTATGGCTATTCCGGGCTTCTGCGCTTCGATGGTGACTTCTCCTACATCTTGGCTGAAGATTACATCGGTTATCCCAGCCTCTGCGGGGACGAGGCGCCGGATGTCCTTTTCGGCCTCCTCGGGCTCGGTCAGAATTCCGGGGTCGGGGCGTAGGATTATCCGCTTCCGGATCTTGCGCGCGAGCTCCTTTATCACTTCGCCGTTCTCCATGAGTGGGTCGAGTTTCTTACAGTAGAGCACCACCTTGGGTCCCTCGAAATCGATGTCGGAGATCGCCCCGGCGAAGGGAGTCTCCTCTCGCATAATGCGTTTTATTTCTTGCAACAGTTCATCCGCAGCCATGCGGTCACCTTTTAAGCAGAGCTTGGATTAAGCCAATTTTTTTATCTCTTCGGGTGAAAGCTCACGATATCCTCGCTTGGTTATCGCTGCGACCATGATCTCGTTGCCCGTAGCGATGTCGCGCTTCATCGCCGTTCGCACTGCCTTGATCACGATGGGCGAGGCTTCCTCGATGCTCATACCCTCCCTGAACTCGGTCTCGAGCACACCATAGGCAACCGGCGAGCCTGAACCCGTAGCTATCATGGTTTCCTCAGTTAGGGCACCGTCAAGGTCGATGAAGAAAAGCTTGGGACCAGAGGCATCTGTACCCCCGACCAGCAGGTTCGCGATGTAAGGGAATAGGCCGTACGCGTGGAGGATATTGGCGACGAGCCTAGCACCTGCTCGCACGCCCATGGGGGTTCCCTCGCGCATCAGATAATATCCGGCCTCAGCTCGGAGCGTGTTCACTAAACTCTGGGTATCCGCGACCCCTCCAGCAGTGGTGGCACCGATGGTGTCGGTTATCTTGAACACCTTTCGCGCCTGCTTGCTCGCCACGAGGTAACCCATCGTGGCCCGGGAGTCCGTAGCGAACACCACGCCGTCCCTGCACGCAAGCCCGACGGTTGTCGTGCCTTTGAGATGTTTGAGCTTTGGTTTCTCCAAGCTTATACCTCGCTTGAAAAGATGCTGCACTAGAAGCAGCAATAGAGAGCTGGTATTATCTGTATATAAAGTTTATCCGCCAACAGAAGAGCTGGTAAGTAAAATGAAAGAGCCCAAACGCATCGAGCTCCCCCGCGAGGTCTGGATGGGCTCGGGGGTGATCGGGCGGGTTGCGGACGTTTCTGAGCGCCTCAGTCTTGGTGAACGTGCTTTGGTCGTAGCCGATTCAACGACCTTCAAACTGGTTGGTAGCAGGGTCAAGCGTCTGCTCGAGCACACCGGGTTTAAGGTAGACTATGATCTAATCAAGCAGGCAAATCTAGCGACGATTGCGAGGGTCCGAAAGTTGGCCAAGGGCAAAGCTGATTTCCTGCTTGGGGTCGGGGGCGGCACATGCATCGATGTAGCGAAAATGGCTTCGTTCGATGAAGGTAAGCCTTTTATCTCGGTGCCCACTGCGGCATCCCACGATGGGATATCATCCTCCCGGGCATCGATCAAGGGTGGGCGAAAGCCAACATCGATCCAAACCCATCCCCCAATCGCAATAATCGCTGACACGCTCATCATCAAACGCGCGCCCCATCGTCTGCTCGCAGCAGGGTGCGGCGATTTGGTGGCGAACTTCACCGCGGTTCGCGATTGGCAGCTTGCGCATCGATTGTTTGGTGAACCCTACAGCGAATACGCTGTAGCCCTCTCGCTCTTGAGCGCTCAGATCATAATGGAGAACGCAAGACTCGTACACCGCCACACCGAGGAGAGCGTGCGCAAGGTCGTGAAGGCTTTGATTTCAAGCAGTGTGGCGATGGCGATCGCTGGGAGCAGCCGTCCCGCGAGCGGTGCAGAACATTTGTTTAGCCACGCGCTCGATCAGATCGCCCCCAAACCTGCTCTTCATGGTGAGCAGTGTGGCGTCGGGGCGATATTGATGGCTTACTTACAGGGGGAGGATTGGCAAAGAACTCGAGAGGCGCTTCGGACGATAGGATGTCCGACAAACGCGAAGGAGCTCGGCATCCCGGCGAAATATGTGGTTAGAGCTCTCACCATGGCGCATCGCATACGACCCGAGCGCTATACCGTGCTCGGTAGCGGTTTAAGCAGGCGGGCGTCGGAGCGGCTGGCTCGCGCGACAGGGGTAATTTAGTTCGACGGGTTTGCTATGGGGCCAAGAGCCGTTTTGAAATCCCTTCGGGATTTCGCCGCGCGCGAGCTTAAGGAAAAACGTGTAGACCTCGTCGATGTACGCCAGGTAAAGATGGGGTCGGTGATGAGGAAAGGCAAGTTGCCTGACCTAAGGGTGTGGATGGTGAGAGGAACACACTACTTAATCTGTATTTTCAGCGGAAAGAGCTTGAGAATTTACTACATGGACAAACGCGGCCAGATGCTAAGTGCAGATGAGTTTGCAGGGGTCGAAAAAGAAATGGTGCAAGCGAAAATCTCGAAAATGACCAAGAGAGTATTTTGCCTGCCGACCTAGCCCTTATCCTCTTGTTCACCCAACCATCGCTTTCTGATTTTTCTTGCGAGCTTCCCATCCTCGATGATCAGGGAACCTCGGTACCCGCATTCTTGACAATCATAAAGGGACCAGAAATGGGGGAGTCCCGAAGCACATTTGAGCTTTGAAGAACCGCAACGGGGGCAGCATGTCACTTTGGGCATTTATTTCATCATCTTTGCGACCGCTAGAGCTCGAGCAGTTTGGCCTGAATTTCGTTACTTTTATCTATAGTTATCTCAGCAGCATAACCCTTGCTAATTGGCCCGGGGTTGACCATCAGGGTTCGCCCAAGCTTTTCGGTATTTCGGGCTTCGTGCACATGGCCGCAGAGCGCCACGAGGGGCTGCTTCTGCTCGATGAACTTGCGAATGCTCTTGCTCCCCACGTGAGTACCTTCGGCGATCTGGTCGAGCTTGGTGCCGTGGGGCGGGGCGTGGGTGACTAGCACCCAGTTGGTGCCGGTGGTGCAGGTCAGCGCCGCAAGTTCCTCTTGGATCTCCGCTTCGGTGAGCTCGAAGGGGGTGTTGAAGGGGGTTAGGTTTGAGCCCCCGAGTCCAACGAATGTGATATTATCGAGCTGCTCGCACTTGCTGTGAAGGTTAACTCCGTACTTTTCGAGCACCTGCAGAATCTCCTTCGGATCGCAGTTGCCCGGCACCGCGAACGTGGGTATCCCCGTTGTCTTGATCCGCTCAAGCATGTTTTTCGATAGATTAGCTGGGCCGAAGTTTGTGAGGTCGCCTATGAGCACAAGGCAATCATAACCGCGTTTGAGGAACTTGGAGAGATTGCTTTCGGCATTAGGTGCTCCGTGGAAGTCGGCTGCCACTAAAATTTTCAATCGCTCACCGAAGCTTATAGGCAGTATGAGGCATTAAAAACGTTTTGGGTCTTAAAAATGGCGAGCGCAACGTTGAAAAAATTTAGAGACCGTGAAATAGCGGCCCGGATTCTGCGGGAGATACGCGGGCTCTACCCAAATCGCAGGGTAAAATTCATGCACGTGTGCGGGAGTCACGAGGTAACCATCACCAAGTTCGGTCTCCGCTCCCTACTCCCCAATTGGCTCGAAGTGATTAGCGGCCCGGGGTGCCCCGTTTGTGTGACGAGCACCGCGGAAATCGCTGAAGCGATCGAGCTTGCTAGGCGCGGTTACCTCATTACCACCTTCGGGGACATGTTTCGCGTCCCGGGCACGGGGACATCGTTGGCCGGGGCCAGGACCGACGGCGCGGATGTCAGGATAGTCTATGGCGTGGCTGATGCAGTCGAGACGGCGAGACGAAATCCAAGGCGGGAGGTCGTTCACGCGGCTGTTGGGTTCGAGACGACTGCACCCACGACCGCCGCTGAGGTTCTTCGCGGGCCCCCCGATAACTTCAGCTTGCTCGTGTGCCACCGCCTGATCCCCCCGGCGATGGAGTTCCTGCTCGGGTCCGGCGAGGTTGCACTTGACGGGTTCATATGTCCCGGGCATGTTTCGACGATAATTGGATCCAAACCCTACGAGCATCTCTCGGATCACTACGGGGTGCCACAGGTAATTGCCGGGTTTGAGCCCATCGATGTTCTGCTTTGTATCTGGATGCTACTGAAGCAACTGCGCGAGGGCAGGCACGAAGTAGAAATTGGGTACACCCGCTCGGTCCGTCCCGAGGGCAATGTGGTGGCACAGGAGAAGATAGCTCAAGTGTTTAAAGTCGTTGATAAAAAATGGCGTGGGTTTCCAACGGTTCCAAGATCCGCTCTAGAACTCAGGCGAGAGTTCAAAGGGTATGATGTACATGAAAAATTTGATTTTCAGGTGAGGGAAGTAAAAGACTTTGCAAGGGGATGCAGATGTGGCGATGTTCTCAGGGGGCTGATTCACCCACGTGAATGTTCGCTGTTTAATAAAGCGTGCACTCCAGAGCACCCAGTAGGACCGTGCGCCGTGACCACAGAGGGCGCATGCAACATTGCAATGAAACACCCAACCATAGCGTTCTAAATTCCCTTCCCCCTACTTCTGAGCTAATCCTCGGTCCCTTAATATGCCCTTGATTTTTAGTTTTTAAACTATATTTCCTGATTTCACTATTTAAGTAAGGATAAATGACCCTTTTTGTTAAAAGAGTTAAAAATACCTAGATTTTGGTAATTTGAGGGAAAATTTTTATAGCACTTGCCACAATTTAGCTTGTTCTTGGGTGATGGGCTTGGCTGCAGGGAATAGAAAAGTGGCTGAAATCCTCAATTCAACCCGCAAGGAGGGCAGACGTGAGCTGATGGAATTAGAGTCCAAGCGGGTTCTCGCTGCATGGGGGGTGCCGGTGAACCGGACGGAGCTAGCCCGCGACATAAGTGAAGCGGTTAAAGTTGCACGGGAAGTTCGTTATCCTATCGTTCTGAAAATTGCTTCCCCTGACATTATCCATAAGAGCGAGGCGAAGGGCGTCAAGGTGGGGTTGAGCTCGGAGCTGGAGCTTAGACAATCGTTTGGCGATCTGATCGATAACGCTCGTGCATACAAGCCAGACGCAAAAATCCTAGGGGTGACAATTCAGGAATACCTCCCCCCCGCCCGCGAGGTAATAGTGGGTGCTCTGCAGGACCCATCTTTCGGCGCCACGGTGATGTTCGGGCTGGGCGGCGTGTGGGTCGAGGTGCTTGAGGACATCAGCTTCAGGCTGGCCCCGCTCAGTGCTGAGGACGCGCGCGAAATGATTCAAGAGATCAAGGGCTACTCGGTCCTCGCGGGCATTCGGGGGACGCCTCCGGCCGATGTCGGTGCGCTCGTCGACATCATCCAAAAGGTCGGGCAGCTCGCACATGAGTTTTCCGAGATAGCTGAGATGGATCTGAACCCGATTTTTACATTCGATGACGGAAAGGGCGCAGTGGTAGCCGATGCCCGAATAATCCTTGTGGAGAGCGGGTAATGTCTAACGAAGTTAAGGCGATTTTCGAGCCCAAGTCAGTCGTGCTCGTAGGTGCCTCCGATAGGGTTAGAGAAGGTATCGTTTCGCCAGCGTTCTTTCACTCGCTCGTTCACAATATGCATCGCTTCTTCAAGGGCAAGATCCACGTTGTGGACCTGAGCGGGAAGCTTGAGGGCGCCATCAAAAATTTGAATCGGGTGCCCAGAGGACGCGATCTCGCCGTAGTGGTGCTCCCCCCAAAGCTCGTCATGAAGAATTGGCGAAATTTACTCAATCTTGTAATAAAGGCGATTGTTTTAGTCGCCGGGGGTTTTGATCAACAGCAGCGGGAGAAACTGGCGCGCGGGGTCGCTAAGCGAAAGGTCTGCATTCTCGGCCCGAACGCGACGGCGGGGGTGATCAACACATCGAATGGTCTGTGCGCGACACTCGAGCGCGGTTTCATGCCCTCACGCGGAGGCATCGCAGTGATCTCGCAGGATAGCGCAGTTGGTATGGCGATACTCGATTGGGCCCGTTTTTACGGTGTGGGTGTGGGCAAGTTTGCATCGACTGGCGACAGTGTCGATGTCACTGAGGCGGACCTGCTCGAATTTTTAATGCACGACAAGGAAACGAAAGTAATTTGCATTTATTTGCAGACCGTTCGCGATGGGCGGAGGTTTCTCGGGTTGATTCGTGAAGCGGTGAGAAAGAAGCCCGTCGTCGTAATGAAGGGAGGCACAGCGCAGGATGAGCGAGATAAAATATTCGCCGCTTCTCTCAAACAGGTCGGAGCTATTCGGGTTGGCATTGTCGAGGAGCTCCTGGGAGTTGCGGATGCATTGGCAAAACAGCCCCCCATGCCGGGCGATCGGGTGGCAGTGGTTACCAATGTCGATGGGGCAGCGACTTTGGTCGCGGATGCCCTTTCCCGTAAGGGGTTTGCGTTGGCGAAGCTCTCCGATAAGGTCACGAAGAAGATCACCAAGAAATATCAAGATATCAACATTGTGGAATGGGTGGACCTGGGCATCGGCG
The DNA here is from genome assembly GCA_030619825.1 of Hadesarchaea archaeon. Lineage (GTDB taxonomy): Archaea > Hadarchaeota > Hadarchaeia > Hadarchaeales > Hadarchaeaceae > DG-33. Next base: position 11,331 of record JAUXAS010000008.1, read on the forward strand.
CGAAGGACGATCGGTACAAGTTCGTCCTCGAACAGGTGCTTTCGGATCATGGTGTGGATGGTGTAGTGGTGATAAACGAGCTCAAGTTGAGTTTCCTCGAGCCCGAAGATGTTCAAGCAATAGCGGAGGTGGCGGAAAAGTCGAAGGATAAGCCGATCGTCAGCGTGACAGTGGCAGGGGGGGCTGGCGTTCTGGTGCGGGAGGCGGTGAAGGGCAAAAACGTCCCCGTTTACGACTCTCCAGAGAAAGCTGTTCGAGCGTTGGATGCGCTTCGCTCTTACTGGAAAACTCGCACGAAGGTTGAAAAAGGCGTTTGATATTTTGCTTGAATCTATCTACTCAAGAACTGCCCATGCCCTGGTTTTCCGACTACATCCCCATCTTCAGCCACTATAATGCCCCGTGAGATCGTCGTCACCGGCGCCCCTTTAACTCCTACTCCCTCGTAGGGGGTCCAGCCAACCTTGTAGTGCAATCTCTCAGCTGTTATCGTTACTTCTTTTTTGAGGTCCACGAACACGAGGTCGGCGTCAGAGCCCTCGCGGATGACCCCTTTACGCGGGTAAAGGCCGAAGGTCTGCGCGGGTTTGGTGCAGAGGACATCGATCATCCTCTCGAGCGTCAGCCTGCCCTTTGCGACGCCTTCGCCGAGCATGAGCGGTAGCAGGGTTTCTACCCCAGGTATCCCAATTTGCGCCGTCCAGATATTTTTCCACCCGATTTCCTTCTCCTCTTTAGTGCCGGGCGCGTGGTCGGTCGCGACGATGTCAATCACTCCTTTGGCCAATGCTTCCCAGAGCGCCGTACGATCCTCGCCCGTCTTCAACGCTGGGTTCACCTTCAGGTACGGCCCCAGCCTTTTCATGTCTTCTTGTGTGAAAAACAAGTAGTGCGGCGATGTTTCAGCAGTTAGCGGCACTCGCTTGTACTTCGCCTTTTTGACGAGCTCAGCACCCTGACGTGTCGTGATGTGGGCTAGATGCAATTTACAGCCAGTCCTTTGGGCGAGCTTAATCACTTTTTCAACGGCTTTTTCTTCGGCTTCGTTCGGGCGTGATTCAGTATGAGCTAATGGATCTTTCCGCCCTTCCTTAAGGAGCCGCTCGGTTTGCTCCTGTAGAACTTTGTCGTCCTCCGCGTGGACAAATGTTGTACCATCAACATTTTTTATCGCGGTCATCAGCTCTTTCAACATCGGGTCTTTGACAGCATAGGGGGCACATGTGAACGCTTTGAATGATTTAATGCCGAGCGAGGCGATATTGGGAATATTTTTGATAGACTCTGCGGTCATGTTTCCCGCGTGGAGGGCGAAATCTATGAGGCTCTCATTCTGCCCGAGCTTGATGATAGTTTTTATCGTTCTTGGCATCAGCATCGGAGTATCGAGGGGCATAATGATCACGCTGGTGACGCCTCCCGCTGCGGCTGCGGCACTACCGTTTTGGAAGTCCTCTCGGTGGAGGTAATGGCGATCATAGAAATGGACGTGGGTGTCGATAACTCCAGGCATCACAATTTTCTCTTTCGCATCGATTTCTCGATCGGCTTTGGGCAGCCCACTCGTAGCGATTTCAGAAATGCGTCCTTTCTCGACCGCGAGTTCTCCGCGGATGATTCCCTCGGGCAAAGTCAAGCGCGCATTTCGAATAACTAAATCGACCAAAACATCACCTAGTCAAGGTAAAGTTATGCGCGTATTCTTGATGCAGCTGCCCGAATATCACTCTCGTTTACGGTTTTCGCGCTGCGATGTTTAGTTAGCTTTATCGCCTCCTTTGACAGCTCAATCGCATATTCCTCGAGGACTGCGCTGAGCTCGAGAGCGGCGCTACGCGACACGCGGACTTTGGCCGCTTTTCGGATGAGTTGATTCATTGTGGACGCTGAAAATTCGGACATATTTCGATCACCATACTCAAGTAATTTAGGGGGTTTAAATAAACCGCCACGGGCAACCTTTTTCTTTTTGGGAGCGGTTCATCTTTGATTCGCCGGTTTTACCGAAAGCTTAAATGTGTGCTGGTGTTTTTGTTGTTAGGGATTGGATGGTTGACCTGTTAATTAAAAACGGTTTGATTGTCACGATGGATAAGGATCGTCGAATCATCGCTAATGGCTCGATTGCTGTCGAGGACGGCCGCATTGTTTCGGTCAAGCGCGGCAAAGCAAAAACCAGAAGCAAGCCTGAAGAAGTCATTGACGCTCGCGGCAAAATAGTCATGCCCGGCCTGATTTGCTCGCACACCCATCTCTACGGCATGCTCTTGCGCGGCGCCCCTTTGAAGATTGAGCCCCCTACCGATTTCTCGCAGATTCTGCAGCGTATCTGGTGGCCAATGGACGAGGCAATGACTCGCGAGGACGCGTATGCGAGTGCCCTTATCTCCTGCCTCGAGTTCATCAAAACGGGTACAACCATGTTTGCTGACACCTTCTCGGGTCCGAACGCCGTAACCGGCGTGCTTGATCGGATCGCTGCCGCGGTCGAGCAATCGGGGATGCGGGGCATCATAGCGTTTGAGGCAACCGAGCGTCACACCCACGCTGAGGGGGCTAAGGGCACGAAGGAGAATGAACGTTTCATCCGGAAGGTCAAGAAGGAGCGCATGCGCCGGGTGCAGGGGATGTTCAGCATTCACGCGTCTTTCACGGTTTCCGACGAGCTTTTCCACCATGTCAGAGAGATCGCGAGTCGCTACAAAGTGCCCATAACCATCCACACCTCCGAGGGGCTGGTGGACCTCTATCACAGTTTAGAGCGGTTCGGCAAGCGCACAATCGAACGGCTGAACGATGAAGGATTACTCGCGCAAGATGTCGTGCTTGCTCATTGCGTGCAAGTCAACGATGATGAACTGGCAATCATCAAAAAGACCGGGGCAAAAGTGGCCCACAACCCCATGAGTAACATGCTAAATGCAGTCGGAGTTGCACCAGTGGTAAAAATGCTCTCGATGGGGATAACCGTGGGATTAGGTAATGATGGTTATATTTTCGACGGATTCGAGAACCTCCGTGCCGCCTTCCTGCTACACAAGGTCTCCCTCCGCGATCCCCGCGTGATTTCACCCATGGAGGCACTCGAGATGGCAACGATCCGTGGAGCGGAACTCTACGGGTTGGGGAATGAGCTGGGTTCGATTGAGTCCGGGAAGCTAGCAGATATCATCATCATAAATCCAGCCATCGCGCCTACACCCGTGTGTCCCGAGAGCGTCGTCGGACACATCGTTAACACCATTGATGGCGATGATGTCGAAACGGTCGTCGTCGGGGGCAAAGTCTTGATGCGCAAGCGAGAAATGCAGACTCTCGACGAAGCGGAGACGGTGAAGGTGGCGCGGAAATCGGCTGAGAAGCTCTGGCAGAAGCTTGGGGCGATAAGGAGGAGATGATTGAGTGGTCGACCTATCCGTGGAAATATGTGGTTTAAAATTCCGCAACCCCATTCTGCCCGCAGCTGGCCCGACGGTGCGCGATGGCGATGCATTAGTAAAAGCTGCTGATGGAGGCGCTGGCGGGTTAGTCGCGAAGACGGTGAGCGTTTCCCCAGCCCATGTGCCTCGCCCTAACATGGTGAAAGTCAAAGATAGCATCCTGAACGCCGAGCTCTGGAGCGATTTGCCACTCGAGCAATGGCTCCGCTTCGAGTATGCGAAGGCGAAAAAGAAGGGACTGCCGTTGATAGCGAGCGTGGGCTACAAAGCCGATGAAATTCGAGCTGTCGCACCGAAGGTAAAAGCGGCTGGAGTGGATGCCCTTGAACTATCGACACAACACCTCGGAAGGGACTTGGAACTAGTGACCGAAGCCACGAAGGCGGCGAAAGAGGTCGTCGATATCCCGGTGTTCGTGAAGCTCAGCCCGGACGCGTTCGACGTGGTCCAGTTCGCGCGAGCGGTGGAAGGGGCGGGGGCGGATGGAATAGTGGCGATAAACGCGCTGGGGCTGGGCTTGGCAATCGATATAGAAAACACGATGCCCATGCTGGGAAGCGTCTCTGGCCACGGTTGGCTTTCGGGCCCAGCCATCAAGTCTCTCGCGGTTCGGTGTGTGGCCGACGTCTGCCGTGCGGTGAAGATACCGGTCATCGGGGTGGGTGGAATCAGTAATGAACGCGATGCCGTTGAATTCATCATGGCAGGGGCCTCAGCGGTGCAACTCTCAACCGCAGCAATAATTCGAGGATACAAAATCTACGGGCTCATAGCAGATGGAATGGCCAAGTTCATGCGCGCCAAAGGCTACAACTCAATTGCGGATTTCAAGGGGATTGCGCTCCGCCATCTGCCAGAGCAGCCTTTTCGTACTACCTCCAAACCGCCGGAGATCATAGCTTCTAGATGCACGGGCTGCGGGCTCTGCGAGCAGTACTGCGTTTACGAAGCGGCTAAAGTGGTGAGAAAAATTGCAAGGATCGACCCAGTTAAGTGTTATGGATGTGGGATGTGTGTTTCTGTTTGCCCGACGAGGGCGGTGCGGTTCTAAACATCTATAAACGTTTCCAAAGCTCCGAAGCCAATTGAGAAGCTTTTTGAGTGATCGATTTCTCGTCCAAGTCTACCAATTTCTTATCCCGCATCAAAATTTTTCCATTACATATTGTCGTGTCTACAGTTGCATCAACCAAACCGAAGATCAGATGGCCTAGAAAGTTATTCTCATTTAATATGGTGGGGGGAAGGTAATCAATTAAAATGATGTCTGCCAAGGCACCCTTTGCAATTTCTCCCACTCTCCAGCCAGCGACCCTCTTCACAATCTTAGGGTTGTTGTCCAATAGCATTGCAGGTGCTTCCAAAAATGCAACCCGAGGGTCCTTTTTTACGTGGCGATGAATGAGATAGGAACATCTCATTTGAGAGAGCATATCTGAACTCATTCCATCGGTGCCCAGGCCAACCTCGATTCCCTTTCCCATCATTCCTAGGACATCGGCACAGCCCACGGCATTGTTCATATTTGATTCAGGGTTGTGAACCACGTTAGTTCTCGTGGCTTTCAAAATATCCATCTCTTTTTCATCGACGTGAACACAGTGAACAGCGATGGACTTCTCTCCCAGAGCTCTATGTGAATTCAATCTCTCAACCACCCTCATATTGTATTTTTTCAAATTTTCATCTTCGTCAGCCTTGTCCTCAGCGCAGTGAACGTGAATCCCAACCCCGTATTTTTTTGCTAGTTTAACCGACTTGTCCAATGTATCGTCATTCACTGTAAAGGTGGCGTGCAGACCAACCAACCCCTTCAGAAATTGGGATGGTCGAGAACTGAGGAGAGAAAGAAAGCGTTCATTTTCTTCCAGCCCCTCTTTCCCCCTTCCGTAGCGGTCAGAGGTTCCCAAGCAGAGGGAGCCACGAATCCCAACTTCCTCCACCGCTCTAGCAATTTCTTCCAAACTTCCCTTCTGATAAGATTGGCTTTCATGGTGGTCAATAATTGTGGTAGTTCCATTTCTTACGCATTCGATCAGGGGAATCAAGGAGCTGTAATAGATATCTTCCTTGGTCAGGGCGTTATCCAATTTCCACCAGAGCTTCTCCAATATTTCAACGAAATTCTTCGCTGGTTCGCCAGGAATGGCCATACCCCTTGCAAAGGTTGAATAGAGATGATGATGGGCACATATCAGGCCGGGCATTACTATTTTTTCCGTTGCGTCTATGACCTCCTCGGCCCGGTACTTGCCCCTAGCTTCCCCTGCCTTTTCAACACTTACGATCTTCCCATCCTCGATAGCTACGTTTCCTCGCTTGAGAATCCGCCGTTCCTTATCCATAGTTACAATTAGCCCGTTTTCTATCGCTAAACTTGCCATATTTTTAGCCCTCCTATTCCACATTATTTACTAGTTGCGATAAAAACTTTTACGAGATAGCCGTGGAAGTTTCCCTGACCGTGCGGACACTCGCCTGCCTCGGGCCCCTCGTAGAAGGCCGTTTCTGTCATGCCGGATTCCGTAGGTCGCAGATGAAGCACATTGGAGGAGTTGGTTTTTTCGTGTATCAGTTTTCCTTTGATGGGTGCTGGTAGCCTCAGCAGAGATATTAGCTTCGGGCAAAAGGCAGGAAAGGCAAGGAGGTGGTAACCCCCTTGAGGATTACGTACATCTCCGCTGGGCCGACCAAGGAAAACTCTCCTCGGAAATCCTTTTTCAATTTCATGCTTTTGATTCGAAAGTCGGAGGAGAGTCTCATCCTCAACCACTCATTTTCGAAGATCATCTCTTCGGTCTCGCTCTCCACAGACAGACGCGACTCTTTCCCGCCTTCGCGCCTTCGGATGGTCCATTCCCGCTCGCCTCTCTCGATGTAGAAAGCGTTGTCCTCTTCCCGTTCAAAGTCGCTCTTCTCAAGGAAGAGCCCGGGCTTGTCTTCGTAAGGTTTGCCATCATGCACGCAGAAAGTCGCGCAGTTGCCACACTCGTTGCAAAAGTCTTGAATGTGGATGATCTGCCTAGCCTGTGCAACTTGGAAGACCTCCTCCCCGGACACCCTCAAGCCACTCTGCTGGCAGGAGACCTTGGGCAGCGTCGGGCTCATGAGGGAGACAAAGAAGGCATAATTAGCTCGGTTGGGGCATACCTCCACGCACTTATCGCAGAAGTTGGAGCACTGCATACACCTGGCCGCCTCTCCCAGTGCCTCTTCCTCCGTCAGTGTTGCCTCGATAAGGTCAAAGCCGCCTCGCTCTTCGGGAGGGAGTATAGCTCCCCTGTACTGTGCCACTTTCCTAGCGCGGACATGTTTCATCTGCACGATATCTTCTTCGGAGAGCACGGGAAGTTGCCCAGTTGGCAGGTTGGCTCTTACGCCCAACTGGCGGCAAATCGCCTCGGCAGCCCGCCTTCCGTCAGCGCACGCCTCGATGATGGTGGCTGGTCCTCGAACCGCGTCCCCCCCCGCATAGACCTGCTCATGTCCTGTGCGCCCGGTTTGAGAATCTACAACGATAGTGTCGTTCTTGTGCAGGGAGACGGAGCTTCCGTCGATGAAGGAGACATCTGGGTGCTGGCCGATGCCCACGATTATGGAATCCGCCTCAATCTGGAATTCGCTCCCCTCGATGGAGATTGGCCTTCTCCTCCCGTCCGGGCCAGCTGCTCCCAGTTTGTTCCGAATGCACTCTAGGGCGACGGCCCGGCCCTCCTTGAGGATAATTCGGGTGGGAGAAGCCAGTTCTTCCAGAATGGCTCCTTCCGAGAAGAGTCCCTCAACCTCCTCTTCGGTGGCTGGCATCTCCCGGCGGGTTCGCCGGTAGACTACCTTCACCGGCTCGCCGGTGAGCCGCTTGGCTGTTCTGGCCGCATCCATGGCCGTGTTCCCTCCGCCGATCACAAGGATCCTTTTGCCCAGGCCAACCCTTTCACCCCGGCTCACCCGCTCGAGAAAATCGAGGGCTTGGTAGACACCTTTTCTATCTTCGCCTTCGATGCCCAGGCGGGCACCTTTTTGGGCTCCCGAGGCTATGTAAACGGCATCGAAACCCTGATTAAGAAGCTCCTCCGGAGGAGTCGTGACAGGATGGGAAAGATTGATCTTGACCCCCAGCTTCTCGATTCGCTCAATGTCCTCCCGGACGACTGCCTCGGGCAGCCTGAAGGTTGGAGCTATGGCTAGCATCCCCCCCACCCTGTCTTTGGCCTCATAAATGACCACCTCGATTCCGCACAGGGCTAGGTAGTAGGCTGCGGCCAGCCCCGAGGGGCCGCTACCGATCACCGCCACCATATGGCCGCTCCTTTCGGCCGCCTTCATCGTTACCCTTCCCTTTTCGGCGGCGAACCGCTTCAGCGCCATGATGGCTACTGGCTCGTCGTAGTTGTTCCGCGTGCATCGGGTCTGGCATAGGTGGGTACAAACGTAGCCTGTCACCTCAGGAAGTGGGTTGCGAGCTAGAATGATCTCCAGCGCCCGAT
>JAUXAS010000035.1 GCA_030619825.1 Hadesarchaea archaeon
TGTGGCAAGAGCGTCACGGCCCTTTCCCTATTGAGAGTAGTTCCAAGCCCGCCCGGAAGGATTGTTGACGGGAAGGTGATGTTCGAAGGCAAAGACCTGATGAAAATTAGCGAGAAGGAGATGAGGCGCATTAGAGGCGCAAAAATCTCGATGATATTCCAAGACCCGCACTCCTCCTTAAACCCCGTCTTCAGGATAGGTGAGCAAATCGCGGAGGCGATCCAACTTCATCAAAGGGTAGATAAAAAAGAGGTGCTATCCAAAGCTGCGGAGGCTTTAGATCTCGTTCGCATTCCCGACCCCGAAGATAGAATGTATCAATACCCGCACCAGTTCAGCGGAGGGATGAAACAACGCGCCATGATGGCTATGATGCTCGCTTGTAATCCAGCGCTTTTGATAGCCGACGAGCCAACCACAGCAGTGGACGTGACGATTCAGGTTCAGATTTTGGAGTTATTGAGGGAATTGAGGCGAAAGCAGGGCGCATCCATCATGATCATCACCCATAATCTGGGGGTGATAGCTGAGATATGTGACAGAGTCGCGGTGATGTACGCTGGAAACATCGTAGAACAGGCGGACGTGATGAATTTATTCGAGAAACCAAAGCACCCATATACCAGCGCGTTATTTGGCACCTTTCCGGGTGCGGAGAAAAAGAGGGGTGAACTTACGGTCATACCCGGCTTCGTGCCGAGCCTCGTTGCCCCCCCCTCAGGTTGTAAGTTTCACCCCCGCTGCCCTCATGCCAAGCCGATATGTACGAAGGAGATGCCGCCCATGGTTGAAGTGGATGAGGGCCATACCGTGCGGTGTCATCTCTACAAGGGGGGCAAAAGATGAGATCGAAAGCAGTCACAAAAATGGTCGAGGTCAGGGGCCTGAAAAAGCACTTCATAGCTGAGAGGGGGCTCTTCTTCGGGAGCAAAAAGTGGATCCTTGCCGTTGACGGCGTGGATTTTCACATAGAAAAGGGCGAGATCTTTGGTCTTGTGGGAGAAAGCGGGTGCGGAAAGAGCACGGTGGGTAAGTTAATCTTAGGTCTATGGAAGCCAACGGCGGGTAGGATATACTCCGATGGCCAAGACATAGCCGATATGGACGGGGGCGAGTTGCGGAAGTTGAGGAGAAGGATGAGCATCGTATATCAACACCCCTACTCCTCCTTCAACCCCAGGATGCTCGTCCGGGACATCGTGGGCAGACCCCTCGTGACATTCGGAATCGCTAAAGGGAGAAAGAAGGACGAGCTGGTTGCAAAAGCGCTGAAGGAAGTCGGGCTCAACCCGGAGCATATGTTTCGTTACCCCCACGAGTTTAGCGGCGGCCAGCAGCAGAGGATAGCGGTCGCCCGGGTATTGGCTTTAAATCCGGATTTCGTGGTGTTGGATGAGCCGACCTCTGCCCTCGATATGTCGGTTCAAGCGCACATACTGAATTTGCTAAGTCATCTGCACCAGAAGTACAATTTCTCATACCTCTTCATTTCTCACGACCTTAACGTGATAGAGCACATGAGTGATAGGATCGGGGTCATGTATGTGGGCAAGTTGCTGGAGGTGGCTACCAAAGAAGAGCTTTATAAAAACCCACTACACCCCTACACGAGATTTCTGCTCGATGCGGTGCTGGTCCCAAATCCCAGGCGCCGACGCAAGCACGAGATATTGAAGGGGGAGGTGCCCAGCCCAATCAACCCTCCCCCAGGCTGTAGGTTCCATCCGAGATGCCCCTATGCTACGGACATCTGCAGGAAGGAATTCCCTGAACTCGTGGATGTGGGAATGAAACATCAGGTGGCTTGTCATTTAGTGAGCAGGAAATGACAGTTTTCCTAAAAAATGCCGTAATATTTTGTTGTCGCCTTTTTACTCCTTTACTAGTTTATCCACAAGCTGCCTCCGCTTCTTGCCTCGAGCACGGTCGGCACGCCTCGTGAGCGCCCTTAGTTCGTACGCCTACCCTATTATTAGTAGTTAAAAAAAAGATCTTGGGCGCGTCAATTACTAGAATTTCACGGCGCTTGTCTCCTTTTCGGTCTTGAGCACGATCAAGGTTCGGGAGCTGCTTACGCCCGGAATCCTGTCCATCTCGTGCAGGAGTTTGTTCAGCTTCAGCGTGTCATCGGTGAGGAGCTTCACAAACAGGTCGTGTTCGCCGGCGACCTCGTGAATCTCGAGAACCTCAGGGCGTCGGCTTAGCTGGGCTATGACTTCTTTGCAGCCACCGGGAAGGGTGGAGATGCCTATGAACGCCTTGAGTTTTTTCCCTATGATTTGAGGGTCGACCACCGCGACGAATCTTTGAATCACGCCTGCATCGAGGAGGCGTTTGACGCGCTTGTGGATGCCAGATGAGCTCACGCCCAATTGCTTGGCTAGCCTTGCATAGGACACCTTCGAATCGCCCTGTAGCAGGGCAAGTAATTTTTTGTCTATCTCGTCAAGTTCCATAATTTCCACTTCCAAGCCCTCAATATCCCCCGATGTGGTTATCTTTGTGGATAGTATTTATATTTTTCTCTTTTCTAGATATAATATTTCCTTTCGGCTAAAAATAGTAAACTTTATATACAAAATAGCCAATTTACGCAGGGGATGTCCATGAGGAAATCGATCGAAGCGTTGGCGAAGGAATCCAGTTATGCGTTAGTCTTGGGCATAGGCGGGGGAGGCGATGTCGTTGGCGCGCTGCCGACCTCCCGCTACCTGCAGCAACTCGGCCTTCGCACCTTGCTCGGGGGCCTGACTTGGGAGCGATATGTCAATGACCCTGAACCGGGGCCCCGCAAGATGGAAGAAATAGTCGAGATCAAGCGGCTCTCAGCGACGGTCGGGCTCGCGAACGCCCGAACGCGAACGACCAAGGGCATCCGCTTCACCGAGTCGGCCGTAGCCGAGGTGCTGGGCGAGGAGACCGTGCTCGTGGACCTCAACCAAGGGGTGCAAGGGGTGATCGATGGCCTAAACGAGACAATCGAGCGGCTCGGGATAGATTTGTTCGTGGGAGTCGACGTGGGGGGCGATGTCCTGGCCGAGGGTTCGGAGGAGGGCGTTAAAAGTTTATTGGCGGATAGTATGGTGCTTGCCGCGATGGTCAACCTAAAGGTGCCCTCGCTACTGGGGGTGCTGGGTTGCTGCACTGACGGCGAGCTCAGCTTCGAGCAGTTCAACCAGCAGGTCGCGAAGATCGCGGGGTATGGTGGTTTTTTAGGCGCCAGGGGCCTGACTCCCGATGATTTGAAGGTGCTCGATGAGGTAATCCCCAAGACCAAAACTGAATCAAGCGCGTTAGCGGTCAAGGCGGCACGGGGGCTTCAAGGGGAAATCAAAATTCGCGAAGGCAGTCGCAAGATCCTGCTGACCCCTATGTCGGCGATGACGCTCTACTTCGACCCTCGGGTGGTATTCGATCGGATAAACGGGGTGGCGAAGGAGCTGGTGCCCACCCGCAGCTTGGAAGAGGCCCAAGGGGTGCTCGAGCGCTTGGGGGTACCCAGCGAGCTGACATTCGAGCAGAACTACACGTGGAAGCGCTACCCCGCCAGCGACCGTCCCTTGGAGGAAAAAAATGATTTCGAAACGCGTTAGCGAGATGCTGAGGTCGCGGGTTTCGTATCCGATTGCCCGCGAATACAATGTCAGGGTAGCGGGGGCCATCAACCTCGCGTCCAACGAGAGCCCCTACGGTCCATCGCCGCGCGTGCTTCGAGCGCTCAAGCGGGAGGCGGCACGCGTTGGTTCATACCCCGACCCCCGAGCCACGGAACTCAGGCAGGCGATAGGTAATTACATCGGCGCCGAAACCAAGTGCGTGGCGATCGGGAACGGCTCTGACGAACTCGTGGATCTCGCGTGCAAAGCTTTTTTCAACCCAGGCGAGCGTGCGCTCATCCCTTTGCCGACTTTTGCGATGTATGAGCTCGCGTGCAGGGTCAACGGTGGGGTGCCCAAGTTCTTCAAGCTACCGAACTTCGAGTGGCGCATGGCCGAACTCAAGCGCGCCCTGACGGGAACGAAATTGGCGTTTATCGGTAGGCCGAACAACCCGACCGGCAACGGCATGGGTTTAAGAGACCTGAGGGGGCTGCTGGCGAGCGGAAAGCTTATCATAGTCGACGAGGCGTACGCAGAGTTCGCGGGCTACTCGGTGGCGAAGCTCGCGACCAGGACGGGGAACCTGCTGGTGCTCCGCACGTTCTCGAAAGCTTTCGGGCTCGCGGGTTTAAGGGTCGGCTACGCGGTGGGCAACCCCAAGCTCGTCGAGGCGCTCGAGGGAATCCGCGCGCCATTTAACGTCAACCGCTTAGCCCAAGCTGCGGCGTTCGCGGCCCTACAGGACAAGCGATATATGCGCAGGGTCGTGGCGAGGGTGAGACAGGGGAGGACGTACATGCGCCGTGAACTCACGAAGCTCGGTTTTCTGGTCTTGCCATCTGACTCGAACTTTTTGATGGTTGATGTTAGTCCACTGGGATTGAATGCGTCCGAAGTATGCGATTTTCTCGCCGAGCGCAAAATTTTCGTGCGGGATCTCTCGAATTTTCGCTGTGCAGGTCCGGATTACATTCGGATAACCGTAGGCACACCGCAACAGAACGAGCGGCTCGTGAAGGTTATAAAGCAGTTGAATGAGGTGGTTAGGTAATGGTGAAAATTGCTGTTCCAAAAGGACACTTGGAGGAGCCGACGGTCCGCTTGCTTGAGGACTCGGGCATAGGGATCGTCAACAAAGAGGCTCGCCAGCTCTTCGCGCGCACCCGCGATCCTGAGGTAGAGCTCGTGTTCGTTCGAGCTCAAGATATACCGGACCTCGTGGCGAAGGGAGCGGCGGACCTCGGAGTCACGGGTCTCGATTTGGTGGAGGAGAGCGGGAGCGATGTGGTCGAACTCCTGGACCTCGGCTATGGCCTCGCTCGGATAATAGTTGCAACCCAGGAGAAGTCGGGCATAAAAAAGAGCAAGGACGTGAAGCCGGGCATGAGGGTCGCAACCGAATTCCCGAGACTCGCAAAACGTTACTTCCTGGAAAAGGGCGTTGAGGTCGAAATTGTGCGCGTCACAGGGGCAGCTGAGATAACCCCCCTGATGGGAGTTGCTGACCTTATCGTGGACGTAACGAGCACGGGTACAACTTTGCGCACACACGGGTTGGAGATTATGGACACGATCCTTGAAAGCTCGGCTAGGTTAATCGCGAACCCTCGAAGCCTGCGGGAAAAAAAGTTGAAGATTGAGGGCATCGTTACGGCGATGAAAAGCGTGGTCCAGGCGAGGGGTCGAAAGCTCGTACTTATGAACGTGCCTGAAGCTAAGTTGCCAGAGATAAGGCGGATAATGCCTGGAATGGCTGGACCCACCGTTTCTAAGGTTGAAGCTGCCGAGCCCATGCTTGCGGTGCAGGTCGTCGTCGAGGCCGAGCGTGTCGATGAGGTCGTGCGGCGGGCGAAGCAAGCGGGAGCACGCGATATCCTCGTGGTGCCCATCGAGCGGGTGCTGCCATAAATTTCACAGGGGTGTGAAGTTGCTGGTAATCCCTAGCGTTGACATCATGCGCGGACGATGCGTTCAATTAGTAGGAGGAAAACCAGAGACCGAGCGGGTTTACGGCGAGCCCGTCGAGCTAGCACAGCGCTGGGTAACCCAAGGAGCGACCTACCTGCATGTGGTCGACCTCGATGCCGCGATGGGCATGGGCGACAACTTCGCGCGCGTGGCGGAGGTGCTCGCGAACGTTCGGGTTGAAATTCAAGTAGGGGGCGGAATTCGAACGCTCGAACGTGCATGCGAGTTCCTCGGTACAGGGGCGAGCCGCGTGATTTTGGGTACAGCCGCGGTGAAGGAACCGGAGCTGGTGAAGCACTTGGTCAAGCTCGCGGGAGGCGATCGCATCATGGTGGCCCTCGATGCGCGTTCGGGCAAGGTGTCGATTGAGGGCTGGCGAAAGCAGACGGAAAAATCAGTACTGGAGTTGGCACTGGAATTCGAGCGCATGGGCGTGGGGTCGCTGCTCTTCACGAGCGTCGATGTCGAGGGGAGCATGCGAGGTGTAGCGGCACGAGAAATAAGGGAACTCGTAGGGGCGGTCAAAATCCCGGTCTTCGCATCGGGTGGCGTCGGGTCGCTCGACGATGTGCGCATCGCGCGGGAAGCTGGTGCAGCGGGCTTGGTGCTCGGGATGGCATTATACAAAGGCAAGTTCACTTTAATGCAGGCGATGGAGGTGAGCCGGTGAGGGTTGGCAAGGTCAGGCGGAAGACGAAGGAAACGGCGGTTGAGGTTAGGATAAACTTGGATGGTTCGGGCAGGACGAGAGTTGACACTAATGTAAAATTCCTCGACCACTTGCTCGCGAGCTTCGCCAAGCACGGCTGCTTCGACCTCGAACTCCGCGCGCGTGGCGACTTTGAGCACCACATCGCCGAGGATGCCATGATCGCTTTGGGTGAGGCTATCGAGCGGGCTCTCGGCAAAAAGGCGGGCATCCAGCGCATGGGCGACGCGGTGGTGCCAATGGACGACGCACTGGTGCTCGCCGCGGTAGATCTCGGCGGACGAGCTTACCCGGACATCGAGGCAAAGTTCACGAAGCGAAAGCTGGACGATCTAAGCAGCGATATGGTCGTGCACCTGCTCGAGACGCTCGCGACGAATGGGAGGTTCAACCTGCACGTGCAAGTGCTTCGCGGCAAGAACGACCACCACAAGGCAGAGGCGGTCTTCAAGGCGCTGGGGGTAGCGTTAGCCCGAGCGACGAGCAGGGCGCCCCGGAGGCGCGGCGTGCCGAGCACCAAGGGGGTACTATAGTTGTACAAACGGGTAATTTCCTGCCTCGACACGAAACACGGGAAACTTGTCAAGGGTGTGTGCTTCAGAGACGTGAAAGATGTCGGTACTCCAGCTGAGTTCGCCAAGCGCTACGAGAATGATGGGGCGGACGAGCTGGTGTTTCTCGATATCGCGGCAACCCCCGAAAACAAACCGACGTTGCTGGAGGCTGTTCGAAAGGTAGCGAGTGTGATTTCAATCCCGCTAGCCGTCGGTGGAGGCATACGAAGCGTTGAGGATGCTAGAGCTATTCTAGATGCTGGGGCTAGCAAGATCTCGGTGAACACCGCCGCAGTTAGAATGCCAGAGCTCCTGCGTGAACTCTCTCTTGAGTTTGGTAGGGAGAGGGTGGTGAGCGCCATCGATGGAAAGGTCATTGCAGAAGGAAAGTGGGAGGTGTGCGTCTCCGGCGGGATGAAACCCACTGGAATTGACATGATAGAGTGGGCAAAGCGAGTCGAGTCGCTGGGCGCGGGTGAGATCCTCTACACAGGTGTGCACACCGATGGCACGCAAGAGGGTTACGATATCGAAGGAACGCGCGCAATCGCTGAGGCAATAGGCATACCGATTATCGCCTCAGGGGGCGCTGGCAAGCTCGAGCACATCTACGAAGTTTTGACCAATGGCAAGGCGGATGCCGCGCTAGCCGCAAGCATCTTTCACTTTGGCACCTACACGATCGAAGAGGTCAAGCGCTACCTGCGAAAGCGTGGCGTTTCGGTGAGGCTATAACTAGGGGGTTATAATGTTGAAGGTCGTTCGCCTTTGGGAGTGCTCGCAGGCGGAACAGGAAAAACTACTCAGACGCTCTGAACTTGATGTCTCATCGGCCATGCCTAAAGCGGCCAAAATCGTGGCCGACGTGCGGGAGCTGGGGGATGATGCCCTACTTGAGTACACAAGGAGCCTCGACGGCGCCAGGCTTGATCGAAAACAGCTTCGCGTTAGCAAGCGAGAGATCGATGCCGCTTACAAGCAGGTCGATGTGGAGACGGTAAAAGCGATTAAGCGTGCTGCGGCGGCTATCGAAAAATTTCACCGCAAGCAGCTCCCACGTGAGTGGTCGACGGAGCTCCAGCCAGGCATTAGGGTCGGGCAACTCGTGCGCCCCTTGGCGAGAGTGGGCATTTATATCCCAGGTGGATTGGCGAGCTACCCTTCGAGCGCGCTTATGGCTGCAATCCCAGCGCGGATTGCCGGGGTCGGGCAAATAATCGCATGTACCCCTCCCAAGAAAGACGGGGGGGTCAACGGAGTCATGCTGGTGGCCGCTGACGTGGCGGGCATCGATGCAGTCTTCAAAGTCGGCGGCGCTCAGGCGATAGCGGCGATGGCGTATGGCACCCCGACGATCCCCAAGGTCGATAAGATAGTCGGGCCGGGAAACGTCTATGTGGTGGCCGCTAAGCAAGTGGTCGCGCCAAATGTTGACGTAGATTTTGCCGCGGGTCCGAGCGAGGTTTTGATCATCGCGGATGCTTCGGCTAATTCAGCGTACGTCGCGGCGGACATGCTGGCACAGGCTGAGCACGACCCAGCGGCGGCAGCTGTACTCGTGACGACATCTCCGGAGCTTGCGTCCAAGGTTTGCGAGTCCCTCGAAAAAATGCTTGAAGAAAATCCGCGGGTAGCGATCGCGCGGCGAGCCCTCAACAAGTATGGGCGAGTGATAGTGACGGCCAACCTTGAGCAGGCGATAGAGTTCGCGAACGACTACGCCCCTGAGCACCTCGAGCTAATGGTAAAGCGCCCAACGCAGGTCTTGAAGCGGGTGAGAAATGCAGGCGCAATTTTCATCGGACCTTACTCGCCGGTGGCAGCGGGCGATTTTGCTGTGGGGCCCAATCACATCCTGCCAACCGGTGGCGTGGCTAGAAGACGCTCTGGACTCTCGGTGCTCGATTTTGTCAGGCTGCCGACCTTGCAGGCTTTAACCGAACGGGATTTGAAGCGCATAGCGGCTACCGCGGAGAGGCTAGCCAAAGCCGAGGGCCTCCCTGGGCACGCTCAAAGCATCAAGAAGAGGTTGAAAGAAGGGTGAAAATGGAAACCGAGATTTTGGATGAGGTTTTCGCCGTGATCGAGGACCGTCGGAACAGCCCGAGGCAAGCCTCCTACGTGTCAGGCTTGCTGGCGAAGGGTGAGGCAGAGGTGATCAGGAAGTTCGGGGAAGAGGCCGGTGAACTCAGCGTTGCGGCAAAGGGTGATGAGAAAACAAAGATAATACACGAGGCAGCCGACGTGGTATTTCACGTGATGGTGCTTTTGGCGGCGAAGGGCGTGCGGCTAGATGAGGTCATGGAAGAGCTCAGGCAAAGACGGCGGTGATAGGTTTGAAATTAACTCTAGCTAGGGCGCGAGCGATTGTAAAAGTCCTCAGGTTTAGGAACGGATTTGTTACAGCTGTGACGCGAGATTTTCGAACAAAACAAGTGCTCATGGTAGCCAACCAGACCAAGCAAGCAGTGTTGAAGACCCTGACGACGGGCATGATGCACTACTGGAGCCGATCACG
>JAUXAS010000095.1 GCA_030619825.1 Hadesarchaea archaeon
CTCGGCGTCCTCTCCAGAAAGTGCCCGTTCCGCAAATGGATCAAGCAAGATTGCGTTTCCCGGCAATCCCTGGGACTGAAAGACCATCTGGATTTTCCCAAATCGATGTAAGCGCATCGCAGTGCACTTTTTCGGGTCGCACTCTCGGGCGTTGTAAACAATTAGTTTCATCGGCCTCAGTCATACTTGAGTTTGATAAACTTTTAAGTCATGATTGAACAAGGCGGGTTGGGCACACCATGGCCAAGCAAGTGCTTTCCAACGTGACCATTCTCGAGGGCGAGGAGCTTGAGCTTGCACAAGGCTACCTCGTGGTCCGTGATGGCTCGATTGAAAAAATTTCCGAAGGCTCCCCCTCGGGGCAGGCCATCGATTTGAAAGGAGGGTTCATTTTGCCACCCTTCGTTAACGCGCATACTCACGTCGCTGATTCCGTCGCCAAGGAGCTTTACCTCGGCAGGACACAGCCCCGGGTAGTCGGTCCAGGCGGGGAGAAATTTCGTGCTTTGGGCTCACGTTCGCGCAGCGAGTTGCTCGCATCGATTCGCGCGACGCTTCAGGACATGTTTCGCACCGGCACTCTAGCCCACTGCGATTTCAGGGAGGGTGGAGCGAAAGGGGTCGAGCTCCTTCGGGAGGCATCGCACAAAGCGGTAAAATCAATTATCATGGGGCGCCCGTTCGCGCTCGAGGAACTGAACATTGTTTTAAAAAAATCAGATGGAATCGGTTTGCCTTCGCTCGACGCTTTCGATGAGGAGGGACTTCGATCAATCGCTGGTCAAACCAAGCGGGCGAAGAAATTTCTCTCGGTTCATGTTGTCGAGTTAACGTCTGCCCGAGATGAAGTCGAGCGAGCACTTGAACTCCGCCCATCTTTTATCGTTCATGCTACCCACGCGAACGAGGAAGATTTCGTTTCAGTTCAAAAGAATGGTGTTCCCGTCGTGTTTTGCCCGAGGGCCAACAGCTTGCTGGGCGTCGGTGTACCTCCCATCCACCTCGCACTCGCAACCAACGTTCGTTTTTGTCTCGGAACGGACAACGCGATGGTCTGCCAGCCGAACATGTTTGAGGAGCTCTCATTCGCTTGGGCGTGCCTGCGCCGCGCCGATCCAGCAGCGGGGGGCGAGGAGTCGCGCAAACTCCTTAAAGCCGCGACGCTTGAACCCCTAAAACTTTTCAATTTACCGTGGGGGCCAATTGAGGAGGGGGGCAGTGCGACATTTATGGTGCTCACCCGTGGAAACAATCTTACGGACCTCACCAACGTGCATGCGGGATTGGTTAATCGAGCGCGAGCGGACAACATCCGAGCGATTTACGCGCGCGGAAAAATTTTATAAGCTTGGAACATCAAGAAAAAAATGGTGTTTTGGGGAGTTAACTAGCATAGCGAATGGTGGATGAGGAGGCATGCAGGTCAAAGGTGTGATGACCAAGGAGGTCAAGTGGGTAGAGGTGCCCGGTACCCGAGCTGAGGCCCTTGATATCCTGAGGAAAATAGGTGCAAGCGCGGTCCCCGTGGTGAAGCGGGGCACCGATGAGCTCGTTGGGATGGTGAGGCTTCGCAAGTTGTTCGAGAACCCCAGCGAGAATCAACTCGCGATGCTCGTCGATCGCGACGTTTCGACGGTTTCGATAAACGATAAGCTCGAGGAAGCAGTGAATTGTCTGCTCAAGGCTCGCGTCCGAAGGCTGCCCGTGCTAAAGGACGGGAAACTCGTCGGGATGCTCACGGTCCAAGACATCATCTACCGCGCGATTGCCGAGATGGATGTGGAGCGCCTAGCATCAGATTTCATGCGCCCACACATTATCGCCGTGTGGGATGGAACCCCTATCAAGGCCGTGGTGGAGATCATGGACCTCTCCGGCTTCCGAGCCCTGCCCGCGATCGACGAGGGCGGCAACCTGGTCGGGATCATCGACGACTCGGATATCCTTAAGGTGAGTGGTGTTGAAACCGAGTCACGAATGAGCCAGATGGCGGGGCGAAGCGAGGGCGATAGCTGGACGTGGGACAGTGAGAACCGGATTTACATCACCAAGCGGGAGCTGAAGGTCCCGGATAAGCTCGTGCGGGACGTGATGACGAAGGAGCTCGTGACGATAACGCGCAAGACTACCGTGAGCAGGGCAGCGCAGCTCATGCGGCAGCATCGGATCGAGCAGACCCCCATTTTGTCTGCGGAGGGCAAGCTCACTGGTATCGTGCAGGATGTCGATCTGCTCCGCGCTTTGGTTGAGTAGCGATACTTAATTTTTTAGGCTTCTAAAACGCTTCCAATTGCGGTGGGGCGGTGGCCAAAAAGCACGAAGAAGTTATGGAGCTTGCTAAACGGCGCGGGTTCATCTGGCCTTCCTTTG
>JAUXAS010000068.1 GCA_030619825.1 Hadesarchaea archaeon
ATCGCTTCCCTTACTTCCTCAAAACTCGGCTTCCTTCCAAGCTCCCGCTCGACCGTCGTCACTCGTTCGAAAACTGAGGCGATGAATTTATCAGAAATTTTTTCAGGGGTGACCCTGAGCAACTCAAACATCCGCCGCACATCTGGCGCGATGAGCACTGTCCCATGCTGTAGCACCGAGCCCCACCGGCGAGTCTGGGCGCTGCCCGAGATTTTCTTTCCATTTCCAAGCACGTCATTGACCGGCTTGAACTCAGCTCGCAGACCTAGTCGCTCGAAGCCGTGCACCAAGCCGCCGCAGATCAAGCGATAGGACTCGATGATGTCGTCAGGGACATCACCTTGCTTGCACACGACACTGTAAGTGAGCTCGCCGCCGTGGTCATGAAAAACTGCACCCCCGCCTGTTATTCGCCTCACAACGTCTACACCGTAACGCTTCGCCACCTCGAGGTCGACCTCGCGCTCGACGCTTTGAAAGCAGCCAATCGAAATTGTCGAGGGGAGCCAGCGCCAAAATCTGATCGTGTTAGGCGACTTGCCTTCCGCGTTTAGTTTGAGCAGCGCCTCATCGATCGCCATGCTCATGAACGCGTCATCCACGCGCAAAGGTAACAAACGCCATTCCACCTACTCACCCGCTGCGCGCAAAATTGCCTCGACCCAGTGCTCGGGCTCGACCATGGGGGTTTGTACGCCGGTCGAGCTGTAAAATCGTTGCACCGCTGCCAGCAAACTCTTCCTTTCAGCTTTGACGCCAACCAGTGCTTGCTCAAGTCGCTCAAGCGCGTCCTCAGGGTACATGAAAAAATCACCACTAATAGAAACCTGTGAGATAGCGTCGTCTGCAAGCTCAAGCTCAACTTTGATTACACCTTTTGGTGCCTTGAACTCCGCGTACCCCAAACGATCACCTCAGCGCCCGTGCCCACGCATCGACCATTTCCTCACTCAAATCGCATAAAACAATTTCTTTGAGTGATTTTGCAACCGGAGAGAACTCTTTCAACGCTTTGATTATCGCCTCCGCGGCGCCCTCAAACGGCACCCCGCCGACACCCGTTCCAATGCCAGGTAACACAATACTTTCAGCACCCGCCTGTTCTGCACAATCGAGTGCAGCTTTAGTTGCGAGGTAAACCGTTTTCCCTGTCGTGGGCATCGCGGGGCGCTCCATGGTGGGGGCGTGTACGACCCAGCGCGCTTGAAGTTTTCCAGCAGTAGTCGCAACTGCCTTTCCGACTGGTACCGGCGCGTGCTTTAGCGCTTCCCGTTCGATCTCTTCGCCGCCCGCGCGCTTCAGCGCCCCAGCCGCGCCCCCACCCATATACATCAGGCTGTTCGCGGGGTTGCAGAGCACATCGACCTTTTGTTTCGTCAGGTCCCCTAGCTCAACCTCGATGGTTAAATTACCCAACCTGAACATTTGATTCAAGTCCCTGTCTCGTCAGTACGTTTAAATCCTGCACGGTTGGATGCTCGTTACGCCAAATTCAGCTGTTGTATCTAAACCCGAAAAATGAAAATGGAGAAAGAAGTTATCCACTTTTCTGCCCCTCACCTGAGCAGAATCGCCCGATGATCGTTAACAACTAGCCCATCGGCGAAAGTTTTATCAGAGCCGCGAAAGGTTTGATGGGGGTTGAAATTGAAAACGAGACCAAGCGTGAGAGTCATCGCGTTCGACTTCCTGTTCGGCGGGGTCCTCGTGGCTGGGGCCTTGCTCATGGCAGCGCTGCTCGGCCCTACCGCCGGCGGCATCCTTGCAGGGGCCCCGATTCGGACGAGCGGAGTGGTCGCTCTGTACTACATCCACAACCGAGACATCGGAGCAACGACCGAGATGACGCGGGGCGTAGTCATGGCGATGATCTCGAACGTGTTCTTCGCCATCACCCTGTACCTCGCCATCCCGAGGTGGGGCATCGTCGGCGGGTTCCTGGCCGCTGGTGCTGTATTTGTTGTGGCGGTGCTCGTACTGTCGTACCTAGTACCTTGGTTCTAAAACAGAGCCAGAGCCACGATGCTATGCCCAGCGCCCAGTGAGCGCCCGGATCAATCGCTTGGTAGTCTCGACAACGGCACGTTCCTCATATGGAACATAAGGTAAATCAGCTTCACCTGCGACGACCTTCGCGAGCTCGTTGATGGCAAGCGAGGCTGCGCACTCGGGCTCGTACACGACGACGGGAACGCCCTCGCGCTCCGCCTCTTGAACCTTGGGGTCTTCGGGAATATCTGAGAGGATTGGCATCGCCCCGAGCGT
Source organism: Hadesarchaea archaeon (assembly GCA_030619825.1). GTDB lineage: Archaea > Hadarchaeota > Hadarchaeia > Hadarchaeales > Hadarchaeaceae > DG-33. Next base: position 2,266 of record JAUXAS010000068.1, read on the forward strand.
GCGCCCCATGAACTGTTCGACCTCGCCGAGCGAGAGGTCCGCCGCCTTGCCCGTGCGGTTAACGACGAGGCCTCGGGCTCAGGAGCCGAGCACGTTCGCCAAGCGGATCGTCTTGTAGCAGACTTTCGGCAAGCCTTGACGATACTCCTTTCTTCTTTCGGGTTCCATGGATCCTCAAGGAATTCCCCGTTCGTCGCCTTTTTGTTGTTGATGTTGGTGTTAGGAATGCTAAATGATGTCCGGAAAGCGCTGAGCAGGAGCTGTCGTTGTTTTTCAAGGGCTAGCCAAAAAGTGGACTTGGAGCTTTTAAGCAGGAAAGAATTTATCAATTTGGGGGTAACGATTGGAACCCATTGTTACTGAAAACCTAACGAAGTACTACGGCAAGATGTTGGCTCTAGACAATTTGACGATGAAAATCCGCAAGGGGCACTGTGTTGGTTTCTTGGGCCCCAACGGTGCTGGGAAGTCTACTACCATCAAGATTCTCTGCAGCTTGATTTATCCGACGAAGGGGGAGGCCCATGTAAATGGGTTTAACCCCTCCAAGGAGCCGAGAAACGCGCTTGAAGATGTGGGATGCATAGTTGAGGTACCAGATTTCTACCCACAGTTCAACGCTTTGGATGTTTTGAGATATTACGGAAAGATCCGCGGAATTACCGGCAGAGAGCTCAGGGAGAGGGTGAAGGAGGTCTTAGAATTTGCCGGGATATCCAAGTGGGCAAGGATGAAGACCCCAAAGTTCTCGAGAGGGATGAAACAAAGGCTGGGCATCGCTCAAGCCCTCTTGCACAATCCCTCGATCCTCATTCTAGATGAGCCCGCTTTGGGTCTTGATCCACGGGGGGTAGTAGAGATAAGGAAAATGCTGAAGGAGATAATGAAACAAGGCAAGACGATATTTCTTGCATCGCACATGCTCTATGAAGTGCAGGAAGTCTGTGATATGGTCGCAATGATCAACAAGGGAAAACTGATAGCATACGATAGGGTAGAAAATCTCGAGAAGTTATTCAAAGTGCAGGTTCTCGAGGTCGATTTGCTTCAGCCACCGAAGCCCAAACAGCTCGAGAAAGTGAAAAAGTTGGAATCGGTCAAGTCGTATTCAGCCGAGAAAAATCGTATAAAAATAAATTTTGAGGGGGATAAAACCGCTCAGGTGAAATTGCTCGCAGCCTTGGTGAAAGATGTCAGACTCCAAGTGGCCTCATTTAGACCTTCAGTAGCGGCACTGGAGGAGCTCTACCTACGGTTGGTTGAGGAGTGAAAAACGATGGCACTACCCTCGTCTCTCAGGCAAGCAGGCACCGTTGCGAAATATGAGTTGTGGAAACATCTGAAGGGTTGGCGTTTGATCGGGCTCATCATGCTCGTTACAGTATTTTCCGTGCTTGCTGCCAAAGGAATGGAGGGGGCGGAGAGCGCTGTGGCGTTTAGCAAGGGGTTTTTCTTCATGCCAGCGTATTTTCTGATTACAGTTGCGGGAGTTGTCCTCTGTGGGGATGTTATAGCTTCAGAGTTCGAACGTAAAACGGGCTACTTGCTTTTTTCAAACCCAATGAGGCGCGTCACGTTGGTTGCTGGGAAGTTCACGGCTTCCTTCATTTCAGTCCTATTGATGATTTCAATCTTCTTTTTAACGGGGATACTTTTCATGCTCAACACTTACGGTGAGGTGCCGACCACGCTCCTAGGTTCCCTCGGGCTGGCGATCCTCTATGGGTGCGCCGTGCTCAGCTTGACCCTTTTCTTCAGCTCGATCATGGGGGGGACAGGGGCGACGATGTTCTCCTTCTTCACATTTTTCCTGATAATGCCATTTTTTCAGGCCTTCCTGCTCAATCAGGTGGGAGTTGAGCCGTGGTATCTACTAACGTATACTTCGGGAACGATAGGCGCGTTTATTGATCCATCTGGAACCTATTATACGCACCCAGATTTCACGGTCAGTGTCCTCGTCATGTCGGCATACCTAATTGGGGCGTTGATTTTGTGTACGATTGCCACCAAGCGGAGGGAGATGAGGTAGGAATCTCTCGGAAAGTTTAAGGCACATGAAATCACTTCGTAAATCATATCTCTTATTTTACAGGTATTGCGATGCCCACTTGAGCCAGAGCCACGATGCTATGCCCGACGTCCAGTAAGTGCCCGGATCAATCGCTTGGTAGTCTCGACAACGGCGCGTTCCTCATATGGAACATAGGGTAAATCAGCTTCACCTGCGACGACCTTCGCGAGCTCGTTGATGGCCAGCGAGGCTGCGCACTCGGGCTCGTACACGACGACGGGAATGCCTTCCCGCTCCGCCTCTTGAACCTTGGGGTCCTCGGGAATATCTGAGAGGATCGGCATCGCCCCGAGCGTGCGCCCCATGAACTGTTCGACTTCGCCGAGCGAGAGGTCCGCCGCCTTGCCCGTGCGGTTAACGACGAGGCCTCGGGCCCAGGAGCCGAGCACGTTCGCCAAGCGAATCGTCTTGTAACAGTCGACGAGGCTGGGGTAAGTTGGGATACAAACGGGCAGCATCTCGCGAGCAGCCGCAATTGAGATTATCGTGGCATCCGCTATTCCCGCAGGGGCATCTATGAGTAGAAACTCGGTCTGCCCCAGGAGTTCGTCGATGATCTCCTCGACGCGCTCGCGCTTCACCTTCGAGAGCACGTCATGTACATCTTCAAAACGAAAGCCAGTCGGGACGACTTTTATGCCGTGGTTTTCATAAATCACGTCTTTAATATCAGCCTCCCCCGTTAGAACATCTAAAAAACTCACTTCACACTTATGCATTCCCATGATAATCC
>JAUXAS010000087.1 GCA_030619825.1 Hadesarchaea archaeon
GCCATGCTTAAATCTGGGACATGACGGCCTTTCTTCCTCAGAATTTGAGCGCACTTGAGAACCTGTGCTTCAAGGTATACTGTGGGGGTACTCATCTCATTCATCATCGTTACTGGACTCATGCCCGTACCGCCGCCAGCGCCGTCGAAGGTCATATAATCCACTTTTGCCTCGGATGCTACTTTCATCGTCCAGGCTACATCGACTGGGCGGTATGCGCCTGTCTTCAATGTAACTTTCTTTGCGCCTTGCTCCCGAAGCCACTCAACATCCTCGATGAAGTCCCTTTCAGCTGGCATGCCGACCCTGCTGTGCCGCTCAAAGGACTTGAAGAATCCTGCCTTGAAGGCCTTTTGGACCTCAGGGTCTTCGGGGTCGGGCAGCACCACGTACCCTCGCTTCTTTAGAGTAAGCGCCTTCTCCAGGGTTGAGAGCCTTATCTCTCCCCCGATAGCTTTTGCCCCCTGTCCCCACTTCCTCTCTATGATGTTTACTTCGAGCTTCGATATTGAGTAAACGTCGACGCCCGCCCGCTGATCTTCAACGTTTGTCTGCACCGCGATGTCACCGTATTTTCCATCCCAGAACTCCCTGAACTTCTTAACCCTGAATTCAAGATCTTTGGATGAAGCCACCTTGCCTTGTGTATACTTCGCCTCTGGGTCAACTCCGCAAACGTTCTCCCCGATGATAAATATTATGCCTGCAAGGGCTGCCCCGATAGCCAATCCTTCCCAGTTTTCCCTTGCCACCATGGTGGAACCAAACGCGCCATTAGCGAGAGGTATTTTGAGGGGGATACCTCCTAGCTCTGATTCAATATTTACGTTTTCAAAAAGGGCAAGATCAGAATCAGGCTCGATACCCTCCGCGCCCCGGAGCCTAGATAAAATATTAAAGTGAGACCAATCGAGACCGTAATTTTTGAGGGACGCCGCGGTACTTGTCCCATAATAAACTTGCACCGGATAGAGAACCTCGCGACCACGAAATGCCGACAACCCGATTTCGCACAGGATTGGGCATTCTTTGATGCAGATGGGGCACATTCCGCTTGTTGGACTAACGTCCCTCACTCTCGTGCGCGTCCCCGTGGTGGACATCGCGTTTAGGTAAGAGGAGTCTTTATGAACTCTCTCGGTCATGTAGATTCCAACTTTTTGCATTTTTTAAATAGAGGTTGTTACATAAAAATTGATGCCAGATGTCTCCATAAATAGACCTAAACCAGTTCTTCGGGAATCCAAGTTTTTCAATAAAATGGGTTAAGCACAAGTCTTTTAATACAGCCCCCAAACCACAAATTGGTGCACGAATGCAGGAATTCCCTGAATACATCGAGGAGGAAGAAGAGGAAGAGGAGAAAGATTGGCCGAAGATGGTCAGGCTTGAGATAATTGAGTACATCCTCCGCCGCTATGGTGTCCTCCGCGCCCCCGACCTAGCGCGCATCTTGAATTGGAAGGTCAGGGAGGTCAACCGCGTGCTCCGTCAGCTCGAGGGCATCGGCCGCGTGAAGCGCACGAAGCTCGGCAGAAGTTACGCGTGGTCATCGCTCGAGGAGTCGCACCTAACCCCTATGTATTACTAGCCGGACCTCATACCCCCGGGTCACTTTCTTCACCCTTTTGATCCTCGCCCGTTCCAGCGACTTGTGGAGCACCACCCACTCCCCTTTGCCGGTGGGCATGCGAAGGGAGATGACATCAGGGGTTTCAGCCCGTAGTTCCACGCTCGGGTCGAGGCGAACCCTAACCACGGCCCGCCTAGCCTTTGCGGCCCTCTCGATGGCTTTAACTGCCCGCCCCAACGCTTTCTTGAACTTCTTTGGCACGGGGGTTGGCCGCGTGCGCTGTTTGAGCAAGAGCGAGAACCTCTCACGGGCCTCCAACTCCCTCGTCGCTCCTCGGGTCCGGGAACGGGACATCAGCATGAAATAGACGAGCCCCACCGAAATGAGAAAGAGCATGAGCAGGAGCATCCAGTCGAGAGACACTTCGGGCATGGTTTGATTTTGACCGAGCATTTAATTAATTTTGCTCAGGATAGTCGAAACTAAGCATCCTAACTGTCACGGGAATGACCTAAACTTTTATTGTTCGCCGGCGATGCTTTTAGCGTGATCTCGTGGTCCGAATGGTCGACATTAGAGCGAAGCCGTCGGTATCCCGGGTGGCGAGGGCAAGCGGTTTCATTCGATTGAAGCCCGAAACGCTCCAGAAGATCAAGGCGGGTGAGGTACCCAAGGGTGATGTGCTGGCGGTTGCCCAGACCGCTGCGATTTTGTCGGTCAAGCGCACTCCGGAGCTCATCCCTTTGACTCACCAAATTGCAATCACAGGCACTGATGTAAATTTTAAGTTGGAGAAGGAGGGCGTCCGCGTGAGCGTCGAGGTCAAGAGCACGGGCCAGACCGGCGTCGAGATGGAAGCCCTGGTGAGCGTGGCTAGCGCGCTGCTCACTGTCTGGGACATGGTGAAGGGACTCGAGAAGGACGAGGCCGGGCAGTACCCCACGACTTCGATCGAAGATCTCCGCGTCTTGAAGAAGGTGAAAGGTTGAGCTTCAAAGAACACCGAAAGGAGGCCCCCAAACATTTGAAGGTAGCGGTCCTCGTCGTGAGCGATAGCCGGGCTGCGGCGATGCGCGAGGGGCGCGATGAGGACATCACGGGTAAAATCATCGAGCAAAGGGCGCGCGAGGCCGGGCACGAGGCGACTAGGTTGATAGTCCCCGACGACGCCCGTGAGATAAAAAAGGCGGTGCAAGGGTTTATCGCGGACAAAAAAATCGACGCTGTGATAACAGCGGGTGGCACTGGCCTGGCGAGGCGTGATGTCACGATCGAAACGTTGGGCCCACTCTTCGAGAAGGAGTTGCCGGGGTTCGGTGAGATCCTGCGGCGCAAGGGCTATGAAATGGTCGGCACGGCGGCACTCTTGACCTTAGCTACCGCGGGCATCATCGAGCGGAAGCCCATCTTTTGTTTACCCGGGGCACCGAACGCAGCAGAGGTCGCGATGGGGCTCATCCTACCCGAGCTCGGGCACGTCATCAAGCACGCGCGTGAGTGAGATGCGAGTTAGAATGCGGGGCTTCGCCCGTTACACCAAGCTCGAGGATGCCTTGAAGCTCGTGCT
>JAUXAS010000053.1 GCA_030619825.1 Hadesarchaea archaeon
CCACATCGCTCATCGGGAGGGATTGGGTATAGAGGAAGTGGTCAAAACGCTTCGTGACGCTGGGCTGAACTCAGTTCCCGGAACCGCAGCCGAGATTTTAGTCGACCGCGTGCGATCCATTATCTGCCCGAAGAAAATCACCACAGGCAGATGGATCGACACTGTAAAAATCTGCCATCGTTTGGGCCTCCCCACGACCGCGACTATGCTCTACGGCACCGTCGAGACCCCCCGCGAGCGAGCCCAACATTTGACGCTCATCCGCAAAATTCAGCACGAAACTTGGGGCTTCACGGAGTTCGTCCCGCTGGCGTTCATGCCCCACAACACCGCGCTTTGGAGCGATGGCGAACGTTCGCCACCAAGCATTGTCGAGAACTTGCGCGTGCATGCGGCCGCGCGGCTTATGCTGGCGGGGTACATCGATAACATTCAAACCTCGTGGGTGAAGCTCGGGCCGCGAGGGGCGCAGCTCATGCTTTGCGCTGGGGCGAACGACCTCTCGGGAACGCTGCTCGAGGAGAACATCACTCGTGCGGCCGGGGGAGAGCGGCAGGTGATGATGCCAGAGCAGTTGAGGGGACTCATCCTTCAGCTTGGACGTACGCCCAGGCAACGAACGACGACCTACGAGTTTGTGTAATGTAGATGTTTTCAGATTTATTTGACGATAATTTAATCATATTTTTTCATTCCCCAACTTGAGGCCCTAATTAGATTTTTTAAGTTACGAACCTTAAGGTTAAAATTTAACTTTTTTGTCATTTCCCCCACCTCGAACACACAATATCGCCTATAATAACTCGTTTTCCAAAAACTCCTCCTATTGTCCCCCCGTTCGGCGTGGAGAGCAAGAACAGGAGAGATTTGTCTTGAGGTTGGAAAATGTGCACTTTAATTAAGATCATGAAATTATCAGTCCAAACTCAACAAAAATTTTTTGAATAAAGGATGGTATAACCTATATCGCCCTCTACTTTCTTTTGTTAGCAAACCTTTACTAACTAATCGTGAAAAAGTCTCTGGATGATATTTTCTACCAATGTCAGATGGCTTAACAAGCTCTTTTTTTATCTTTGAAATTTTGATTAGCACCTCTTTTTCTTTATCGCTTACTCTGTCAAAGTCTGTTCTAAATTTAGCTGTATCCATGCGTTCTAAAATTTCCGGATAGAGTTTATCAAACAATTTTAAATCAATAATCCTTTTTTCCACCCTCTCTAAAAGGTTCTGCATTATAAAGGCGATAAAATAAGGATGGCCGAGAGTAATTGAGTGTATCTTTTCAATTACTTCATTTTTTATTTTAACAGGGGCTCCTTCAATTTTTATCGGTTTTAATATAGCTTCTTTCGTGCCTTCTAAGTCAAAAGGGTTCAAAAAGAATGGGTCAAAAAATCTTGTCCAGGGTTCGGCTATGTCTCCTACTTCTTGATACAGAATTTGGGGCCCTGTTGTAATGACCATATAATTGCAACCCTTTGTAACTAGCTCTTGAAACGTATTTCTTAGATCAAATAAACCATCTGCATACCTTTGAAGCAAGTAATGTAAGTCATCTAACATAATAACAACAAGATCAATGCGTTTCTTCAAATTATTCCATAAATTTTCCAAAGTTTTTGTTAAATCAATCCTTATTTGTTTTTCTTTTTTCTTTTTTATTTTTATTACCGGTAAGATCTCTACAGTGTTCACTTCCCATTTGTCAATAATATTTTTAATTTTTTTGAAAACCGAAGCATCATTAATTTGGAATGCACATTTGATTTCACGGACAAGTGCCTCTGAAAAAACGTCTATGTCTGTACATGAAGCGGGTTTAAGCGATATACGAACTGATAAAACCTTTACCATTCCTTTAAATTCATTCAGAATCATGTCTTCAAATTTTACCACCATCGAGGTTTTGCCAATACCCCAATCCCCCAACACTGCTATATTGTCTGGCTTTGGCAGTTTGGTCTTTGTATTTTTCATCACCGATTTTCTAAAATGCTCTAGCAAATCTTTTCTATTAGCGAAATACCTCGGAGATACTGGATATTTTGATGAAAATGGATTTATTTCCAAATTAATACCTCAATAATCTATGTCGCCATATTTTTGCCATACCATAACATCTTTTATGAACCAGTCTTCCCGCATAATATGTGCCGTCTCCTGGTCTTACTCTCTTTCCACATACAGCACATGTTGGTCTTCTTCTATAGGTCATATTGATTCAGCTGATAAACACTCATTTTATCTTAATTTCTATGTTATTTGTGATAATTGTTAACATTGTGATATTTATTAACCTTGTGATATTGGTGATAATTAATTGATAAACACTCATTTTATCTTAATTTCTATGTTATTTGTGATAATTGTTAACATTGTGATATTTATTAATAAGTTATTCCACATAATAAAATTATAATTTGAATAAATTGCCGAAAAATGACGATTAATTTATTCTTCATTAGTCCCGCGAGCCACAACTCCCCGACGAACTCCCGCAAGCGATAGCACTTCGCGCGCGAGCCTAATCCTCGAGGAAAGGTCCGGCATGAACAAATCGGCGAGGGCTGTATTGATTCCGAGCTCCTCGACTGCCCGCGCGTGCCCCTCGTCGCTCCTGTCGAGGACCAAGGTGCCCACCACCCCCTCATACATCCTTGCCACTCCAAGGGGACTCACCTCGTAGCCCAAGCCCTGCATCAGCGCCCCCGCGGGACCGCTTATGGCAGCGTTGCCCACGATCGGGCTCACCGCCAGCACGCGCTCCCTGTTCTGGACGACCGCCTCCCGGATTTCCTCGATCGCTAAGATTGGGCCGATACTCGTCACGGGATTGCTTGGACCGATGAGGATCGCCTTCGCTTTTTCGATCGCCTCGAGCACTCCAGGGGCCGGCTTGGCATTTTCTACCCCCTTGAAGCTCACGCCCTTGACCTTGTCCTTCCCACGTCGGACCACCCAGAATTTATGGAAGCTGAGAGTGCCCGGCTTGGTTTCGATGTGCGTTTGGACCCGATCGTCGGACATCGGCATGACGTTTGCCCGCACAGCCAAGCTCTTACAAAGCTCCCTCGTGGCTTCCGAGAGCACCTCGCCGCGTTTAAGCAACAGCGTGCGCCGAAGCTTCACCGCCCGGTCCCGGTCCCCAATCCGGAGGAGTTCCCTTTCGCCCAAGATCCCTAACAACTCGTGACAGGCGAAGGTGTCCCCTCGGATGCCGTACCATGTCCCCTCGTTCACGATCCCCGCGAGCGAATACATCACGGAGTCGAGGTCGGGGGCCACGTGCAATCCAGAAACCTCGATGTCCTCGGCCGTGTTAACGATAACCGAGAGATCCTCCGGTTGGAGCAGGCGCGCGATGCCTTGGAGGAGCTTTGGGGTTCCGGTGCCGCCCGAAAGAACCGCTAGCAATCGATCACCTGAACAAATCTTGCTCGGGAGGCCTCATAAGTTCCCGGGCGCTCCCTTGGCCTCTATCGTATGATGCACCCTTCACCACCACCACGGGGGTGCCCTCGCTCGCCTCCCCCATCACCGCTGCCGCTGCCGCAGCCAAAGCATCGGCGGGAGATGTTATCGTCACGCTGAGCTCCTTGCCGTATAGGTCTCGCTTACCCCGAAGGTCAAGTAAGGGATTCATACCTGTAACGCCAACTGCAACGCCAACACAGCCCCTTCTGAAGGCCCGCCCTTGAGTATCGGTTATGATTACCGCTACATTTACATTCAGCTCACGCTTGATGGAATCTCGAACCCTCGCGGCGCTCGCGTCGGGGTCGTCCGGCAATATTGTCACATACTCAGGGTCAACGTTCGAGTGGTCGACTCCCGCATTCGCGCAGATGAAGCCATGTTTGGTGCGCGAGATAATCACGTGTCTTAGCCGCACGATTTCATCCGATTGTTGCAATATCACCTCGACCTCACGCGGATCCTTGTCCAGCCGTGCTGCTATTCGCTCTGCCAGCTTGCTCGGTTTGACCTCGCGTAGGTCTACAACGTTCCCTTCAGACTTCGAAACAATGGTTTGGGCCAAGACGATGACGTCATTCTCCTCAAGAGAAAGATTTTGTTTTTCAGCTGCGCGCAAGATGAGCTCGCCCAAGTCATCACCTTTTTTTATTTTCGGTATCCCCTTGAGAGCTATGAGCTGCACCCAAACACCGACGGTATTATTAGTACATCTACCTTAAATCCGACGAGGGTTGAAGTTGAAATTTGGTGTGGAGTTTGTCCCTTATTTGAAACTGGATGTCCTAGTCAGACTGGCCAAGTTGGTCGAGCGCTCTGGTTTCGAGCAGATCTGGGTTTGCGACCACTACCACAACCGCCACGTTTACCCCGTGCTTGCCCAGCTCGCGCTCGGGACGCGCCGAGTGAGACTGGGGCCGGGCGTTACGAACCCATACTTAGTTCATCCCACCGTAACCGCCGCTGCTATCGCGACCCTCAACGAGATCTCGCGAGGGCGGATGCTGCTGGGGATCTCAGCTGGCGACCCCTTCTTCCTCGCCACGGTGGGGGTGGAACGACGGAAGCCAGTCGCAGCGGTACGGGAGGCGACCCATATCATTCGCGAACTACTCGCAGGGAACCGCGTAAGCTTCACGGGGGAGCTCTTCTCATGTCGGGGGGCGAGGCTTAGGTTCAAACCCGTGGATAAGATTCCCATCTACATCGGCGGACGACGACGGCGCATGCTTGAAATCGCGGGCTCGGTCGCCGATGGGGCCCTCATCAATGCCTCGCATCCTGAGGATATCCAAGAGTCAATTGGGTACATCAAGCGAGGACTGCAAGCGAGCGGGAGGAGACCTAAAGCGTTCGATTTCGTCGCATACCTTGCCGCGTCGATCGGGAGAGACGTGAGAAAAGCGAGGGAAGCGGCCCGCGGAGTGGTGGCGTTCGTTACCTCATCAGTCCCCAGCACATCACTCGAGCGCCACGGCATCGGGATCGAGGAAGTCAAATCGATCCGCCGCCTGCTCACGGTCGGAGAGTTGAAAAAGGCCCGTGCGATGGTGACCGAGCGTATGATCAATGCGTTCTCTGTTTGCGGCCCAGTTGAAGAGCTCGTTGCGCGCGTCGAGGAATTAAAGCGTCTTGGAGTAACCCGCACGGTAATAGGGTCACCGATGGGCCCTGAACCCGCTAGGGCTGTGCGGTCGATTGCGAAGGCTCTTCTTCCTTAGGGGTGGGCGGCTGTGCCTGCCACCAGACGGGTAGGGTTTTGCCCAGTAACTTAAGCCGCTCCAGCTCCCTCGCTGCCCTGAGCCTCTTCTCCCTCGAGAGCTTTCCAATCACCCTGATGCCAGGCTTAACTTCCTCAAGTCCGAGCACGTTGAGCCCTCTAAACCTCCGCGCAGCGTCGAATGCCTCGGTGCCCGTCTGCGTTCGTATGAGTACCGTCGACTGGCCGATGGGTGACCCAACCGCACCCACCGAGATGTCCGCTAGCTCGGCCGTGTAATCGAAACAGACCCTACAGGGGAAGTAGTTGTACTTCTCCACCGCTTCTAACGCCAACTCGCGCCTCGGTTTGTTTCTCCGATAGATGATGAATTGTCCCCGCTTGATATCGAACTTCACGACCTCGGAGAGTGGGGTGCGGAGCTGCTTCTCGATGACTCCTCTGAAAAATTTCTCGTACTCAAATGCGTGCATACAGAATAGCCCGATATGCAGCTTGATAGTCTCACCCAAGCGGCGATTGGTGAGCTCCGAGAGTTGCATCCGGCGCGAGGCGGCAATCTGACAGGGGGTGCCCACAATTGCCACGCGCGAGCAGTAGTGAAGGTCGACCGCATCCCTTAGCCTCAGGAAGAGCGGCCCCCTCGCGTACTTCGTGCCCGCGCATGCGATGAGCTCCTCGCGGGTCTTCGCAACCTTAGGGGAGGGCTGCCATGGCAAAGAGCCTATGCCCATCACGATGGCACCATCGATGAATCCGCCTTCGAGGAGCGATGCCAGAATGGAGGTGACTGCCCCGCCATCTTGGGCTCGCGCCTTAATATCAGAGGGCTTCGCCTCGACCGAAAGCGCCTGCCGATAGATGCCGAGCACCTCCTCGTCTGATAACTCTCTCCCGAAAATTTTTGGCTCGAGCTCCCTCTGGTCGATCACCTGCGGGCACTCCTCGTAACATATGCCGCAGTTCATGCACGTCTTTTTTAAGGTCGGCGCCTCCCCCTCCATCGCGAGGCACTCATGTGGGCACGAGGCGACGCATGCCCCGCAGGCAAGGCAGTAACCAGTGGTGGTCACTTCCTTCATGAGGTCGTCAAATACTTTGACCATCCTTACCGCCTCAAGCGACCATATCGCTCGGAATCGTAAAAAGGCCAGCCCACGACTTCGGCCGAGCGAGGCTTGCCACGGATCTCCACCGAAATCCTCTCCCCGGGCTCGAGTTCTGGCGTGGCGTAGCCCATCGCTATCCCGACCTTAAGCAGCGGTGAGAAGGTGCCCGAGCTAACGAAGCCAACCTCCCGACCGTCCTTGAACAATTTGTACCCTTCCCTCGGCACCCCCTCCTCAAGCATCCGCAGCCCTATGAGAGCACGCTTGAGCCCAGCGGCCTTTTGCTCGAGCAAGCGTTCGCGACCGATGAATTCCCCCTTCTCGAACTTGACCACGAAGTCGATTCGCGCCTCCAGCGGCGTGATCTGCTCGGTCAGTTCGTGGCCGTAAAGACACATCCCAGCTTCAAGGCGTGTTGTATCGCGTGCACCCAACCCACAAGGTTTGATTCCAAGCCTCCCGCCAACTTGCATCAAAGCATCATGGAGCTTTTTACCTCGTGTGGGATTTGAAGCTGGTTCATCGGTGATGTAGAGTTCGAACCCGTCCTCGCCCGTGTAGCCACTCCTGCTCACGAGCACTTGGACTCCCGCGACCTCCGTGAGGGCGGCCTTGAACCGCTTGAGTTGCGGGAGCTCGAACCCCGTGAGCTGCTGGAGCACCTCCTGAGCTCGAGGCCCCTGCAACGCCAGCATGATCGTGCTCATCGTGATGTCCTTCACCTCAACCTCCTTGCCCGCGTGCTGGGTTAGCCAAGTGCCTATCTTCTCCACGTTGACAGCGTTGCACACGACCATGAACTCCTGCTCGCCCAAGCGATAGACGAGCCCATCATCTTTCGTGCCACCGCGTTCGTTCAATATCGTGGTGTAATGAGCGC
>JAUXAS010000013.1 GCA_030619825.1 Hadesarchaea archaeon
TGATGGGGGAGTGATAATGATAATATTTTTGGACATTGAGACCAGCGCCGTAAAAGCCGATCGGGGTATGGTCGTGGCGGTCGGCCTGCTGAAAGGGGAGGAACCGGAAGTTAAGTTTGCGGATACTCCTGAGGAGGAGCGGAAGGTGCTCGAATGGCTCCGCGATGAACTGGAGGGTTGCAGCAAACTCGTGACTTGATTCGGCCCAGGTTTCGACATCCCCTTCCTGCTCGCGCGCGCGGCCTTCCATAAAGTTGACCTAGGCAAGTTAATTGAAATCCCGATGCTCGACCTCTGCGAGTGGTCCCGCGGGCACTTGCTTCTCTCCAGCTACAGGCTTGAATCCGTTGCACGATTTTTCGGATTTCAGAGGATACTCGAGTTTCACGGGGCTGACGTATCGGCTCTTTCCAAGCTGGTCGCGCGGGGCGACCACGAGGCGCGAAAACTGATAGTCGACCACTGCAAGGAAGACCTATTGTTACTCAAGCGCGTCTACGAGAGGCTCGAGCCCCAGCTGGAGCGCACCAAGTAATGTTTTTAAACTGGGATGTCGTGGAAAATTACACAAGCTGCGCCTAGAAACCAATTCGGGGCGTCGGCGCGAGAAAACCGGTCAATTTTTACCCAATGTTTATGATCTTTCTGTGCAACAAGAGGGCGTTTTTAATGCGTGCAACGAGTAATTCACATAATGCTGTTAGAGAGACACTACGCAAGCTAGAGGCAAAAGCGAAGGTGTGTCAGCGTTGTAGATTACATAAAACGCGGACGAATGTTGTATTTGGCGACGGGCCGCCAACGGCTGAGGTTATGATAGTTTCTGAAGCTCCCGGGTTTTGGGAAGATCAAAGGGGCGTTCCGTTCGTTGGGGCTGCCGGCAAAAATCTAAACGCACTCTTGCTTGAGGCGGGGTTAAGGCGTGAAGAGGTCTACATTGCCAACACCCTAAAATGTCGTCCGTCAGGAAACAGGGATCCCCTACCTGATGAAATCGAGGCATGCCGCTCATTTCTCGAGGAGCAGATTTCTACAATAAAACCAAAACTCGTCATCGCCCTTGGTCGGATATCCGCCAAAGAGTTGTTAGGCAGGCATGTGGTCATGGGTAGGGAGCACGGCGCGTTGCTCGACTGCACCTACGCCGGCGCGAGTTTCAAGCTATTCCTCACCTACCATCCAGCCGCAGCCCTCTATGGTGCCGAAACGAAGCAAAGGCTGCAGGCGGATTTTAAGAAACTTGGGTCGGTTCTGAAATCGTTGACATAGCTATCTCATTAAAGCTTGGTCAAACCGGGTTTTGTAAACTTATTTGACCTAGCTAGTTTGTCTTGGGGTAAAATGGAAACACAACATGAAACTAAATATCACCATGGTTTAAAAATTAAGATAAACTCGAATATTCCCCCGGCCTAGAGGTGTAAACGTCAAACGGAAGTTAATTCTTCCTATTCTACGTAAAGTTCAACGAAGCCGCATTTTGGGCATACATAAGCTGCGGCATGTTTATACGACGCGAACCCTGGGACCTGCACTAAGACATTTGTTGATGGAAAATCTGTTTTTTCCATTGTTTTCCTGCATCTAAGACATCTGTATCCGGGTTCGTCGATAGTTAGCATCTTTTTCTTTTTAGCCCTAGCCATTTTACACCCCACCCCCTAGCATTTGTTCATCTTTTAGGTTAAATAACATTCGTTTTTAAGGTTAATAAGCTTAAAGTACCGTCAAATCGACAATCTTTGCTGTCCTCCCTTTCAGGAACCAGGCCGGGATGTCCCAAATTGCCTTTGCCCGCCCAATTATCGCGCGGTCACTGCTTGCGGCCACGTCAAATGAGCGGAGCTTCAAATCAACCCCACCGGTCGCTAGAGCATCGCCCTTCAGCTTCGTTTGCTCGAGTCGCCGCCTCACCATGCCCGCAAGCTCACCGCTCCTGCTCACTTGCTTGTCGAACAAGAGCTCAACGTAACTCGGCTTTGCCCGAGCGATGATTCGCAAAAGCTCGGTAAGCGCTCGGGGGGTCGCGGGGGATACGCGATACTTGCCGAAAATCGCACGTAGGTATCGGACGTAGCCATCGTCGCATCGCACGACTTGTTTGCGGGTGAGGATGCTTTCGAGGGTTATCAAAACGTTGTAGCCATCAACACCTAGGTGCTTGCCTCGAACGGCACTTGCTCTGACAGATTTTCGGCGATGTTTAGCCACCTCCCGCCTCGAAAACACGCAGCGTGCCAGCAGGTGGCGTTGGTTAAGCGGGAGTCGGTAGTGGTTCGCGACGAAGTTCACGGCTGAGTCGCGGGGGTAACCTCGATTGAGTAGGTAGCGAAGATTCCGCACGGCATCTGAAACCTTGACCATGAGATCACTCATTCAATGAAGATCGCTGGCCTCATCGGAACCGCGAGCCTAGCACGGTCCTGCGGGTCGTATCTCGCGGCGTCATCGGCTTTAAACACACGCACCTCTTTCACGTTCAGCTGCTCTCGGATGAAGTCGGCGGCCTCAAGCAGGACCTGTAATTCATCGATCTCGGTGGTTTCCAAGATCTCAAGCTCCTCTGAGGGCATCCCGCGAAGCTCCTTCACCGTCTGCTGGAGGAACTTCGACAGGTCGGATTTGTGTAACCTGAGCCCGAGTGTCTCCCCGATTTCCCGAAGCAGCGCACCTAAGTCGACCTTTCCCTCACCTACACGCTTCATGGCAATGTGATAGGCCTTCCATTTCCAATCCTGCGCCACGTACAGGCAAACCCGCTTCGGTTTTTTCACCTTTGTCACGCGGAGGATTTTCCCCACATCCTCAAGCACGCGCCCGAGGTAGCTTTCGATCAACTCGGCACCCTTGTCGACCAATCCTTCCTCCACTTTCGGCCATGGGGCTGCTGAGATGAAGCCGCTTCCTCCCATGCGCTCCCAGAGGTTCTCACAGATGTGCGGCGTGAATGGGGCGAGCAGGCGAAGCCACACCTCGAGGACTCGCTTCAGCATGTGGGTGCGCGCCTTGGGCTGCCGTGCACGCTTGGTATACCACCGCAGATCATGCATGAGCTGGAAGAAAGCATGCTGTGCGGCCTTGCGCGTCTCAAATGCGTCGAGCGCCTCGGTCGCCACCCGGATGTGTTCCTGAAGTCGGCTGAGCATCCATCGCTCGGGCTGGGCGAAGCTCGGGCGCTTTGCAGATGGTGGGGCGATGGTACTCTCCGCTAGCGAGTAGAATCGCTCGAGGTTCCTCTGCATCGCCTCGACCTCGTTGGTTTGCCAATCTAGATCTTGCCAGGGCTCCACGGTCGACATCAAATATAGCCGCACAGTATCCGCACCGTACTTGCGAACTGCCTCGTTGATCGCGATGATGTTCCCCTTCGACGAGGACATCTTCTCCCCCTCGAGCACCGCAATGCCGAATGAGACGATGCCGCGGGGGCAGCGGTCGGGGAAGAGCAGCGCGTGATGAAAAATGTGGAAGGTGAGGTGGTTTGGAATCAGCTCGTTCGCTGACATTCGGTAGTCGAGTGGGTACCAATACTCGAACTCGCGGCGCATCTGCTCGAGGGTTTCCTGGGGGATGCCCGTGGTGGAGGAGATTAAGGCCGCGTCGCCCTTCCCGTGGAATACGTAGTCAAAGACCTCGTCGGTGAGTTTTGCGGGGTCGATGGCCTTCAGGATGTGGGCGATGGTGTAGTAGGCCATGTAGATCGTGGAATCGCTGAGTGATTCGATCATCCACTTCGGGTCCCAGGGTGCGGGTGTCCCCATCCCGATATTGCGAGTGCACGGCCACTCGTGGAGCCAGCTGATTGTGTGCTCGAACTGCCCTCGCGTTTCGGGGGGCACCAAGTCCATCCGCGCCAGGCAGCCCCGCGCCTTTTCCTTCCAGCCCTCGTCGGCGTAGTTCAGGAACCACTGGTCCTCGACTACTTTCACCGTCACAGGTGTGTTGCACCTGCAGACGACGGGCTTCGCCGAGAACTCATATATCGTTGCGGCCTCGTTGCCGGCGAGCATATCATCGCGAACGGCAAGCTTGGCCCGCGAGACGGGCATGCCTCCATACTTCGATACCCATTCACGCATTCGACCTTTGGCGAACTCATTACGATAGACCTCGGCGGTGGCCTCCTCTAACTTGGGGTCGGTCTGATTCTTGATCCCCATCCGGTCGACGACATCTATCGCGGGAGACTCGCCGAATCCCTCGACCTCGATGAGCGAGATGGGCTTCAGTCCCTCCACGTCTCGCGGGTTTACCCCATAAGCTCTGAGTGCATCAGGGCGTTGCTGGAGCTCGAACAGGGCAACGTGATCATAGGGAGCGTGCGAGGGGACCGACCCCACCACCCCAGTGGCGTTGTCCGGGTCGACGAACTTCGCGGGCAGGATGGGGACCCGTTTATGGGTTAGGGGGACCTCAACCTTCTTGCTGAAGTTTATCTGGATAGGGCCTACTTCACCCACTTGGTACCCCTGCTCGCGCAGTTTCTCGATGGCCTGCTCGCTCACGATCCATCGTTCGCCGCCGACCCGAGCGCTGACATATTTCACGTCGGGGTTCAGCCAGAGGTTGGTTACGCCGAAGACGGTCTCGGGTCGAAGCGTGGCAGCGGGGAGCACGTAGTCGTCGGCCCGGTACTTTAGCAGGGTGAACTCGACTATCCCGACACCCTCGCCCTCCAGCAGGTCGTGGTCGGTCACCGGGTTTCCGCACCTAGGGCACCACTTCACCGGGTGCTTGCCCTTGACGATCAGCCCCGCGTCGTACAGCTTGTGGTACTGCCAAGTGACGAATTTTTGGTAGTGGTGGTCGACGGTGGTGAACTCCCGGCACCAGTCGATCGAGTACCCCAGCCATTCCATCCCCTTTCGGTAGCTCAACTCGCTCTTGCGGGCGAAGTGGGAGGCGAAGTGGTGTGGATCTTCGAACTTTGGCAGTTCTGACTCAGCAACTCCATAACGCTCGATGAGCACCCGCACGAAGCCCGGTTCCCGGCGGGCGACCCGCTTGGCGGCCCCGACGATCGGGATTCCCGTGAAGTGGTAGGCCATGGGAAAGAGCACGTTGAACCCCCGCATCCGCTTATAGCGCGCGATCACATCGGGCACAGTGTAGGTGCGCCCATGCCCCACGTGCATGGGGCCCGAGACGTATGGGTAGGCGACGGTCAGGTAGAACTTCGGTCGCTTATCCGGTTCCGCCTCGAAGAGTTTGGCATCGCGCCATGCCTGCTGCCATTTGGCGTCCAGCTCCTGAAACTTTACCATGCCTCTCCCTACGCTTGTTGCTTTTTGCACGTTTCAAGTGCTTTCCTAAGCGCGGCGACCAGGTAATCCGCTTTCGGGCCTCCCCCTTGGCCGAGCTCCGGCTTTCCACCACCCCCGCCACCCAGCACCTGCGCGGCCTCTGCAGCTATCCCGCCGCAGTCAGCCCCCGCGCGCACGGCTTCCTCTCCGGCCATCGCCACCAGCTTGGCCGTGGCATCGCGCGTTCCCAGCACGACGACTAGCCCCTTATCCTCTCTCGTCAGGGCGCTCGCGATCTTTATCAGCTCATCCGCGCTGGCACCCTCGATCTCCTCGCATATCGCGCGAACTTTCCCCACCTGCCTCGCTTTCGAACGGAGCTCGATGAGTCGGAGTTCAGCCAGCCGCCCGCGCAACCGGTCGAGTTCCTTCTGCGCGGTCTTCCACTCGTCGAAGAGCTCCTGGGTCGCCGCTGCCACCCGCTCAGGAGTGGTGCGCAGGACCTCAGCTGCCTTGGCGAGTTGTCTCTCCTGCGCCTGCGCGAACTTTAGCGCGGCATCTCCCACCACGAACTCGACTCGCTCGACGCCGTCTTGAATTCGCTCAGTTCGTGCAATCTTGATGAACCCGACTTCACCCGTGCGCGTGCAGTGGGTCCCCGCGCAGGCTTGGGCGTTCCACTCCTCCACTTCCACCACTCGAACTTTTTTGCCGGGCACGATGCCTCCTTGGTAGAGGTCGAAACCGTATTTTCGTTCTGCTTCGTTTCGGTCCATCCAGCTCGTACCAACAGGGCGGTTCTCCATCACGACTGCGTTAGCCAAGCGCTCGATCTCCCGCAGCTCCTTTTGCTCGATGCGCTTGAAGTGGGAGACATCTAAGCGGGTACGCTCGACTCCCTTCTGTGCCCCATGCTGCCAGACATGATCGCCCAGCACGCGCCGGGCTGCCCCCAGCAGAATGTGGGTTCCCGTGTGGTGGCGCATGAGCGAGCTACGGCGCGCCCAGTCGATCTTCCCACGCACGCGCTGCCCAGTCTTGAAGGGGTTCGGCTTCACGTGGTGCAGGATGACATCACCGGCTTTTTTTACATCCAGAACTTCCCCTCTACCTCTACTACCTTCAAGCGAGCCCACGTCGCTTGGTTGCCCTCCGCCCTCGGGGTAGAAGGTAGTCCGGTCGAGCACGACGTAGCCGCCGAAGCATTGCAGCACATTCGCCCCGAACTCCAAGGCGTACGGGTCCTTGTAGTAAAGGGCTTTAGTGGAGGGCAGGCGGCGGAGCTGCCCCTTCGGGACGGGGGCCACAGCCGCGGGCACATGTCGGGCCCGACTATGTAACTTCGCAACCTTGATGTAGAAATCCTCTGGAACCTCCACCATGACGCCTTCCTTACCGGCGACTTCCCTCACGATTTCTGGTGGTAGCCCATGGCTGTCGTAGAGCTCGATGAGCTTTTCGCGGGGTAGGGGTTTGCCCTCGGCGCGAAGCCCACCTGCTAGCCGCTCGACTAGCTTGCTCCCCCGCGAGATTGCATCCCGGTATCGTCGTTCCTCGAGCTCGATTACCTCGATGATGTAACCCTCTCGTTCTCTCAACTCGCGGAACTGTGGACCCAAGTGCTTAAGCTGGAGCGCCATGAGCTCCGCGAGGGGCTTGTGGAGTCTGATCTCTCGCATCAGGCGTAGGGTGCGCCGGAGCACCACGCGCGCGAGGTAGCCCTCCTTGACATTGCTCGGGGTTATCCCGTCCCCGAACATGAAAGCAAGGCATCGAAGGTGGTCGGCAATTGCGTAGACGCCTTCGAGAGGCGCCAGGAGTTTATTGAGCTCCTCCACGTTCACCCCCGTGCGGGACGCGACCTTGTTGCGGAGCGTGAGCAAATCTCGTCCTGTTTCGATGTCCATGAGACCGGCGAGTTTTGAGTTCTCACGGAGCACATCGGTAGGTGGTACACTAACGCCAGCTAGCTTGCACAGTTGCTTGATTACTGGACCGAAAATAGCTTCATAGCTCGAGGCGGTACCCTGTGATAGCCAAGCGAGTCGCTCCAGACCGTAGCCCGTGTCAACGATTTTCAAAGGCAACGGCGAGTACTTGCCGTCCTCGCTCGTGTATTGCATGAACACGAGCGTCGCGAGCTCCAGCCCGCGTACGTTTACCTCGAAGTCCTCCCCCGCGTTGCCTCCACCCTCCCAGAAGTCTTGGATGTAAGAAATTTCATCAGGAGGGATCCCTAGTTCCTTCGTCAAGAACTTATGGCAGAGGGCAACGGTTTCGTCATTCCAGTAGACCCATTGTCGGCGTGAGTTGAAGGCGTGGTGGCCGCCCATGAAGAAGAGGGTGAAGTGCCGCCCCGACCGCCCGACGTTATCGATGTCCTTAAGTCGGATGCTGGGCTGGCTTACGACCAATGGGTTTGCGGGGGGCGGAACCAAGCCGCTGGTCACCCAGGGCTGGAAGTCCGCGATCGAGGCGATTGTGAGGAAGATGTCGTCACGCCACCGCGCGACCACGGGGTAGCGCTTGATGACCTCGTGGCCCTGGCGCCTGAAGAACTTCAGGAAGGCTCGTTCCATTCCCGCCAGCGAATATTTTCGTTTTGTCGGAGGCCTGCCAATAAAAGCGTACTCATCGCAGGGGGTATCGCCGCATGTCTTTCGTCCTGACTCGAGTGTCCAGAAGGTGCGCCCGCAGCTTTGGCACTGCCTACGCTCGAAGCCCTCTCGCTTGAAGAGAGCTGCCTTGTAGATGTCCTTCACGCGCTCGCCTCGCCAAGCAAATATCCGAGCGAGAGTTAAAAGTCTTCGCTCAAACTTGTGGAATTATGATTGTGCAAAAAAGCTCTCGACCCACTTCGCCCTTTCAGGAGGCTCGGATTTTAGCAAATCCTTCCATTTTTCATTTGTCAGCCTATCCTGCATGGGCCATTTGAATTCATAGTGAGAAAGGACGGGACCAGCCCCAATGATTATTCGTCCATCTGGGATTTTGTACGCAACAAGGCCAAGATTCACATAGCCGACCCCTTCCTCTAGAACCATTCCTGAGTTAGCATCGGTATGGACATCGGCAATAATTGTCGTTTCCTTACCCTCGCTCTCTACGCCCTCCACTGTTGGGGCTAACTCCTCGCCAAAATTACGTATGAATTCGTAATCCTGTTCGGTGAGCTCTTCATTCTTCAACTCTTTCTCCGTGATGAGAAGTAGCCTACTCAAAATATTCTCGAGATGTTGCAACCTCATCTTCGATGTTTGATCCAGAACGTTCATCGCAGTGAGTCCTTTATTGGTCATTTTTGTCAAGGCAAGAACCCTGGCGTAAAATTCTGGTACCGGTTCTACATATCCGACCACAGGTTTTGGTTGCGGTGGTAAGCTTGTTACCATTGGTGTATACGATTGTTTTGCATATAGGATTGTATCATGCCTCAGCTCTGTCCAAGATGCCAAAGCGGTGTTTAATTCCTTATCTTGCCAAGCTTTAGTTTGCATGAAAGTTGGGTAACCTTCGCCATACTCCGCCACCAAGGTCTTCAACGCGTATAACCAGGACCAATACAGATTTCTATTCCAATTATTCTCATCAAATGCCGCAAATTCTCCACGGAGCTTGCTGAGTTGCTCCCAGTAGTTCTCGTAGGCTGTATCGCCTTCAGCCTCCAGTATTTCAAAAGCTCTGTCAGACCCTAAAACGGCCATCACATCTAGGCCGCGTGGGAAGCCCCTGATCGGCCCTAGTATTGATATCACCATGGTAAATGGTGTGCCGCTGCCGGTGAACCATCCTACAGCAGGTTCTACTAAATTTTGAAACATGTAAGAATCTGGAACATATCGCTGGCCCATTAAGCGCATGCCTTTGCTTTTATCTAGCACCTCCTTCAATTTCTCTGGCGTAAATGGAGGCACTACGCCTACATTCCCCGTCCCGCCATAGATCTCGGGTGAACGCATGTTCGCTAAAACTGCTTTGAGGTTTAACAATTGGTCATTATTTTCCAAGTCAATTGCTTCAAAATTTTCACCAAACACCTCAGAAATGGCCTCCTTGTACTCATAGGGTGTCAGGTCGTCCGCGAGCCCAACGAAGAATGCGGTGACGGTGTAAATTCTATTCCAAAAGGCACCGACGCTTGCGTTGTCAGCTTTTACCCTGTCCATCGAGCTCGCTATCAACGATGCCCCCATGGTCTGGATCTTGGCATCTTCTTCGGATATTGTGTCAGGGTCCCCTCTGAGCAGGAAAGCTATGCGCCCATACCACATCATGGCTTTGAAATACCTCTTTAGCCTCTCATCTTGTGTGTAATGCCCTCTCGGGACATACTGGGAGTAATCCTCCTTGTACCTAAATATCGGGCTAGGAACAAAACCTGAATGTTGCTCGATGAGCTGTAGTTCAGGGTTGACTTCATCTTCAACTACATCAGGAACGAGGGCATCTGGATCTAGCAGTTTTAAACCCACAGCGAAATATGCCACATTCCTCTTCGCGGCTTCTTTCAAGTTCCCATCTAATGAGTCATATTGATTGAGAGACTCTTCTAACATCCCCTCGCTCAGTGCTTTTATTTTATCGAAAAATTTCTCATTCTCGATATCTTTCAATATTTCGTTGAATTGTATGTGATACAAGTGAAGCAACGTATCGCTCGTGACGAAGACTGGAACGTTCTCTATTTTGAGATCTTTGTATACCTCGACCATGTCATCATAACTTCTCCAAGGCACGACGACAAACCCATTTCCCTTCAACACCTCGATTTGGTGTTCGGTGAGCCCAAATTTTGAGTTTATCCTGCTAAAGTTCACTACGGTTGCCATGTCCAAGGGTAAGGTATACGGAGGAACGCTAGGTTCTAGGAAAACATTTTCGGGCTCATAGAACGACGCCAGCGCGACTTTTGGCCCCTGTCCCGCGAAGATAGGTTCTGAGGGAGCTGGCCCAAGAGGGGGACTAATCGGCTGTTGGGCTGGAAGCATCCATACAGCGGTAGCCGCGACAATTGCTATTCCAATGGACAATGCTAACAGCTTGATATCGTTCCTCATCTCATACCAAATTAATTTTCCTCTTAGAGCACATAAAAATTTTGATTCATACCTGAAACTTATTTGTTTAAAAAGTGGCGGATTCTAAAGGCTACGCTACTAATGACTGGGTTATTACAAGATTTTTCGTAAGGAGCCAGTATGAGAGTTAGCCGAACAGCGCGCCAAGACCGGCCAATGCTTCCTCTTCCTTCTTCTCCTCTTCGACTTTCTTCTCTTCCTTCTTTTTCTCGGCCTTCGCTGGAGCCGCCGCAGGTGCAGCTACCGCAGGGACTGCAGCACTCTTGATCGCCTCGTCGATGTTCACTCCCTCAAGTGCTGCAACCATTGCCTTAACCCGGGCTTCGTCCACCTGAGCTCCCGCTGCCTTTAGAATGTTCGCTAGCCCTGCCTCGTCCACTTTCTTTCCAGCCGCATGCAGCACGAGCGAGGCGTAGACATATTCCATCTGTTATATCTCCATCGTTCGAATGGCACATCTTGACATTTATCCTTACTTTTACCCCTCTTTAGGCTTTTCTTCTGGCTTTACCTCGGGCTTGGGTTCCTCTTTAGGTTTCTCTTCGGGCTTTGTCTCTGGCTTGGGTTCCTCTTTAGGTTTCTCTTCGGGCTTTGTCTCTGGCTTGGGTTCCTCTTTAGGCTTTTCTTCGGGCTTTGTCTCTGGCTTGGGTTCCTCTTTGGGTTTTTTTTCTGGCTTTACCTCGGGCTTGGGTTCCTCTTTAGGTTTCTCCTCTGGCTTGGCCTCCGCAGGTGGCTCCACTCCCAACATTTTCATTAAATCCTCGTCCAACGCGCGCGGATCCTTCGCACCCACAGCCGCTGCAAGGCCCAGCATTTCTGCGCTGGAGCGAGCCAGTAACACGGGCATGATTTGGGAGACAGGTAGATAGGCGTTCAGAGCTAGGTTCTGAGCGGCGGCGCTCGCCTTCACGATTATCAGGCTGATAGTCACGGAGGTCGGGTAATTCACGTTCACCGCGAGGTTCAGGGCGCTCACGCTGGCTTCTTGGACCTGCCCGATGACCATCTTTTCGTCTATCTCTAGAACTTCACCAGAAAACACCATGCCGGCCTCATAAACGGCTCGGAGCTTCAGCCCGAGCTCGAGCGGCATGATTCCAAACTTCGCAAGGACGTCGGCGACTTCCTTAGATATTACGTCTCCCTCCTTCAGGATTGGGCAGTCCTCAAGGATGACGATCTTCCCCGCTTGGATTCTGGCCTTGACCCCGACGCGCTGAAGGTCCCCAACCATGGGCCCCGGGGCGAAGCCGGTTTCCCCGGCAGGGATCACGATATCGTGAGGGGAACGGGAACCCGGCTTCGCGGGGGCGTTGGTCTTGCTCTCGCGGAGGATTCTGTTGAGCTTGAAAGGGTTCAGGTGGGCGAGGATCAGGGCAGTTGGGCCGCTCAAGTGGTCGATTAACTCCTCGAGCTTCGGGTCCTTTCGCTCGGCTGCTTGCTCGAGCGAGAGCCTTAGCAAGGTGTTCTTGGAGACGATGATATCTGCATGTTCCCTCAGCTTCCGGCGCATCTGCTGGAACTGCGCGGCAGGGAGGTCCGCGACGTCGAGCACCCCAACCACCGGGTAGTGTTTGAGTTTCTCGATGAGCTCGCTGACGACTTCCTGCTTCCAAGGTGCAACTCGTTCAGCTTTTACAGCCATTCTCACACCTCGACCTTCACTGGTTTCCCCATCGTCGTCTTGATGTGGATCGAGCGGACCTTGCTGAGGCCCTCCAGCCTGTGTTCGATTGCATCGAGCACCGCTCGCGCGTTCGTGGCGAGCTCCTCATCACTCATGTTTTCAACACCGATATGAGCGTGCAGGGTCGGCTGGTCCTTCGTTCGCACTTTCAAGGTCTTCTTGAGGTGTTCGATGAGCGGCTTTGGGTCGGCCGTGGGTGGAATCGGTTTTGGCATTTTTCCCCTCGGCCCCAGCACAGGTCCGAGCGCTTTACCTATCCTGACCATAAAATCGGCTTGAGCTAGGAAAAAGTGAAATTCGTCGGCCAGCTTCTTCGCTCGCTTTCGCTCCCGCTGGAGGGTCTCGATATCCGCGCGTCCAAGCACGAGGTCTGCACTGGCATCACGTGCCCGGCGCGCGAGCTCCCCCTCCCCGAAAATGCAGACTTTATACGGCTTGCCGACCTCGTGGGGGAGAGTAATGTCCAGGTCGATGCGCCCTTCTGGTTTCTTCGGGTCGATGTCCCTTAGGTTAATCGATAGGTCGACACCCTGCGCGAATTTTCGCTGCGGGCTGCTCCCCCTCACCTCCTTAATCGCCTTGAGCAAGTTTTCGCTGGAGACCGGCATTACTTTAACACCTCGTCATGTTTCCCCTCATCCACTTCGCGCTGCACCTCGCGGGCGTCCTTCCCATCGACCGTCACGCCCATGCTCACGCATGTCCCGAGGATCTCCTTGACCGCAGCCTTCAGCCCCTTAGCCAGCGTGCCCTCAACCTTCAGCTTCGCGATTTCGACCGCTTGAGCTAGGGTGAGGTTTCCGACAACTTCCGTGCCTGAGGTCTTCGCTCCCTTCTCGAGAGCCAACTTCTTTTTGATCAGCGCGGCTATGGGGGGTGAACCAACCACGATTTCAAATTGCTTGGTCTTCTTGTCCACGATCACGCTCACCGGGACCTTCATGCCTTCGAATGTGGCGGTCTGCTCGTTGATCTTCGCTACTACCTGCCCGATGTTAATGCCGAGCGGTCCCAAGGCTGGACCCAGAGGCGGCCCGGGACTGGCTTTCCCACCTTCAACTAATACCTTAACCCTCGATTTCATCATGACTACCTTACCAGAGGTATAATCCTCTCAAAAGTAGGCTTCGAGCGCTAAAAAGCGCTGTGGTGTAGCCGACTACTCGGCGATTTCAAGCTTGCCGTACATGCCCGCACTGACATGGACCTCGTCGCGGAAGAGTCTCGCATAGCCGTTGCGGATCTGGACCGTGTTACCGACCTTGACGCGATCGATATCATTGTCCCAGAGTGAAACCTTTACACGCCCCGAGTCGTCCTCCCCGATCGCGGTGGTCACTCTGCCCTCTTTCCCGGTCCGGCTGACGTACGGGCGTGGTTCCTCGATTTCGACGATTTTCAGGTCTAGATCGACGCGTCGCATTTCCGGCTTTACATCGCTTGCTTTCACTCAGCACCCTCCTCCTTTTCTTTTTTCTGAATCACCTTCACGAAGTCACCTCGAACCGTGACCGGGATCGGCACGGTTGCCTCGAAGAGCTCGACGGTGACCTCCTCCTTCGGTTCATCGATACGGATTATTCTCGCCCGCTCCCCTCGGAAGGGACCTGAGATGAGTTCGATGATGTCACCGATCTCCATGCCCACGACGACAGGCTTCGGCACGAGAAAGTGCTCGACCTCGCCCATCGGGATTTCCCCCGAGACGACACCCCTCGCGTGCTTGATCCCGACTCGTGCTTGCTCCACGGTGGATTTGCCTATGGCCTCGACAAATATATAGCCCCTTATCCCAGGGGGCGCGAGCACGACCTTGATTGGTAAGTTAAAATTTTTCGCGCGCGTAGCAATCATGTCTGTGGTGTTCTTCTCTTGACCTATGGTTGAACGGACAGCGAATACGGTCGGCTTCTGGACTTCCTCCATCCCATCACCTTACGGGACTGTCGTCGTGCCTAGGAAAACGCCGACGAGTAATATCAGGAACCCAATGAGACCTATGAGTGTAATCCCAAGCCCGGTGATTTTCGCCACCTGTAGGTATTCATCTTTGCCCGGCTTCCGTGCTATCCGCAGCACTCGCTTACAGTTCGAGAGAAACCTGCGCATTTACAAGGACTCCAATCCGAGATCGGTGGGCCCGCCAACCCGCGGGGGTTGCTCGCCCGGGCCAAGCGCATAGGGTGAATGGACGCCAGAGAGCACGACCATTACCCGCACCTCGTTCTTCATATCCTCAGAGATCTGCGCGCCCCAAATGATTTGAGCTTCTGGGTCTAAGGTCTCGGAGACTTGGGAGACTATCCGCTCCGCCTCCTCGAGCGTCATGTCAAGGCTCCCGACCACGTTTACAAGCGCTCCTTTTGCCCCGGTGATGTCGACGTCTAGCAGCGGGCTGGTCAACGCCTCTTCGACGGCTTCCTTGGCGCGATTGTCGGTGTCTGATTCGCCAATGCCTAGCATCGCCACCCCGCCGTTCTGGAGCACCGCGCGCACGTCGGAGAAATCTAGGTTGATGAGCCCGGGTTTTGTAATCATCTCCGTTATCCCCTTGATCGCATCCATCAGGAGTTGATCGGCTACCTTGAATGCCGCGCCAATGGGAAGGTCTGGGGCAAGCTGGAGCAACTTGTCGTTAGGGATCACAACTACCGTATCAGCGACCCCCCGCAGGCGCAGGAGTCCCTGTTCGGCGTTCTGCCTCCGGCGCGTCCCCTCGACGGTGAACGGCAGGGTAACGACGCCAATGGTAAGCACCCCGAGCTTTTTCGCGATCTCTGCCACGACTGGTACCGCACCGGTCCCAGTCCCCCCTCCTAGACCGCAGGTCACGAAGACCATGTTGGTGCCATAAATATGATCCTTCACAATCGATTCATCCTCGCGCGCGGCGGCTTCTCCCTTCTCTGGGTCGTTGCCAGCTCCGAGGCCCCCCGTTATATCGCGCCCAATGAGAATCTTTCGATCGGCAGTCGTGTAAAGCAGGTCTTGAGCATCGGTGTTGAGGCCTATCGTCTCAGCGCCATGGATGCCAACCCCCACCATGCGAGAGATGGTGTTGCAACCTGCGCCGCCGCAACCGACGATGGCAATCCGAGCCTGCGCCTGTTGTAAAACCTGTTCGAGCTCTTCGTTGGTAAGCGTGGCAACCGCCTCGGGCGCCTTGACCCTAGCGACGGGCGAAATTCCCGGTTTCGTGAGTTCAAATCCCGTTTCAGGGGTGAACACAGCCGACTCAGCCTTCCGCAAACAAATCCCCCTTTATCACTTACATTGGTAAATTTCCCTCGAGTTAATTTAAACCTTTGCTTGGGAAAGGATTTCTCTCCGGCGCAGTGCCTGAATGCTCAGCTTGCTGGCAACCCGCTGGGAAATCTGACGTTGTTCGCTGCTCATGCCCTTCCAGTCGAGTACAAGCAGCTCGATGCCCCCTCTGGTGCGAACGATCGCCTGCTCGAGCAGCGCTTCATCAATGCTCGCGTACTTTGGAAGGATGTGTCCTACCCCAACGTCGGTGTGCAGGACCACGTCGGTGTGGCGGGGGGCATAGTGTGGGCCACCGAGACCTATAGCATGGCGACAC
>JAUXAS010000071.1 GCA_030619825.1 Hadesarchaea archaeon
AAAGTATCTTGGGGGTATGAAAGCCCACACGCTAGGGACGAACTCGAACCAGTACACCTTCACCATACCCATGGAAGCAAAATCGTACACCGTAGTAACAGTGCGCGTAACGCATAGCGGCTACATCCCGTGGGAAGGGGAAGCTGCAGTTCATAGAACAAGGTAGTAAGCATGACGCGACGCAACGCTAAGGGCGTCGAGTCCCTGCCGGTAGTGCTGCTACTCGGTGCCGTGCTAGCTGCATCTACGCTGGCGATCGGCACCGCTTGCCTTGACCGAGCACAAAGGCTTGGTGAACGACAGCACGCGATCGAGAGCTTCAACTCATTCGTTGAGCAGGCTCACATGGCCAGCGCTGGTGGCATCGGCAGCATACGACAGATCGAGCTCGGGCTGAACGGGGGCAAGCTCGTCGTCGATATGAACCTCGTGCAGCTAACTTACGGTGAGGAAATACTGCGAAGCGAGATTCTACCGCTCTCAGTTGTGCTGGACGGCGGGGGCTTC
This sequence comes from Hadesarchaea archaeon, assembly GCA_030619825.1. Lineage (GTDB taxonomy): Archaea > Hadarchaeota > Hadarchaeia > Hadarchaeales > Hadarchaeaceae > DG-33. The sequence continues at coordinate 508 of JAUXAS010000071.1, forward strand.
GAAATCGGTGCCGGGAGCTACACGATCGAACTCCGTGATAGCGAAGACGGATATTTTCTGGAAGTACGGGGGCTTTCGCATAAATGAACGCGGGGTGCTGGCCGATTTTTTCGCCTGCAAAATCGGCGTCGCACTTGTTGCACTGGCTTTGTTTGGCGCTGTGCTCACGATGTCCTTGGGGTTCAAGCGCACTGCGGAGAGAGAAGACCTAGCGACGCTCGCCGACACGATTGCAGGGGCGATTCGAGCCGCTGAGAGCATGCCCGGCAAGGTTGAGCTGAGGAGGACGCTGCCAACCATCGCGCATCAAACCAAGGTAACAATCATCGGTGAACTCAACCAAGGAATACAAGTAATTCGTGTAATCGTGGAGTCGCAGGAGCGAGTCGAGCGTACCCTGATGCTCGACCACCAAGTCAACGGTGGAGAGTTTTCGATCAGTCACGAGAGCCCGAGCGCGATATGCCTGAGCAAAACGGGCGGGGTTCGATTGGAATTGATTTAGATGGAGCAACTCTCAGTCGGCGAGGATCTATTCGCGACGCTCGCGGTCGTCGGTCTACTCTGCCTTTTCATTGCGGCGCTCGTGCACTCTTACTCCATCTACGCGGAGAGGAAGAACGCCTACGAGAGCTTCGACCTAGCGCTGAACATCGCCGAGGACATCAAAAATCGTGTGTTGGCCGCTTCACCCGGGTCGATTGATTTAACGATGAAAAAGCTTGAGGACTACTCCAAACTGCTTGCTCGAGAGGGCATTGAGCTGCGAGCCGAGGTTAGAACTCTTGGGGGAGAGGTGTTGCTAGCGTACGGCCCCGAGCAAAACCAGCTTGGGGGATATTTCTCGCCACCTTGTTCAATCAGCCTACCGGTGGCAGTCACGCGCGGCCAAGGGTCGGCGCAGCTTTGCGAGTTAGTCGTGTGGGTGTGGAGGATATAAAATGAACGAACAAGGAATTGGTTACATAGCAGACATGTTAGTCTTCGCGCTCTTGATTTCGTTCGCCAGTTTACTTTTGGTCGGGGCAAGCCCCATCGATCCTAAAATTGAAAGTACTCGATACGCCGCGAGCTTCGCGCAGAGCACTTTACTGGCGCTTCAACACTCGACCGCGGATGAGTTCGGCGGATTTGAATATCAACTTGACACCCTCAGTTTTGAACCAAACGTGCCTGTACTCAAAGGGTCGACCAAACGTAACCTGCGCCATAAAGCTCTCACACAACTTTTGGTTGAGGATGCGCTTTTCAACTTGCACATCGAAGCTGAAGGAGTTGGGCTTGAACCACCCGGGCCAAGTTGGGGCATGAAAAGCGAGCTTCGAGAATTTCTGAAGGGGGTACTCGATAAGCTCATCGGTGGACGTTTCGGATATCGCCTGATCGTGAGAACTTTGCCATTGGATCTCGGCTTTGTCCGGGTTCACTTCGAGAGCAAGATCAAAAATTTCGACGAGGGTGCGCAACGGAAGCTTTGCTCAGAAACAATTGTTGCAACCCTGCCCATCTCGCAGGAGGAGCTAACCCAACGAATTCAGAAAGTGCTTGACACCACTTTAGAACTCGAACCCGACATCGCCGTCGAGATAACCTTGGAACTGTGGTCTTCGTGAAAGAGCGTGGATTTATACCTTTCAGCGTTGTCGGTGCTGCCATCGTGATGCTCGTCGTGGCAATGGTGGGGCAAGCTGTGGAGCTGAGACACCAGCGCTCGCTAAACATGGTAGATGATGCCTCAAGCTCGGCACTTCTGACAATCGCCACTAGCGTTCAAAATGACCTGCGAGCTGCAGCGCGATACGCCGTTTACGACGCTCTCTGGGCCGTGAGCAAAGACGCGGGCAGTTATGTTAGCGATGAGACGAGGGAGCTGGCTATCAAAAATCTCGCGGCGAGATATTTCGCGAAGCGAGCCGCTGCGCTGCCAAACGCATACGCGAACCACGATGCACGCATCGAACTCGAACTCGGATATCCAAACGCTCAGTCAACCTTCAATCTGCGAGAGGGTGATGACGGATACACATTGGCTGATGTTAAGCTACCAAAAGGGACACGTGTAAAGATTAGCTCCTGGGACAACAGCTTGGTGCTCGAACTACCCTGTGAGAACCTCGAAACCTTCATCGATTCCAGATACTTCCTGCTCCAAGAGCGCATGTGGGCATTCATCAGCAGAATCGGTAACGTAAGCACAAACTGGGCGGTAATGGAGTACGTTTCGGCTTGGGCCGGGGCGTGGTTGAGTGGGAACGTCAAACTAAACGTCTCGCGTAGTAAAGCGTTCTTTGAACTAGCGTGGGCAGCGCATGAGCTCGACATCTTTGGCTCGGCCGACTATACGGCGACGGCGATCGGGCTGACCAGTGCAGCCACTGCCGTGAACGAAACAAGCGAAGATATCCTCTCTGACCTTTCCAGTACCAGCTTGATCGTCTCACCCGTGAAGGCCGTTGATGTTGATGTAATGCGCGGATATATCGACCGCGCGCTCGAAGCACTCGCCCAAGCATCTAGCGCGCTAGTGGGAGCGAAAGAGCATGCCCAACGTGCGAACGATGCCCTCGCTCAAATCCATGAAAACACGGACAACGCTAACTCAGCACTCGAAAACATGCAAACAGCGCTTTGGGATGCCGTTGTAAGCGTCACCCAAGCTCGAAATCATGTGTCGGAGGTCGGCCAACATTTTGAACAACTCATCAATTTCACCATGCGCTCGGCGGGCCAAAATTTGATGATGGGAGCGCTACGCGAGAGCCTCGTAGAGCGGATAAGGAAGGATTATCCATCGCCTCAGGAGCAGATCACATGGGGAGTCAAGGGCACCTTGGCGAAACTCAACGACCTCGAAACAACAATCAGCGCCTTTGCACAAGAGGCGGGTGTCGACAACACCGTCGCTGGGCTCGAAAACTCGATGATGAATTTACTCGATGAAATTACCTCCTCTGTTCAAGAATTGCTCGCCGGACCCGCTCCGAAGCACTGGATCGGGTTTACCAGCTACGCCGAGCCCGGTAGCTATGAGGGGGAGCCACCCGACCCTGTGGAAGAAATGACTCCCGTATACATAGATGGTGAATGGGACGGCACAATCGGCACTCTCAAAATTATCCTACAAAATGCAAGGAATAATCTCGACGAAATGAAGAGGCTCTCTGGGCGTGTCGAACCAGCACTCGATGAAATTATGAGCGTAGATATTGACGAGACGCTCAGGCAAAAACTTGAGCTGAATGCGGGGAATTTTTCTGGCATTGACCGCGAGCAACTCTACGAACTTCTGCCTCCACCCCCAATCCAATCCCAACCTGGGCTCTCCGTGTTTCATGACTTCAGCATCAAGAAGGTTAGATACGGGCGGGAGGACCCTGCTGGCTGGTTTGGCTCGCCTACGCCCACTCCGATCCCGCTCTGGTTCATAGGTGTAACGTTATGGTGGGCCCAATGGGATATAACTCTGGAGCTCGAGGATGGGACCATCGAGGAAATTTTTGACTTTGATAACCCAACGTTGCCGCTGACTTATGACGCGATGGGTGAAGAGTTCATCACTCACAAGCCGCTCGCGTACCGCCATGAGATGTCAAGTAATACATTCAACTTCAGGCTCGTAATCATCAGCCTGAGGCCCTTCAGCATATCCTGAAGGCGTCCCTTATTGGATCAAAATTTTACTTTTCGGATTATTTTTTGTTTTAACCACTTTCCTTTTAGTTGACACCCTGTTAACCATTCTGCAACGTGCTCGACTAAGACCTGAAGTCGAACTTAACTGCCATCGCTCAACGAGGGTTTGGAGTTCGACTACCTGCATGCCAAGCTTCTCGAGCTTCACCTTGACGAACTCCAGCTCCCGCGCGACCGAGTCCATGCGTGCAAACATCTCACTCCGTAATTCTTCGAAAGCTCCCCCAAAAACCCTCTCGACCTCGACCCCCAACCGAGAAGTCCGAGGCTCGAGCTTCGCCTTGTGAAACTCCGCCGAAACGCGGTCAATAAGCAGTTGAATCTGTTCGCCTGGCAAACCAACGCCGGTTAGCACATCGTAAATCTCATCACGCGAGAACCCCGCGCGCATCATTGATCGAATCACGTCCGACGCGGCTACACCGCTCGACATTGTTCCCGCCGAGCATTTGGGAGGAGGTTGTTTATAAAAGGAAAAATCACGGTAGGGTGGCCACTGCGAGACCGTAGAACAGGACAAGCCCGGTGAGGTAAACTGCGTAAAACACGACCAACACCGCACCCTGCCAGCGCGTCAACTTTTGTCCCCTCCACAGGAACACAAGCAGCAGGGCCATCACGACCAACATCATGGGGTTGCTAA
>JAUXAS010000014.1 GCA_030619825.1 Hadesarchaea archaeon
CCGTTCACCGAGAAAGTTTTGGATCAGGACGCGCTTGCCCTCGACTTTTATCGTGATCGGAAAGTGTGAGTAAACCACACGAAGTTTGTAGGCGAAACCCGTAGTGACACCCTTGAACATGTTGGCCAGACAGGCCCGGATTATGCCGACCGCAGCTCGATGTTTTCGACGCTGGAATAGGGCTTCGACCAAAATTTTTTGCCCCTCCTTTTTCAGCTCGACCCCGGGAACATCGAATTTATATGCGAGCTTACCCTTCGGTCCACTAGCTTCGATTATTTTGCCCGAGAGTTTGACCTCTACGCCTTCGGGCACTTCTACCTCTTCTCTGATTTTTGCTGCCATTTTGGACACCATTACTATTCAGCGTTCCCTTGGTCTTTCATAACATTTTAGGTCACTTGACTTTAAGGTTTAGAGCGTGATGGTTTTTGATAGATTAGCTAGTAAACGTACGTCAAGAGTCGCCCGCCCAAACCCTGCTCTTCAGCCTGTCGGTGAGATATTACTCCTCGCTGGGTAGAGACCAAGAGCAAGCCGAACCCGGCCGCGGGCAGGTACCGCTTCTCCCAAGGCTCGTAACTGTCGCGCTTCACGGCGTATCGGGGCTTTATCACCCCGCACCCGTTGATCTTACCCTGTAGCGCGACCCTGAACTTCCCCCCGCGGCCATCATCGATGAACTCAAACTCACCTATGAAACCTTCCTGCTGCATGATGCGCAACACCTCGCTGATCAACTTCGACGCGGGGGCAACCACCGCTTCACGCTTTCGAGCACGTTCGTAGTTTTCAATTTTTGAAAGCGCGTTCGCTAGAGGGTCTAACAGCATCTGCTCACCCATATTTTTTGAACCCCATCTTTGGCGCCAGTTCGCGGAAGCAGCGTCGACACAAGGAGAGCCCGTAGCGCTGATAGACGTGCCCGTAGCTGCCACACCGGATGCACTTGTGGGCTCCCTTGCCGAACTTCCGCTTTGGCATCAAACCACCTGAACTCCAAATTTTTCGGTGATGAAACTTATCGCTTCCTCTTTGGTAACCCGATGGCTTTTCGGTATTGCCTTGGGTTGGCGTCGCCTGCGCCTAGTCCGATACCCGGGCCGGCGGAGCGTCGTGCATACATCCATCCCGAAGAGGCCTACCTCGGGATCGTAGGAGACCCCCGGGATATCGATGTGTTCCTTGATGCCGAAAGCGAAGTTGCCCCCGTCGTCGAAACAATCTTTATTGAGGCTGCGCTCGACTGCATCAAACAACCGCTTCAGTGATTTTACCGCCTCCTCGTCGCGCAGCGTGACCTTACAGCCCACGGATTCGCCCTGCTTTATCCCCCACTCCCTTATCGTCTGTTTCGCCTGCGTTCGTGCTGGTTTTCGCCCCGTGATACCCTTCAGCACTCGCTCGGCATTCGCAAGCTTGTCGCCGCCCTTGCCGACTCCTATATTGAGGGTAACTTTCTCAATCTTGATCTCACGCATCGGGTTCATGCCGCCGCCTCCTGTAGCGAGAGAGCTGGCTTTTCCTTCCCGACGACGAATACGTAATGTTCGGGAGCTTGGAAAGTTTCGCCGCCAGCCTCGAGGGTCACGATGTTTGGCTGCGCGCCCTCGACCAGCTTGACATCGGTTATGGTGCCAACCCTGCCCACGTTTTTCCCACCCGTGATCAATGCCGTGGCCCCCTTCTCGAACGGAAATCGCTCGAGTACCTTGAGCTCGGGCAAGGCAAGCTTTACTCCATCACCCGGCTTGAATTCATCAAAATCGCCGACGAGCGTCTTGCCGTCATGAAAGGAGAGCTGAACCCGCTTGCCCCGCACGATGTCCTTACGCATGACCTTGCAAAGTTTCGAAGATGTTTCGGCTTGATCTATTCCGCGGGGGGTCAAACGCCCCCGGTGGTCCAAGAGCACGCGATAGTTTCGGTTCAAGGCCGGCAGTTGCACGACATCCATCAGGCCTGTTGGGAATTTGGGGCTTCGTCTCACCCTACCGTCCACAAGCACTTGCCCTCCCGTGAGAATTCTGTCTGCTTCCCGAGCGGTTCGGGCGAGCGAGAGGTAATCCCTCAGGAGCAGCCGGAGCGGCAGGGCGCCCTCGCGAGGATGAGGTCCGGGTGAGGGCTTCACCATCCAAGGGAGTGACTTGCGCGGAAGCCTCAGTGCCCGCGGCGCCGCGTAGCGTTTCAGATGCCTACTTTGTCCTTTCTTTGCCACCTTTTGACCTCCTCTCAAGCACCCTGTCGCGTTTCTTGTCTGCGGCGAGCTTTATCAGCATGACGTTTGAAGGCACGGCCGGCACGGGGACCTGGGTTCCATCGGCTTTCGTCGTCGTCGCCCCTTGAATTTGAATGCGACGACGCTTGGTGTTAACCTCGAGCACGTCGCCCTCGAGCCTCTTGAAGTCACCACGCATTATCCGCACCCTATCCCCCTTCCGCACGGGCAGGGAACGCGTTCGGTACTTTCCCCGAAGCTCGCGGCTCAGGGGTGCGGAAAGGAATCGGTGCCTCCGGTGCAAGGGCGCGGCATAGAGCGCCAAGTGCTGTTTTCTGGGTTGTTTGCTAACCATTTTTTACACCACGGTGGATGCTATCCCAGCGACTCTCGGCCACCGCTCGGCAGCCTCGCGGGCCATGGGACCCTTTATTTCTGATCCGCGGGGGGCCCCCTCGGGGGTTATCAGGGCGGCCGCGTTGTCATCAAATTTTATGCGCATGCCATCGGTGCGACGGTACTCCTTGCGCTGTCGGATAACGATCGCGCGGACGATCTGCTTTCGAAGCTCGGGCTTGCCCTTTTTTACTGAGGCGACGATATGATCGCCCACACCGGCCTTGGCCAGGCGCCTGCGCCTGCCATGATAACCGGCGACGCTCACAATCTGCAGCTCCTTGGCCCCCGTGTTGTCAGCGCAGACGAGTCGCGCCCCAATCGGTAGTGCCCGTGTGGGCGCCACCGCGGCCACACCTATCGAAATGCCGATACCTTTCTTTCCCATGCTAAGCCCCCAGCTTCTGCGCGACGACGAACGATTTGATCTTGCTCAAACTATCGGTCAAGTTATCCCACCATTCCCTATTGGGAGGTACTGATATTTAATTAAGGATTTCGAATGGTTCTGCGGGTGGCCAAGGCAAGCAACATTTCAGCCTTGGGACATCAAGTCAGAATCAAGCATGCTATATCCATAACATTTGTTCTAGTAGGTCCTGTTATCAAGAGGTCCCCAATCTCTTTAAAGAAGCTGTGAGAGTCATTTCGCTCGAGATGAAGCACGGGATCGAGTTTAAGGTGCCTCGCCTTTTCAAGGGTGAAGCTATCCGCGACAGCTCCGGCAGCATCGGTAGGGCCGTCTATGCCGTCCGTGCTGAAGGAGGCTACGGTCGCGTTTCCCAAGCCCGATATCCCGATTGCGGCACTGAGCACGAGTTCCTGATTGCGCCCGCCTATACCCTCTCCTTTTACCGTCACCGTCGTCTCCCCTCCGGAAATCAGGAGCGCGGGCCTTGATACAGGCTTGCTTGCTTCTATCACACCTTTCGCAATAGTGGCAAGATGTGCGCCGACCTCCCTCGCTTCGCCCTGCATGGTTGTCGTGAGTATCGAAACGTTAAAGCCATGAGATTTTCCGACCTCCATAGCTGCTCTGATCGCGTCCGCATTACTCGCTATGATCTCATAGAATGTGTTCAGAAAATATTTCCCCCCGGGTTTTGGTGTTTCGGGCACCTTTTCTTCTGCCCCCTTTTTTAAGTGTTTTAAAATGTTTTTCGGCGCCTTCTCAATGAGCCCATATTTCTCGATTACTGCCAGTGCATCTGAAAATGTCATCGGATCAGGATAGGTCGGGCCGCTCGCGATGGTATCCAACCTATCCCCGACCACATCCGAGATGAGCAGGGTGATGACTCTCGCGGGATGGGCTGCTTTGGCCAGCTGGCCGCCCTTTATCCTAGAAAGGTGTTTCCTGACGGCATTCACCTCTTGGATCATCGCCCCGCTTTTGAGGAGCAATTGGGTTGTTTCCCGCAATTCATCGAGAGAAATCCCCTCCGCAGGGAGAGTGATAAGGGCCGAGCCGCCCCCGCTCAAGAGACACACGACGAGGTCCTGAGGCTCGAGGTCGCTAACGAGATTGATCATCTCTTCAGCGCCCTTTACTCCCGCTCTAGTGGGGAGGGGGTGGCCAGCTTCGACGAGCTTGATCTTTCTCGTTCGATATACCGATGCCGTGCCCTCGGGGACGTTGACCACGCCGCTCGTGATCCTGTCTCCAAATATCTCCTCAAACACTTCAGCCATATTCCCGCTCGCCTTCCCACCCCCCACCACGATGATCTTTCCAACCTCTGAAAGGTCAAGCTCGTAAGTTCCAATTTTCAGGCATTCCCCATCGATTCTCACCCGACTCCGCATTTTGGAAGAGGGATCGGCGGATTCGATCGCCTTGTTTACAAGCTCGATGAGGATTTGCCTCGCTCGCCGAAGTTCAGGGGTTTTGGCGTTGTCGAGCAATTGCTTCTCGTTTTTAATCGACATCTGCTCACACTTGCAATATTTGAGCTAAGTTAAATAGAAATGAGGTGTTGATGAAATGAGAAATTTCTTAAACGAACAGATTTTCCTTACTACCTTGGTTGGATCCCTATCTTTGGTTTCTTGAAAATTTTTTCATCTATGACTTTAAGTTCGCTCGAGACGGTTGGAGAAAAATCCATTTTATTGAGGATATCCCTTTCCAAATCGACTCCAGGCGCGATTTCCTCTAACACGAGGCCGTTTTTACCGAGCCTGAAAACGGCCCTCTCGGTGATGTATAAAACTTCCTTTCCGAGCTTCCTCGCGTACTCGCCGCTGAACGTGATGTGCTCTACGTTTTTCACAAATTTCTTGACCGATCCATCTTGCAAAATTTTCAATCTCCCACCACCGACTTCTATTTGAAGGCCCTTCGCGGTTAAGGTCCCGCAAAAGACGACTTTTTTGGCATTCTGAGTGATATCGATAAAACCACCACAACCTGCGAACCTCCCACCAAATTTGCTCACGTTGACATTTCCCTTTTCGTCAACTTGGGCCATACCCAAAAAGCTCAAGTCCAGTCCTCCCCCCTGATAGAAATCGAATTGATATGGTTGATCGATGAGCGCTTCGTAGTTTATTCCAACCCCGAAATCCAAACCAGAAAGGGGGACACCACCTATCACACCTGACTCGACCGTCAGCGTGAATTTTTCGTAAACGTTTTCCTCAATTGCGACATTGGCGACCTCTGTTGCCATCCCGATACCAAGATTTATAATATCTCCGGATTTTATTTCCATAGCCGCCCTCCTCCCAATGACTTTTCTCTCGTTGAGCGGCCTAGGTTCAACCTTAGAGGGAGGAATTATCGTTTCGCCGCTGATCGCTGGATTATAAGATTCACGAACAGTTTGCCACCCGTACTCGGGTTTCGAAGCTACTACAACGTAGTCTACGAGAATACCCGGAATTTCAACCTTCCTGCTTGGTAGGGATTTAGTAACCTTTTCCACTTGAACGGCCACGGTCCCTCCGCAATTTTTTGTCGCTTGAGCTATGGATAGGTTTTCTAGGGTCACCCCTTCCTTTTCCATCGATATGTTGCCCTTTTCATCCGAAGTTGTTCCGCGGATTAAAGCAAAATCTACGGGGAAAGTTTTGTAACTCAGATATTCTTTGCCATCGATCTCGATCAGTTTGACCATATCTTCCTCTTTCTTGGTGATATCGTTTACTTTACCTCCTTCGACTCGAGGATCTACAAACGTGTACAAACCTGTGTGCGTTATCAGATATGGCCTCTTTGCGGCAATATCCCTAAATAATTGAGAAATCACACCTTGTGGAAAGCAGTAGGCGATAACTTTGTTATTCATTATCAGTTCACTTGTCAACGGGGCTTTTCCGGAATGAGTAAATATCAATTTTTTAATAAGATGTTCAATACCCAGGAGATCGAATCCCACTTCTTTTCCCCCGGACTGGCCCGCAGGCTGAACGATCGTCAGATCTCTCGGTTTACCCGTTTTGAGAAATCTGTTCCTTAATGCGTAAAAGAGTTCAAATGGAAGATTAGTCGTTGTGAAACCGCCAGTCGCAACTGTATCTCCATCCTTTATGTGATTAATTGCTTCCTCGGCCGTCGCTACCTTCATCTTCGACCCCGAATCTTACCTTTTTGCTATTTTTCTAAACGTATTCTCCGGCACTTATGTTTATCAACTGTCCGGTTATGTAACTCCCTTCGGTCGCCAAAAACGCTACCAACTTCGCGACTTCCTCCGGTTCCCCTCTCCTACCAAGCGGAATTTTTGATAACCTATCACGGAGCATGCCCTGGGGCATGGCATCGGTCATCCTAGTTTTTATGCAACCGGGTAATACTGCATTGCAAAGTATGTTGTACTGCGCATACTCCAGCGCGACCGTCTTTGTAAGTGAATTTACCCCTCCTTTCGCTGCCGCATAGTTTGCCTGCCCCGTGGCTCCATCGATGGCGCTCATGGAGCTTACGTTTACTATATTTCCCCCGCCCTGCTGGATCATGTAAGGTAGCACTGCCCTAGTGCAGTTATAAGTTCCAGTCAGATCTACATCGATGACCCTTTGCCACTGCTCTGGAGCCATGTTGACGAGAAGCTTATCTATGTTCATGCCGGCATTATTCACCAAAACGTCCACTCTGCCCAACTTCTCCACGATTTCCTTCACCATCTTCTCGACTTCCTCGTATTTTGAGACATCGCCCTTGATGAAGATCGCCTCCCTGCCGCCTTTTTTGATTTCCTCCATAGCTTTCACTCCTTCATCCGGCAAGTCGTGAAAGGCATTCATTACGATGTTAAAACCTCTTTTGGCCAACTCCAAAGCTATCGCTTTGCCTATCCCCCTGCTAGCACCCGTAATTAACGCGACTTTGCTGACCTCCTTTTTCTCCTTTATCTCAGGAACGAAGAAGTTGAATTCCCCATAGTCTGTTACCCTCTTCTCGATTCTCCCCTCCATCCCTACCTTCAAAATGTTGTAGTGCTCATCCTCTATCCTGACCAACTGACGTTTTCCTTTCTCGTCTTCAACGATTCCGGATTTCGTGGACTTTTTATAAGGAGGCGTTGGGACGGTCACATCCGTATAACTGATTAATTTTACCTTCATCTTTACCTCTCCAATATCGAAACTATCGCAACGGAACCGGTCCCGCCGTGTCCTTCGATTATGGCGGTTTTTCGATCCGGAACCTGTCTCTCACCGGCTTCTCCTCGGAGTTGCAAGAACATTTCCACCATGGTTCCCACGTGTGTCGCACCCACGGGATGTCCTTTGGCTTTGAGCCCGCCACTCACATTCACGGGGAGAGACCCGTCGAACATGACCACGCCCTCTCTGACCAATTTGGCGCCTTCACCTTTCTTGGCAAGACCTAGCGCTTCGTAACACATGGGCTCAACTGGAGTGAAAGCATCGTGGACTTCTACGATATCTACATCTTTTGGACTCTTCCCCGCTTCTTTGTAAGCCTGATCCGCTGCTCTTTTCGAGCAAAGTAAAAACGTTGGATCCTCCCTCTCTATTGCCAACAGGTAATCGTGGGCCACGCCCATTCCTTTGATAAAGACCGGCGTGTCGGTATACTTCTTCGGATCGGCGCTCAGCAAGACAGAAGCGGCGCCATCACTGATCGTGGAGCAATGGAACAATCTGATCGGATCGGCGATCATTCTCGAGTTCATCACTCCCTCTTTCGTGATATCTTTGTGGAAATGAGCCCACGGGTTTCTGAATGCATTTTTATGGTTCTTAACCGAGATATCCGCCCAGTCATCTTCCGTGACGTCATACTTGTTGGCGTACAGTCTTATCAGCAAGGCGTATGCGCCGGGTTGGGTTATTCCGTACTTTCGCTCCTCGGGAGAGGACCCGTGAGTCAAAAATTCTGTGATTCTGTCGATTCCGAACTTGTTCATCTTCTCAAAGCCCACGACAAGGACGTTCTTCGCCTCCCCCCTCTCGATCATATTCTTAGCTCGATAGATCGCTATGCTCCCGCTCACGCAGGCCGATTCAACTTTGAAACCATAGGCGTCGGGGTTTCCCAAATATTCCCATGCCAAAGTTCCAGTTTGGTGTTGTTCGGAAAAGGCATTGTCTACACAACTCACGATGACACAGTCTATCTCTTTGGGAGAAATGCCATTCTCAACGTTTTTCAAACAGCCGTCCATCGCCTCCTTGATGAGATCTGGAGTATCTTGTTCTAACACGCCAAATTTCGTGTGTCCGTAAGAGACAATTCCCACTTCCATTCGATCGCCTTCATAAACATTGAGGACTGGTTATAAATAATTTCCTAATTCAGTTACAAGTTGGTCTATGTCTTTAGTAATAGTCGTCTCTCCTACATACGTTCAGAGATACTCCCGCTAGGCCCCCAGCTTCTGTACGACGACGAACGATTTGGTCTTGCTCAGCCGCCGGCACTCCATAATTTTCACCCTATCCCCAGTGCGAGCGGCGATGCAGGGTGGGTTGTGGGCGTGGAGCTTGGAAGTGCGGCGCTCATATCGCTCGTATTTCGGAATCACCTGCATGCGCTCCATCTCGATCGTGACCGCGCGCGACATCTTATCGCTCACCACGACACCTTCGAAGGTTCTGCCTCGCACTGAGAGCGTGCCATGGAAGGGGCACTTTGGATCGGAGCATCGCTCCTTCGGGGGTTTAATTCCCATGCCTACCATAGATTTACCTCCTCCGTTTCACCCGCTCCTCGGGCCGCCTGACGAGCTTCGCTCCTTCAATTTCGACCTCCTCGCCACCGGGAAGGGTGAACATGAATTTAGAGCTCCCCTTGGGTATGATCTTGGTTCCCTCAGCCTGCTCGATCACCAGCATGTCGCGCGTCTCGTCGATGATGGTGCCGCGGACGCCGAGCAGCGTGGGATCCGAGCTATTCTCGACCCTGGCTTTGAGCCCAATGAGCTCATGCCGCATTAAGTTTTGCTTGGTTATCGGCACATGCTCCACCTATCTCATGTCGATCATCTCGGGGGAGAAACCCATCCCCACGAGCACTTCTCTTACGCGGGCCTTGTGTTTGCCTTGAAGCTCGATCCGGCCCTCTTTCGAGGTCCCGCCGCACGCGAGCTTCGACTTCAAGTTCTTCGTCAGTTCCTTGATGTCGAGTTGTTTCTCGTCTATACCCTCAACGATGGTCATGATCTTGCCGTATTTTCGTTTTATCGAATATATGTTGATTCGCTGCTGTTCACGGGCGATTTCTTGACAGACGCAGAGTTCCTTGGGCAAGCCACAGACCTTGCATACCTCTGGCAGCTCTCATACACCTCCTTTTTCTTTCATTATCGTGATGACTCGAGCTATCGTGCGGCGGAGTTCGCGGATTCGCGCCGGGTTCTCGAGCGAGCCCCCCGCGGCTACCGTGGCGCGTGACCGAGCGAGTTCGGCCCGTAGCTCCCGGAGCTTCGCTCGCATCTCCTCGACGTTCATATCTCGGATCTCACTGGGTCTGAGTATCGCCACTCCCCTCACTCTCCTCGGGTTTGGCTTCTTCCGCTCGTTCCCCTTCGGCGGGCTTAGCTTCTGCCTTCTCCTCACTCGTTACAATCGCTGGCGCAGCTTTCTCCGGTTTTGGAGCTTCTTCGGCTGCAATTTTGATCTCGTCGGGCAAGGGGACATCAGGGGACATTATCAGCACTTTTACCCCCGCTATCCCTGGCTTTAGCTTTGCCGCCGCGTAACCGTGACTAACTAATTTTTCAGCAGGCTCCCCCGCCTTGCTGAGGTAACCCCGGTAGAAGCGCTGGCTGCGGGTACGCTCCCCAGCTATCCTGCCAGAGATCACAATTTCGACCCCCCGAGCTCCGGCGTTCACTATCCTGCGCATCGCGCTGTACCCGACCCGCCTTGCACTTATCCCACGCTCGAGGCTGAATGCAATCCGCTTCGCCATGACGGGGGCGCAGAGTTCAGGTTTGGTGAGCTCAACGACTTCGATCTGTGGGTTCTCCAGCCCAAATTTCTGGGCTAGTTCGTCGGTGAGGTGCTTTATGCTCTTCCCCTTGCGCCCGATCACCATCCCGGGCCGCTCGGCGTAAAGTGCGACCCTTGTACCGGTGGGAATCCGCTGGATGTCTGCGCCACCGTACCCCGCTCGCCCGAGCTCTCGTTCTAGGAACTCCTCGAGCTCCATGTGTTTCAGGCCGAGTTTGATAAAGGTGCGCTCCACGGGCACTAGGCTGCCTCCTTGAGGATGATTTCAACATTGGTCAGCGGCTTGTTGAAGGGGGTGGCTCGGGCGAAAGCACGAGGCAGAAAGCCGGGGATTGTGATTCCCTTGTTGGCGCTCGCGTGCACAATCCTGAGCTTTTCCGCGTCCAGCCCTTTGTACGAGGCGTTGGCCTCGGCATTCCCCAAGACCTTTAAGATCGCGCGCGCCGCTTTCGTTGGGAATCGCCCACTTCCTCCAGCCCCCCGCCTGTGCGCGAGCTTCTTTCGATGGCGCTTGAACGGTACAGGCCTTTTTTTAGCGACAACCGCTTGCAAATACTCCTTGGCTCTATCTAGTTTCATACCTTTGATCGCCCTGCAGACCTCCACCGCGTGCTTCGGTGAAACGCGCATTTCTTTGCCGAGAGCTTTAGCACATGGTTCTTCCGCTTTAGTAGAATAACCGAACTTGGGCATCAGATCACTTTAGCGGGACGTACAAAGAGCTACGGGTTGCTCCAATACCTGGCATCCCATGGGTAACTTTCTTGCGTGTGTGAGAGAACTCGCCGAGGTGGTGGCCGACCATCTCGGGCTTCACCTCGATGATGATGAATTCCTTGCCATTGTGGACGGCGAACTTCAGGCCGACCATCTCGGGCAGGATTACCATTTCCCTACAGTGAGTGCGAATCGGGTTTTCCGTTTTTCCTGCATCTCGCGCCCTTCGGATGCGTTCGATCAACTTCTTCTCTCGGGGTGTGAGGCCACGGGTGAGTGAGCGTCGCTGGCGCGCCGGGAGGAGCTTCGCGAAGTCATCGAGCGGGAGCTTCTGGAGTTCCTCGATCGAATAACCCCTGAACGTGAACTTCTTCTTCGGCATTGGTTCACCTCTTACCCGTTCTCCTCGCCGCTATTAACCCCACCTTTTGCCCCGGCGGCGCACCCCGCCCCACGGTCTTCGGCCGACCCGCGTGCTTTCCCCTGCCCCCTCCAAAGGGGTGATCAACTACATTCATCGCGACGCCCCGCACGTGGGGATACGGTTTCCCTCGCGCGAGCATGACGTGGTATCGCTTCCCGGCCTTGACGAACGGTTTCTCTAGACGCCCGCCGCCAGCGACGACCCCGACGCTGGCGCGGCAACGGGGATTGAAATCTCGAATCTCACCCGAGGGGAGCTGGACCGTCGCGCGGCCGACATCGTGGGCAATCAGGATAGCGTGGGTGCCGGAGGCACGAACGAAGCGCCCACGGTCCCCTGGCTTAGATTCGATGTTATGAATGAGTGTGCCCTCAGGGATCTCAGCGAGCGAGAGTGTGTTTCCCGGTTTGATGGGGGTTGAGATGCCGCACATTATTTTATCTCCCACTTTTAGCCCCTCAGGCGCGAGCACCAATCGCTCCTCTCCATCACCATACCTTACCCTAGCCACTGGGGCGCTCCTGCCGGGATCGTGCAGGATATCGAGCACGACTGCCTCAGCCTCCTTTTCAGCCGGGGGGAGCTTAACCTCACCAAGCCTTCGCCAAGACTTTGCGCGGTAGGTAGGCGCTCCCTGTCCGCGCCTTTGAGCTCTTATTCGCTTTCCCATCAGATCATCCCCAGTTTCGAGGCTATCTCGTCGGCCATGAATTCGGGCGCGAGCCTCACGTAGGCGCGCTTTCGCCCATCCGGGATTATCTCTATTTTTACGTTATCGACCTTTACCTCAAAAAGCAACTCGACTGCCAGCTTCACGTCCGATCGAGTCGCGTCGTTCGCCACGATGAATACGAGCTTGTTTTCGGTCTCGATTAGTTTGACCGCCTTCTCGGTGGCCTGCGGGTAGAGCACGACTTTGTGCGGGTCCTTCATGTGAACAACCCTCCGGCGAGCTTTTGGATGGCCCCTTTTGTCCACGCCGTAAGCCGTCCCGGAACACCTCCGGGGGCAAGCTTTTCCGCGTTGAGGTTTCTAACTTCCACGACCTCGACGCCGGGCAAGTTCCTCGCGCCGAGTTTGATGCCTTTGTCTTCGCCGACCACGATGAGCGGACCTACGGCCTGCCGGTATCGCCTGCCGCGCATCTTGCCGCGTCCCGCCCGCACTCGCTTGCTCTTGGTGACGCGCTCCACGTCTTGCCACAACCCGAGCTTTCGGAGGATCTCCTTCGCTCGGCTGGCCCTACCAAGCCCCTCGAACTCGTCAGTTACCACAAGTGGGAACTCAGCAACACTCCCCGCGACGTGACCCCGGGAGCTGACCAACTTCTTCTCCTTGGTGGCAGCGACTGCCGAGCGAACGGCAAGTCGACGCTCCTTCCGGTTGATGCGTTCACGGAGAACCTTCTCGACTTTCGGTGGGTGGGCCCGCCTCCCGCCGGCTGTGAAAGGGGCAAAAGCCCCACGTCCAGCGGCTGGGTAACGGATTCCCTTCACGCGGCGAACTCGAGCGACACCATGCCCCTTTCCCCATGTCTCAGCGGAAGTGCGCTTGCCAGCCATCCAGTCGGCCCCGCTAGGTTGAAACCTGGCACTCTGGGCGGCTAACACCGCGCGCTTAATAATATCTGGTCTGAATTGCTCATCGAAGATTGCTGGAAGCTCGATCTCCTCAACGGGTTTACCCTCAAGGGAATAGACGTGGACTTTCATCTTCATGCACCCTGTTGGGAAGCCATGCTCAAATAAGTGATCGAGGGTGGAGAGGTTGGGGCGCCCGTGGGTAAGCGCATGGGCTGCCGGAGGTGCATGAGCCGCTTCGTTGGCCCTGGGATCGAGCCCGCGAGCACGATGAAATCCCCCTTGACTGGACCATAGCGGAGGAAACCGCCGCTCGGCGTCACTTCCTTTCCCTCACCCCCGAGCTTCAAGATGCGCTTGTTGAACTCCGTGCGCTGGTGGTAGCCCATCTGGCCGGCGGCCGGGACGGTCCACATCACCCGCGGAGGCGACCAAGGACCGAGCGTTCCAACTTGGCGGTGCCCCTCCTTGGTCTTGCGCGTCAAAATTTTGATTCCCCAACGCTTGACGGGTCCTTGGAATCCCTTGCCCTTGGTGATCGCGAGCACGTCGACGTATTCGCCCTCTTTGAGGACATCGGCCGCGCGGACTTGCTTCCCCAATAATCCCTTGCAGTAATTCCACCGTTCCTCTATCTTGCTGCCCCCGACGCGAATCTCGATCAGGTCAGGCTTCTTTTTTGCCAAGTTGCTTGCGCGGGGTTGGGTACACACGAGCACACGAACATCGGCGATTTTTCCTTCTTTGATGAGGGCTTCTGCGCGCTCGAACGCTTTCTGCTGGTCGTACTTTTTTGGCAAGCTCAGCGTTCTGGCGAGATCCTTCGGCAGCTCGCTCGCCCAGATATCCGTTGTGGCGTTGAGCCCACGGGTGGTTGAGCTGTACAGGCGAGCGGCGTAGATGACGAGAGGGGGGGCCTCGATGACCGTCGCGGGGATGTTTATCTCCTGACCTGAGGTCAAGCTCCCCTTACGGTCGTCTATCATGAAGACTTGGGTCATCCCGGCCTTGTAGCCAACGAACCCCTGGAGGCGCAAGGTAGCCTCCGCTGGCCAAGCCCGCACGTGGGCGATCGGGCGTGGGGCTCGTACCCGCGGCATGTAGGCGAGCGAACCCCGCCTCGGACGGTGTTTTCGCCTTCCCATTTTATCCCCCTATGAGCGCGTTCAGCAGCGCAAGCGTGGCCACGAGCGCTTCCTCCGTTCGAACTGTGGCGGTCCCCTGATTCGGGATCGTATTTATGATGACGTCGAAGAGTTTGCCTGCATCGACGTCCTGGCGCTCGCAGATTTCGAAGAGGCCCGCGTAAGAGCCTCCGAAGGCCACCGCCACGCTGCGAGGGTTGCTACTCCTTATCGCCTGCACGGCTTCATATAAATTTTTGCCGTACCGCGACGTCCCTATAATATAGTCTGCTTTCAGAACTTTTAAGGCCTCTGCGAGGGTTTTCGCCCGCAGGACTTCGTAGCCCCAGTATTCACCAACTTCACTCCGGTGTACCCGCTCAATTGCGCGTTTGCCCTCACCCAAACTCTTACCGAGTCTAACCGTTACCCGCTCTCCAACGTTGAGTTTTTCGCTTGTGAAACCACGCTCACGTATCCCGAGTTCAAGCAGGCTGCCACGTTTGCCCGCATCTACAACGACGGCTTCACGATAATCACCAGGGGAGGTCTTCTCATCCACGAGCGGGTGGTGGGGTGTGCGCAGGGGTGGAAGTAAACCCGCGTAACGGAGCTCCTTCGTGCGAGGAAAGAGAAGCTTGCGCAGGTATTGCGGTGTTTCCATATAACGCAAAAGTGTTGAGATAACCCCGACCTCGGATGCTTGATTTTTCAAGTGGGAGTCATCATCGTAATAAATGCAGACATTACCAACACGAAAGATCGCGAGCGCACGCCCGATCGAACCGATCTTGAGAGTTTTCTGTCGAAGGTCAGGCGCATCTGTAACGAGCGAGGAAGGCAGCAGCACGAAAAACGATGGGGGGATTTCAGACGTCATCGCTTAACCCTTTGTGACTCCCACAGGTTTCAAGCGTGCGATCATTCGAGCGATGCCGGCATCGTGGCTGACCTTTACAACGCGGTCGACATCCTTGTATGCCAAGGGCGCCTCCTCAGCGATGATAGATATCTTAGCAGGGTGCACGATGATCCCCCTGCTCTCGAGTTCGCGCTTGACATCTTCTCCCAAGAATTGCCTGCGTGCGGCAGTCCGGCTCATGTGACGGCCTGAACCGTGGGCTGTCGAAGCGAAGGTCTCCTGCATCCCTTGTTTCGTACCGACGAGCACGTATGAAGCGGTGCCCATCGTTCCAGGGATTAGCACGGGTTGCCCGACATCGCGGTAAATTGCAGGTACATCCGGATGTCCGGGCCCGAAAGCCCTCGTCGCTCCCTTACGGTGAACGTAAACTTTTCGGCGCCCGCCATCAACTTCATGCTCCTCGAGTTTTGCGATATTGTGTGCAACGTCGTAGATGATGTCCATACCCAGGCTCTCCGCATCCTTTCCGAGAACTTGCTCGAAGGACTGCCGAACCCAGTGAACGATCATCTGACGGTTTGTCCAAGCGTAGTTAGCTGCGCAGGCCATCGCCGAGAAGTAGGCTTGCCCCTCAGGCGAAGTCACGGGCACGTTCACGAGTTCTCGATCGGGC
>JAUXAS010000054.1 GCA_030619825.1 Hadesarchaea archaeon
GCCCCTTTCGGCAGGTACGTACCGGGTGGAGCTTGCTTCGAAACTTGCTCGGGCATCACCCAGTAAACCTTTACCGCTCCTAACCCCTTCCGCCATGCTCGTGAGTGCATCGCCGCGAACTCCGCCGCTTCCTTGAGGGTAGCCCCGGGCACTTCCCTACCCGCTGTTTTAATCACGACGTGGGGGGCGCCAACGATATCGGCATGCAGGTATCGATCGCCGGGCTCCATGTGCTTCTCGACGACTTCTCGATTGGTCTTCGCGTCCCGTCCCCCGATGACCAGCATGTCGTTGGACGAGATGAACCACCTATATCGTTCGAACCACTTCAGCTTCCTGTGCTTGCGCGGCACTGGAACCTTGAGCTCAGGTATGCCTGTGGTGAGTAACTCTTCGAGCTCCTGCCTCGTCTGCTTAATGGCGTCCTTGGCCCCCGCCGCTTTTTCCGCTGACTTCTTGTACTGCTCGTATAACCGTGACGCATTCTCGAACGCGGACAGGCGAAGGTCTAGGATGACAGGTTGACCTGCCAGTTCGAATTCAATTTTTGCTGTCTTGGGCTCGACCTTTCCGATGATCTTCGCCCATAGTTCCCCGGCCCCCTTTGCTCCAGCCATCGCCTTGATTGCCGCTCGCCACCCCTTCTCGCGCCTAAGCTTCTCCAAACGGCCCAACGTGTCATTTATCTGCGCATGGTGAATTGCGGCCAAGTCTGCCTTCCGCTTGACATTGCTGGACTTCGCGTAGAGGTCCGCGAAGTGTTTTTCCTGCTCTGCCAACCGTCTGCGAAGCCGACCGAGCTCCCTCTCAAAACGCTTCCTCTGTTTTTCTGCTGCTGAGGTAACTGCGAGGATGCTGAAAAATTCGTCAAGAGCCTCGTTGAACGAATCAAATCGTTTCACCTGCTTTCCCACGTGCGTCTTGAAATCGAATGGTAGGACATGCACAGGTTTGCTATTTTCATAGACGATATGGGCCGCTGGTCCCTGTGTAAGTATGCTCCTGATGGATCGAGTGATTGCCGTGAGCTCCTGTCCTGAAAGTTCGCTCGGTTTGCGATTTTTCGCTACTGCTGCTCGAGCGCATATCTCCTCAGCAAGCGAGCCGCCAAGGTTCAGGTTTATCGCTAGGCCCCGCACCACATCGGGAGCCTCACTGAGAGCACGGCGCAACCCCTGAACATCGAGCTCTCGTATGTTGACGCCCTTGCTGGGGGGAAGAACGTACCTTTCGCCAGAGCGGAGCACGCGGTGCCGCCACGCTTCGACTCGGTAGGGCTGGATTATATTGAGCTGGGCATCACAGAGAATCAAGTTCCCCTTGCCGAAAAGTTCCAAGATGAGCACGGGCTCTCCCTTCCCACTGAATTTGAATTTGAGGACACGCTCTAGATCGGGCTGCTCAACCGCCAATAATTGCGCATCTGTCAGGTGCTTGCGCAGGAGCATCGCGTAAGAGCTCGGTTTTTTTGGAGGTTCGTACTTCCTGCTCGTCAGATGCGCCCTACGGCCCGGCTCGAGGAGCAAATCTTGACGCCCCTCTTTCGAGCGCAGCCGCAGGAAAAACACACCATTCAGCTCATACACGTTATCGACTCGAGCACCAATAGCATTTTTAAGTTCCCGGACGCAGACCATAATGTCCAAGCCAGACATGTATAACTTCATACCATCACCAGGTGTGCTATATGGAACTCGTGGCTAAAATCACCCTCCTGTTTGCGGGCTGGGGAGCGATAGCTGGTGTCCTCTCGGGATTTCTACGAGGTTTGCCGACAGATCAGGGCAGCTTGGCGCTCCTTGCAATCTTTTTCTCTCTCTTTTATGCTTCATATAGGCTGGCCCCCAATATCCTAAAATTCACCCCCGATGAGTTCCCGGGTGGAAGGTGGACGGGATTGACCGCGTTCAAGAGAGGATTTTTGGGGTTTTTAATCATGTGGTTAGTCCTGTGGATTTTGACTTACAACATTCTAATTTCATGATGAATGTCTCGACTTTTACCCATTCCAATTGCTGTTTTTATCTTCTCGCCACATACCTTGAGGGGGGGGCCGGGAGATGGCCGAGCAAAAGCCGCTTGAAGGATTCACTGCAAAAAGAATAAAAATTATTGCAGATCATCGCGAGATACCATCCGGCGTCATGCACGAACTCACCCAGCTCGGCGTCGAAGTTGAAGCGCGCCAGCTTAGCGTCGGTGATTTCATCCTCAGCGACCGCGTTGGTATCGAACGAAAATCCGTCGGCGATTTTTTGCAATCGATCGTCGACAAACGGCTCCTAGATCAAGCCAAACAGTTAGGCGAAACGTTTGAGCGCCCGGTGCTCATCTTGGAGGGCAAGGATTTGTACTCGCGGAGGGCGATTCACCCTAATGCTATCCGCGGTGCACTTGCCGCTCTCACTGTGGAGTTCAAAATCCCGATATTGCCGACTCGGGACGAAAAAGAAACGGCGCTAATCCTCGTCGCTATCGCTAGGCGCGAACAGATGGAGGAGGCCCGGGAGGTCGCGATACGTGGTGAACCCAAGGGTTTGACCCTACCCGAGCGGCAGCGATTTGTAGTTGAAGGACTGCCAGGCATATCGGCCGTGCTCGCAAAACGGTTGCTCGAATACTTCGGTACGGTTGAACGAGTGATGAGTGCCTCTGGAGAAGAATTGCGGCAGGTACACGGCATCGGACCGGAAAAAACGAGGGAGATCAAACGAGTTTTGAGAGCGGGATATGAAACTAAAGATTCTTGACCGCTTCTTTTGTCCGATCGATCGCTTTTTTAATGTTCTCTAGAGATGTCGCGTAACTAAATCTCACGTGGCCCTCACCATACGGACCAAACCCGCTCCCTTGCACCGCGGCAACGCCCGCCTCGCGCAGAAGGAATTCGCAAAGATTCAAGGATGAAACACCAAGTTCTTTAATGCTGGGAAACGCGTAGAAGGCGCCAGCAGGTTTTGTACATTCAAATCCCCCGATCGAGTTTAGCCCCTTGACGATTGTGTCTCGACGCTTTCGATATTCATCACGCATCTTTCCTACGGAATCCTGAGGACCACGGAGGGCTGCTACGCCTGCGGCCTGCACAAATCCCGCGACGCACGATGTCGATGCCTGCTGTACCTTATTTATCTCCGCAATCAACTCGACCGGCGCAACCCCATAACCCAGGCGCCAGCCAGTCATCGCATAAGCTTTCGAGAAGCCGTTGATGTAAATCGTGCGCTCAGCTATGTTTGGTAGCGACAACACACTCACATGCTTTCCCTCGTATACCAAACAATCGTAAATCTCGTCTGACAAAACCCAAAGGTCGTGATCGATTGCGATATCAACTATGGGTTGAAGGTCTCCTTGCTGCATCACCGCACCAGTTGGATTGTTCGGATAATTGATCACCATCATCTTCGTTTTTTTCGTCACCGCATTCTGCACCTTTTCTGCCTTCACCTTGAATTCGTCGGCCTGCGAAGCTTCGACGAATACCGGCTTAGCCCCAACCACCCGCACCATGGGTTCGTACGTCCAGCAAGGACTGGGGATAATGACCTCATCGCCTGGATCGAGCGCTGCGGCCATCGCACAGAAGATGGCATGCTTCGCCCCGGGGGTGACGATGACGTTTTTTGTGGTTGTGGTGATGCCCTTCGTGGCTAGGTGCTCCGTGATCGCCTCGCGCAGCTCGGGCAGGCCGGCACTCGGCGTGTATTTGGTCATCCCGCGCGCGAGGCCTCCTCCGCGGCTCGTTTGATGTGAACCGGCGTGTCGAAATCCGGCTCGCCGACTGCCATGTGGATGATGTCCTTACCCTTGCGCTCGAGTTCTTTGGCTAGACCGAGTACTTTGAACGTGCTCGATGGAGGTATTTCATTCATGCGCTTGGCAGGCTTCAACTTCATACCCGCTAAGATTTTAGGTGTTTAATATAAACCTACTTCGGTTGGCATGCATTGGATCGATCGCGTTGCGAAAGCCTTGCTCAAGCGGGACAAAAAACCAGTCATCGCAAGCGGCATCTCGGTCTCTGGCCACATCCACATCGGCCATTGCAACGACATCTTCATAGCCGATGGGGTTCGAAGGGCGCTTGAGGAGTTGGGAGGGGAAGGGCAGGCCTTTTGGTACGCCGACGACTTCGACCCCATGCGCCGGATACCCTGGCCGTTGAACGAGGGCGAGTTGGCTGAAAAGTACAAGCAGTACTTGGGCATACCCTACATTAACATCCCCTCGCCCGACCCGAACTACAAGAACTTCGTCGACTTCTTCGCCCGCCCATTCATCGAATCGCTCGACGATTTCGGGATCGATGTGAAGATTTACTCAGGTGCAGAGATTTATCGAAGCGGGAGGATGGCAGAACCAACCCGAACTGCACTCAAGCACGCTGACAAAATCCGCGCAATTCTCAACCGATACCGCTCCAAGCCATTGCCCGAGGACTGGTTGCCCTACGATGCATTGTGCGAGCGATGCGGTAGGCTTGCAACTACCCGATCACTCAGCTGGCACGATAACTATGTAAGTTACAAGTGTGAGGGAAGCGACTACATTGCCGGATGTGGTTACGAGGGCGAGGCCGATTTCACCAAGGGTCAAGGTAAACTGACTTGGCGGGTGGAGTGGCCCGCGCGCTGGAAGTTACTCGGCGTTACCTGCGAACCCTTCGGCAAAGATCATGCGGTCGTTGGAGGAAGTTACGACACGGGCAAATTGATCGCAAAGCAAGTTTTCAAATGCAACGCTCCTTACCCCGTGCCCTACGAGTGGGTTAGCCTTAAGGGCAGGTGGATGTCTTCTTCGAAGGGAGTCGTGTTCACGCTCCCCCAGTGGCTCGAAATAGCCGAGCCCGAGCTTCTGCGCTATTTCATCTTCAGGAGCAAACCCATGAAGGCCAAGGAGTTCGACCCCGGGCTAGCGCTGCTTGACCTTTACGATGAGTACGACCTAGTCGAGCAAGTTCACTTCGGCATGGTTGAGGCGAGTGCTCGTAGGAAGGAACAGTTCAAGCGCATTTACCAGCTCTCCCAACTTCGCAAAACACCAAGGCGGCGGGTGCAGCGCGTTCCGTTCAGGTTCGCCACGGTGTTGGCCCAGGTTATGCGGGATGAAAAGTATGCAATCAACGTTTTAACTTCCCGAGAGATGCTAACCGACCCAAGCAAGTCCGATATCGAGCTAGCTTTCCGCCGCTTGAGTTGCGCGCGGAACTGGGTATCCAAATATGCACCCGAGCGTTTGCAGTTCAAGGTTGCTGAAACCTTACCAGCCGAAGCTGTACAGCTCCTCTCCAAACAACAGAAGCAAGGTTTAACGCAACTGGCTGCTGATTTATCCTCGCGCGATTTCACCCCGGTCGAACTTCACAATCACATCTACGAGCTCGCGCAGAGGGTAGGTTTAAAAACACCAGAGTTATTCAAGGCGATCTACCTCGCTCTGCTGGGTCGCGAGTCCGGACCTCGCGTGGGCAACTTTATCTCGGTTCTCGATAAGGAGTTCGTCATCTCGCGTCTCAGGGAAGCTGCTCTTTGAGTCGGACTTTTACTTCCGGATGGCTCTGCACCAGCCGCTTGAAAACCTCCTCGAAATTTTCGTTCGGCATGAGTGCGCGTTTGATGAAAATCCCAGTGCGGCCCACATTTTCCCTACGGGTTAGAACCTGCACACGCTCCCGAACAATATCTAAACCAACACCGACCCGCTTTGCCACTTCAGCTTCTTTTCCCATGACTGGACCTTCAACATGCCCTTGCGGCGTGGGCTCGATCAGCATCAGGCGCTTATCGACACCTGGCACGCGAACCGCTTGCTTGACCTGCTCGGAGCTTGCCGCGCCCCCGAAATAATAGAACTCGACCTCTAGCTGCTTCGGCTTCACCAGTGGGAAAGTGATCAAGCGGTCCTCTTCGATATAAATGTGCGCCTTCGGGAGTTGCCAGGGCGTCGCCACTGCTATCTCTCGGTTTATTGGCTCGAGCTTGGCCTCTCGAAGGGCTAGTTCAATCTTGTAGGATGGCACGACGTGAGGTACAAACACATCGACATCACTACCTTTCCTGACGTCCCCCCTGGCGACGCTCCCGTACAAGATCGGATTTAACCCTCGCTTCACCAGAACTTCCATCAGTTCCAGCGCGCGCTTCCGTAGCTCCTCAAAAAGTCGCCAGCGTTTTTCTTCGTAAACAATTTCGACGATGTCGGCGGAGCGAACTGGCTTGACCATATCAAAGCCCTGTTTCATGATCACCGATGACGAAGTTCTTGCCGGACACATGGAGCAAGGGTTTCACTTGCTCGACATTCAGCCTCCCCGCCTTCATCGCGCCCTTCTGAGCATGCGCCGCGACGACCCTTCCTGCCACCACAACGTACTCAGGTCCCTGATGGATCCAATCGAGTTTGCACTCCAAATTAACCGGACACTCGACGATTCGTGGCGGCTTCACTTTCTCGGAGGGTTCCCAGTTCAGGCCAGCTTTCTCGAGCTCGTTGACCCCCCGTGGAAAACTCTTGCCGCAGGTGTACATCTGCTTCTTGATCCGCTCGGGGACGAGGTTGAGGACAAATTCTTCCGTCTCACTAACATTGCGATAGGTGTCGCTCTCATAGCTGGTCGAGAAAATAACGATCGGTGGTTCCGACTCAACCGGCGTCACCCACGATATCGGTGCGGCATTGATTCGCCCATCCTTGTCAACCGTGGTTATCAACACAATGGGCCGCGGGGCGATCAAACGATATGCATCCTCCAAATCGACCAGCATGTGATCACCTCAAACTTTCACTTATCCACTTTAAATATTCTGGTAGGCCTCGCTCAATCCGCAGGGCGAGGATTTCCGGTACCTCGTAGCTGTGGAGTTCCTTTATACGAGGGATCAGGCGGTCAAGTTTTTTCATCGAGGTCTTTACCACGACCAATACCTCCCTCGCACGCTCGACCTTACCACGCCATCTGTATACGGAGGTCACGTTCGGGACTG
>JAUXAS010000044.1 GCA_030619825.1 Hadesarchaea archaeon
ATCGCCTCGGCATGCGACGCGGGCGCAAAAGTTCTTAACATGACGCTAATCGATGACGTAGTGCTCCGAGAGAAAAATCGTGTGGGAGGGGTCGTCGTTAACTGGACCCCGGTTTCAACCCTACCCAGGGAACTGACATGCGTCGACCCGGTTGGGCTCGAGGCTAAGCTCGTCATCGACGCTACCGGTCACGATGCTGCTGTGGTGAGGCTGCTTGAGAGGCGGGATTTGGTGAAAGTCCCAGGTTACGGCGCGATGTGGGTCGAGCGATCTGAGGACTTGGTGGTTGAGCACACGGGCGAGGTTTACCCCGGCCTGATCGTCACGGGGATGGCTGTGGCAACGGCTTACGGACTCCCCAGGATGGGCCCGACTTTTGGTGCGATGCTGCTCTCGGGCAAGCGCGCTGCCGAGGTCGCTTATGAAAAACTTCGCGAACTTAAGTAAGCTCTCGTTGAACATTCACCTTTACGAAGACCCATCGACGAAAAATCTCGACCTTCGGGAGATCGTCAGTTATCTTAGGGAAAAATTGGGGCATGTTTCGGTCGATCTTAGAGGCCCTTTCATCAAGGCCGGTTTGGGTGAGACCGAAGACTTGGCGAGAAGGATAGCGGGTACAAAGGTCCGCGATTTGACGAATCCAAACGTGCAGTTCGAGCCGCTCCCCGGTGAGGTCGAGTTTGAGCGGAAACTCCTGCGTGATTCGAGCCTTAAGCTCGTCGGGCTCCTATACGACGGATTTAAACTTCAGGCGGTGCTTCGAGAGCTCATCCCTCAAGGAGAGTTCGACATCGGGCACTCGCACATCGCTTTCACGAATCGTCTCTTCGGTACCTTCGACGAGGGTGACCGGAGGTATCATGCGCGCGTGAGCGTCTACGGCTTTCCCTCGCTGATTTCCACCACTGGCATTGTCGAGGCCCCAGCGAGGCCCAAGGAGTTCTACGTCCTGAAGCAGCGGTATGCGGTGTTGGGGGGAACCGACGCTCAGCTGGAGGAGTTGAAGGAAAAATTTCGTGATAGGTTCATCGACTACGACGATGAGCGCTTGACCGAGATCATGAAGGGCTACGTCATGCAAGCGGTATTCTACCACCTCAAGCTCGATCCCTTCTGCGTGGACAAACGGTGCAGGCTATGGAATGCCCACTGGCAGGAAGAAATGCTCGAGGCTCAACTCTCGCAACCAGAATTCTGCGAGCAACATGAACGGGAGCTGGCGTAGTTCAGGGGTCTGTTAAGCTAACGTTTCGAGGTAACCTTTGAAGTCCTCCTTGAAAGTGCGGACTTCTAGCACGTTCTCGAATCCCCTGCTGATCATCTCATCGATGCGGAGCTCGTCCAGCAATCCATCGAGCACCTTTGGGTCGGCTCGTGTGCGCGGGTATTTCGGGGTCGCGTAGCAGCACCCCGCGTGCACTTCGTGCCAGATGCCGAGATGCTTCGAGAGGCGCTCGATCTCCAGCTTGTCGAGACCCAGTAAGGGGCGAAGGATCGGGAAGTGGATGCCGCGCGAGGTCACACCCAAGTTGACCAAGGTTTGGGTCGCCTTCTGCCCCAACGACTCACCGGTCACGATGCCCGTCGCTCCCTCCTGCTCACAAATGAGCTCGGCGACCTTGAACATGCCTTTCCGGCACGCAAGGCAGGCGTAGTTCCTGTACTGGCGATTACCGAGGATAGTTCTCAAAATTCTCGGCCATGGATAGACAATAACCTTTTCGAACCCCACCTTTTCCCTGAGGTCCTCGAGCACTTTTATGGCAACCAGAAAAGTTTCCTCGCAGGTGTATGGGTAGAGGCAGAAGTGAAGTGGCAGAACATCAAAGCTCTTCGCGACTAAGTTGCAGGCGACCGGAGAATCTATTCCTCCCGAGACCAAACAGACGACTTTTTGCCTACCCATGGTGCACCGCTAAATTTTATATAACAACGTTATAAAGGAATCTGATGCCGGGGTAGCCTAGTGGCTAAGGCGGTGGGCTGCAGACCCGCTATTCGCCGGTTCAAATCCGGCCCCCGGCTCCAGGTGAGCGCGTGAAGCTGCTGTTCGTGCACGCGGACTATGTGAACTATCAGGTCAAGGAGCGGGCGAAGTTCGCCGAGGAGATCAGTTATGATCGGATGGCTGGCGGGATGCGGAACCCGCTGATAGTTTTTGCGTGCGTCGAAAAGGTCGATGGACAAGCAAATGTTGTCGATAGCACGGTGGGGGAGATTAAAGATGTAGCATCGAAGGTGAAAACGAGGAATATCACACTTTTCCCATTTGCTCATCTTTCAGAGGACCTAGCATCCCCATTCTGCGCGGTCGAGCTACTCACCCAGGTTGAGGCGAAGCTTAAAGAGGATGGATTTTTGGTCATCCGCGTGCCGTTCGGCTGGTACAAAGCATTCGAGTTCAAGAGCAAGGGGCACCCGCTGGCGGTGCTCTCAAGATCTATCCCTAGGAAGACAAATCTTGCACCCCTCTCGCCTCAGGTAGGGTGCAGCCCGCATGTGAAGTAAGCAGATGAGCTCCCGCTGTCCCATCGAGCGGCAAATCATGCAGTAGCGCTCAATGATTTGTTTGCGCTTCAGCTTGCCACGGGCGATATCGTCCGCGAGTCCTCGCACGTATTTCTCAATGTTTTTGAGCAGGGCGCTGCCTCGACCAGCCCCCCGGAGCATCCGTAGGTACTGGCTTACCGCCGGCTGGGTGATCCCGAGCTTGCGCGCCACCTCAACTTGGCTGAGGCGATGGCGCTCGATGAGTTCCTTGACCAGCATCGCTCTTATCGCGGGAAGGACTTCTTTGACCACAACTTCACAAGGGGGTCTCATGGTTACCACATAACACTGTTATACATCAAGGGGTTTTAGTTTTTGGGCGGTACTCCGGACTGCAAAGCTTCCGCTAGCAGCACCAGCCCGGGAACCGCGTCCTCTTTTCTGGGGGCCTCTATAGCGAAGAAAAGCGCCTGGTAACGCGCCATGTTGAGCAGCCGTTCGGCCTCTTCAGGGGCGGCCTTCCGGGCCCGTTGCAGGTTGATCTGGCTCTGTTGTAGTAGCTCCGCATTAGGCAGCTCGTCCAATTCTATTGAAACTCGCTTCTCCTGTGTGCACTTCCCACACGCACCCGATGCACAGTTCAGCGCTGGTTGCCCACAGACCTCACAGAGCTCCGCGCCCCAGATGAGGCGGGCCACGGAGTTGGCCACTCTGATGATCTCTTCTCGGTTGAGGGCTCGTTGAATTTTAATTTTTCCGTTTTTGAAGATGCTGATCTCTCTTCCCTTCCACATTAGCTTGGCCACTCCCAAGTTCCGGCTGCATTTGAGTTCCGAGAACCTCCGCCTGTGGATCTCGAGCAGGGCGCACAGCGTCTCCGAGTCGATGCACTCAGTATCCCCACTCCTGAGCTCGATATCCGCCATGAGCTTCCCGCGCTCCGAGGTGCAGGGCTGAACGTAGAGTACAGTTTCCTCGCGAACCCTAAGGAGGTCCCTCACCTCGGTTCCTCGGGAGAGAAGGCACTCGTCCCTGAACCGCGGGACAAAAATCTCGCTGCTCGGAAGCGACATCGCTATCCCTTAGGTTGGGCTTGGGCACCGCTGGCTTGCTTTTGCTTGTACTCGGTGAGCGCTTTCTTCAGGGTCCTGTAAGCGAGCGTCGCGCAGTGCATCTTTATGGCCGGCAGCCCGCCCAATCCATCTACAATTTCCTTTATCTGGAGCTTCCCGGCCTCTTCCACGGTTTTTCCCTTTATGAGGTCGGCGGTCATGTCTCCAGTTGCAATGTTTGCCGCGCAGCCGAAGGAGAGGAACTTGACGTCCTCAATTCGACCATTCTCGATCCTCAGGAACATCTTGAACATGTCGCCGCAAGTTGGATCTCCTTCTGTCGCCACTACAGTAGGGTTCTCCATCTCGCCGATGTTTTTTGGGTTCCTGAATCGCTCAATCAATTTTTGGGTGTATTTGAGCATTCCGCGCTCCGTGTACTCCACAGGCATCTTCCCACCTCACAGCTCCTCCGGTTTTACCGGGCTTATCTTCCGGAGTTGCTCGACCACGCGGGGCACAACCTCTAACGTGTAGTCGATTTCCTCCTCGGTGTTATATCTGCTCAAAGTGAACCTCATTGTCCCGTGCGCGACCTCTGGCTTTACCCCTATCGCGGTGAGGACGTGGCTTGGCTCGAGCTTGGTCGTGGAGCAGGCCGAACCAGTAGCGACAGATATTCCGTTCAGGTCGAGGTGCATCAACATCGACTCGCCTTCTAACCCCTTGAAAGAGCAGCTGACATTGGCGGGGCTCCGCTTGTCCCCCCGTGGTCCGTTGATGACGGAATAGGACACGCGTTCAAAACCCGAGATGAGCTTGTCGCGCAACTTCTTCATGTGGTTGGTGTGTCGTTCAAAGCCATCAAACGCGAGCTCAGCCGCCTTGGCAAAGCCCACTATCCCTGGGATGTTCTCGGTCCCTGGTTTGAGCTTGAAGAGGGAAACGTAGCCGTATGAAACGGGCTCCACAGGCGTCCCTTCTCTGATATAGAGTGCCCCCACACCTTTAGGGCCGTGAATCTTATGTGCGCTCAGGCTCACGAGGTCAGCGCCAATCCGCTCGACATCAACTGGTACCCGAGCGTAGCCTGCGGCGGCGTTCACATGAAAGTAAATTTTCTCTTTTTGGTCGCGAAGCAGCTTTCCTATCTCCTCGACTGGCTCAATCGTGCCGATCTCGTCATTGACATTTGCAACGCTGACAAGGATCGTCTTGTCGTTCAACTTTTCCTCGAGCTTGCTAACATCGACGAACCCCTCGCCATCTACCGGCAGATAATCGATTTTGAAGCCCTCCTTCTCGAGCCGCTCGCACGTTCGCAGTATAGACGGGTTCTCGATATTCGTGGTGATAATGTGGTTGCCTCGCTCGTGGTTGGCATAGGCCACTCCGCGTAGGGCGATATCATTGGCTTCGGTCGCGCTAGAGGTGAAAAGGATCTCACCGGGTTTCGCGTTGATAGTTCTCGCGATGGACTTTTGTGATCGATCGACTGCATCGGCCGCCTCTTGCCCGAACGAGTAGAGGAAAGTTGGGTGCCCGAAACGCTCGGTGAAATATGGCAACATAGCCTCGACCACTTCCTTTGCAACCGGGGTCGTCGTGCCATTGTCGAGGTAAGCCCTCATGTCAATCACAAAAATATAACAGTGTTATGTTTATAAGGTTTGTGTGAAAATACAGGCAATGGGAACCACGGCATGACGATTCGCGTAAAGATCGAGCTGATGCCTGTCCTGAAACGTTTGCGGGAGGAAAGAAACTTTGAGCTAGAGCTGCCCGACGACGCGACAGTCAGAACGATGTTGGCAAATGTCGGATTCAAGAAAAATGAACTGGAGCATCTTAGAATATTCGTCAACAACAAGTGGGCGCGCCTGGACAAAGTGTTAAAAGACAGCGACGATATTTGGGTTGGAATTGTTGTGGGAGGAGGGGTGAGTTGGAATTCTACTACCCGCGAACTGTTAAAAAAACAGTCGCGCTGCTGAGGAGACCATCCAGTCTCGCCGTAGCGGGCGGGACATCGTTCATCGTCAAGCCGCGAGTAGAGCACCTCGTTGACCTCACTAGGCTTGAGCTTAATTACATCAGGGACAAGAAGACGGAGGTCCTCATTGGGGCTACGACCACTGCGACCAATATAAGTGAATCTCAGGTTTTGGGTCGCCTCGCGTCTGGAATTCTGCGCGCCGCTTCCTCAATAATGGCGGACACCCAATTGCGAAACGTGATAACGGTAGGCGGGGACATCGCCTGCAGATATATTTGGGCCAACTTGCCTCCGGCCCTCATGGTTCTCGATGCAAGGCTTAAGATTGTAGGGAGCAAGGAGCGGGTGATACCGATCGAGAAATTTTTCAAGTCGAGGTTGCAGCCGGGGGAGTTCATATCGGAGGTCATCGTCCCCAAAAAATCGACCAAGGGGAAGGGAGCATTCATTAAGTTCTCGCGGACAAAGTCCGAATACTCGTTGATTACAGTGGCCGTTTACGCCGAGCGACTGGGAAAGAAGACCTCGGTCGTCAGAGTTGCTGTTTCCGGGAACACCCCCCCAACTCGCATAAAAGCGATCGAGGTCGGGTTGCAGGGTAAAGTAATAACTGAAGAGCTACTGGAGAGAACAACCATGAAAGCCGTTGCGCAACTCCAGCTAACGGAAAGCTACATTTTCAGCGAGGATTATCGGCGGGAGCTACTAGGTACTCTGCTTAAGCGTGGGCTCAAGAAGGTCCTGATGGGGGGCTGAGATGGAGATAACGTGCAAGATTAACAACGTAGAAAAGCGCTTGGTTTTTGAGCCCCACGAGCGGCTGCTGGACGTGCTGCGGCGCGAGGGCTACGATGGGGTTAAGAACGGGTGCAGTGCCGGGGACTGCGGCACCTGTACGGTCATCGTCAACGGTAGAGCTGTCAAATCCTGTTTGATGTTTGCGGCACAAGCTAAGGATGAGGAAATCACCACAATCGAAGGAATTGGAACTGATGAAAATCCACACCCTCTGCAGCAGACGTTCGTTGAGACAGGGGCGATCCAGTGCGGCTTTTGCACCCCTGGGATGATTCTCTCGGCCAAGGCCCTCCTCGACAAGAATCCGAATCCCACCGAGGATGAGATCAAGAGGGCGATCGAAGGGAATCTCTGCAGGTGCACTGGATATGTGAAGATAATCGAGGCAGTCAAGCTGGCCTCCATGCGTATGGGGGGGAGGAGAAAATGAGGGAATTCAAGGTTGTTGGAAAGAGCGTTCCAAAAGTGGACGCCTTTTCGCTCGCGCTAGGAAAGCCTCTCTTCGCAGACGATATCGAGCTCAGAGGAATGCGGCACGCCAAAATCCTATGGAGCCCCCATGCTCACGCTCGAATCAAAAACATCGACACGAGCAAGGCCGAGGCCCTGCCTGGTGTCCACGCGGTGCTTTGTTACAAGAATGTCCCTCGCGTGATTCACACGAGCGCGGGACAGGGCTGGCCTGAGCCATCCCCTTATGATGTCGTAATGTTCGATAACAAGGTTCGGCACATCGGAGATCGAGTAGCGGCCGTCGCAGCCGAGACCGAGGAAATTGCTGAGAAAGCACTGAGACTGATCAAGGTTGAGTATGAGCCCCTGCCAGCGGTCTTCGATCCCGAGCGAGCGATGGATGAGGGAGCCCCGGTCATCCACGACGAGCCCGATTGCAAATATATTATACCAGTCTTTTACGACCCGAAACACAATCACTGCGCCCACATTGACTTGGAAGTGGGGAATTTCGAGCAGGGGATAAAGGAAGCGGATTTCGTCATCGAGCACAAGTTCAAGACCCACCACGAACAGCACTGTAGCCTTGAGCCTCACACATGTATTTGCTACTTCGACCACGCCGGACGTTTGGTGGTCCGCACAAGCACACAGGTTCCCTTCCACGTTCGCAGGATCGTCGCCCAGTGCTTGCAGGTCCCTGTGAGGATGATACGTGTAATCAAGCCGCGCATTGGGGGCGGGTTCGGGGGGAAACAGGAAGTGCTCATAGAGGATGTCTGCACAATGTTGGCTATGCGAACCAAGCGTCCTGTTCGGCTGGTCTACACCAGAGGGGAGGAATTCACTTCGGCACGGGTCCGCCACCCGATGGTAATGTGGGCCAAGACAGGTGTTAGAAAAGACGGGACTATCACGGCTATCCAGCTTAAGGTTCTTAGCAACGCCGGAGCCTACGGTTCCCACGCGATGACGGTCATGAACAACACCTGCGCCAAGGCACTTCCTCTTTTCCACTGCGAAAACATCGAATGGATCGCCGATGCTGTTTACACTAACCTCAGTCCGGGAGAGGCATACCGGGGCTATGGTGTAACCCAGGCGGCCTTTCCTATGGGGGTCATGATGGATAAGATGGCTGAGACTATTGGGATGGATACCGTGGACTTTTGGAAGATGAACACGATTAAGAAGGGCGAGACCTCCCCAATCTTCAAGGCCCTGAGCGAGACGGGGAAAGGAGTCGAGATGATCGTTGAGAGCTGCTCGCTGCCCGAGTGCATTGACAGGGGCGCTGAGA
>JAUXAS010000005.1 GCA_030619825.1 Hadesarchaea archaeon
AGTCTTCGCCCCGCTCATCGCTAAGGATGGGGCCGAGATCGTGCTCGCGCTCGAGCCCCTCGAGGGACTCCGCAACGCCGTAAAATTCCTCGCCAAGGGCGGGATGCTGCTCACGAACACCCGTGCTTGGCTGCCCGTCGACGTAAACATAGGGCGGGCCGAGTATCCGAGCTTGAAAGCAATCAAGGGCGCCGTCGAAAAGCTTGGCGCTGAAGTCGTGGCGATCGATGCAACCTCGCTGGCACAACAGGCGGGGAACGTGCGGACGGTGAACGTCGTCATGCTCGGGGCGCTCGCGGGGACGGACAAGCTGCCGATCTCCGTTGAGACGCTAAAGGAGGTCGTCCGAGAAAACGTCCCGCCGAAAACCATCGAGGCTAACCTCCGCGCCTTCGAGCTTGGATTCGCGACAATAAAGAAGTAAAACTCACTTTTTGCTTCCGGCAATTTGATGCCTGACTTATATGAACAAATATTTATATGAAGTTAGATTCATAAATCACAACTGGGTAATGGGGTGGCCGAGAGGAAGCTTGGTATTTTTGAAAAATATTTGAGCATCTGGGTCGCCCTCTGCATAATTGTTGGAATAGTTCTCGGCAAGCTGCTTCCCGAGCTGTCCAAGGCTCTGAGTGAGATTCAGTATGCCAACGTCTCGATCCCCATCGCGATTTGCCTTTTCTTCATGATTTACCCCATAATGGTCCAGATTGACTTCAGGAGAGTAGTCCAAGCAGGAAAAACACCTAAACCCGTTGGAGTGACCCTATTTGTGAACTGGCTGATCAAGCCCTTCACCATGGTGTTCTTCGCTTGGTTATTCATGACAATAATTTGGGCACCGTTTATATCCGCGGAGATGGCTTCACAATACCAAGCTGGCATGATCCTCCTTGGTGTCGCCCCATGTACAGCCATGGTGTTAGTTTGGGGCTATTTATCCAAGGGCAACATGGGGCATACGTTAGTGATGACTGCTATCAACTCGCTAACCATGCTTTTCCTTTACGCCCCCCTCGGCGCATTCTTGTTGGGGGTGGCACGAATTCCCGTGCCATGGGAAACCATTGCCTTCTCCGTAGGGATTTACATCGGGCTTCCGTTGGTAGTGGGTTATTTTTCTAGGAAAGAAATTCTCAAGAGGAAAGGGCGCAGTTGGTTTGAGGGGCACTTTGCCCCTTATCTACACTACGTTGCAATCACCGCTTTGCTGATCACATTGATTGTGCTCTTCAGCCTGCAAGGGGAGGTAATCGTCAGACAACCGCTGATCATCGGAATGATCGCGGTACCGTTGTTGATTCAAGTGTTCCTTATATTCGGCATCGGCTATGGTATTTCTAAACGAGTTGGCCTCCCATACGAAGATGCGGCGCCAACAGCACAGATCGGGGCCAGCAACCACTTCGAGGTTGCAATTGCCGTTGCAGTAATGCTTTTTGGTATCGAATCGGGTGCTGCCCTCGCGACCGTCGTTGGTGTGTTGATAGAGGTGCCAGTGATGCTCACCCTTGTAAAGATCTGCCTCAGAACCCAACACTGGTTCCCAGCTAAAGGAAGATGATGAGTTGGCGATTGATAAACAACTTAGGCTGCTCAAATGCGTAGCAGATGAAACGCGATTTCAAATATTGATGACCCTCGAAGGCGGCGAACGCTGTGTGTGCGAGATTATAGAGGAGCTGGGGGAAGAACAATCACTGATATCGCATCACCTGCGAGCTCTGAGGAAGTGCGGCCTCATACGCAGACGACGCGAGGGGAAGAAAATAATGTACCGACTTGCGGACCCCTCGATATTGGGATTACTAACCAATGTTGAAAAACTCGCCAGCAAATTTTGTTGAGCTAATTATACACCAGCAGCTGCGGGTGGGGAGATTGCGATCTCGTCCTTGTGCTTGAGCTTGGTGTGGATTCCGCGGATCTGCTGAATTGGTCGGCCGTTAAGCAGAATGTCGAAATACTCCCGGAGCTCCCCCGTCGTTGGATCCAGAATCGCTTCAACTACCTGGGGGTGGTGCCGGCTGAGCCTCATTAGCAGAATGTCCACGGTCTCATCCTCGTTGATCGGGACCTTTATCGTGTCGGTGCCCGCCTTTTCCCGCAAATCGCCACGCAACTTGACTACGACTTCCATCCAATCACAGCTTTCGAATGCGGATGGGTTCTGCCGCTACGTCTGCTAGACCAAGCTCGCCAAGCGCGGCCTCGGTCGGATTCCAATTAGCTCTCCACTTGCGCATTTCGTAGTATTCTTTTAACATCACATCAAAGTTAGCAACCTGTCTCTTCCCCGGTCCACCTGCGTAAATTATCCTAGCCATTTCTCCACCCAAAGGCTCAACCGTAACAATTGAGGGCAATCACTAAAAGGTTTTCGGGAGCCCAGGAAAGCCACCATCCGAATAAGTTTAAATTAAACCAAGATAATGAAAATGGATGAGAAAATGGCCGAAAAGATTGTGCTCGCATTTTCCGGCGGTCTAGACACCAGCTTTTGTGTGGTTTACCTTAAAGAAGAAAGAAAGTTCGATGTAATCACCGCTACGATAGACACGGGTGGGCTTAGTAAGGAGGAGCTGAAATACGTTGAAAATCGCTCTAAAGAGCTCGGGGCAGTAGAGCACTATTTCATCGATGCGAAGACGGAGATATTCGATGAGATAATCTCCAACATAATCAAGGCCAATGCGCTGTACCAGGGAGTTTATCCACTCATGTGCTCCGACCGCTACACCATCGCGAAGCACCTAATCGATATCGCTAAAAAGGAAAGTGCCAACGCGGTTGCACATGGATGCACCGGTGCAGGAAATGATCAAGTGCGGATCGATGTCACCGTGATGAGCTTGGTCCCAGAACTCAAAATAATCGCCCCGATCCGCGAGTTATGCCTGCGGCGACAACAGGAGATAGAATACTTGGAGAAGAAAGGGTTCAAAGTAAAAAGTGAGACTAAAAAGTATACCATCAACGAAAACGTGTTTGGGCGCACCATATCTGGCTCGGAGATAGACGAAAACAAGGCGCCGCGCGAAGAAATATGGGTGATGACCAAAGTTCAGAAGAAAGAACCCGAGCGCGTCAAGATCTCCTTTAAAAAGGGCGTCCCCACCGCAATAAACGGCAAGAGGATGCACGGGATAGAAATTCTGCGGAAGCTCAACGAAATGGCGGGAGCACACGGATATGGAAGAAGGTTGTATGTGGAAGACGAGACCCTCGGGATAAAAGGGTATCAAGCCTTCGAAGCACCTGGGATGCTCTTGCTCATAGAGTCGCACAGAGCACTAGAGAGGCTCGTACTCACGCACCATCAACTCAACACCAAAGCGCCCTTGGAAAATATCTACGCCGATTTGTCTTATCGCGGCCTATTTTATGAACCGGTGATGCGGAATATCGAAAAGTTCGTGGATTCCACCCAAGAAGTTGTGACCGGAGATGTCGCAATGCGATTGCACAACATGAGCGCGATGCAGGAAAGCGTTTCTTCCCCATACTCCCTAGTGCGAGAAGACATAGCACGCTACGCACAGACGGCGGGCTGGAAGGGGATAGACGCGGAGTCGTTCATCAAAATGTACGGATTACAGCAGAGAATCGCTTGGGCTAGAAAAAAGTGAAGTACTCCATTTCGATGAAAATATCAAACTTTTTATGTAAACCCGCTAACAACATCTCGTGACGAAGCAGGTGCCGGTGTTAGAGATGTTACGCAAAGGGCGATTCGAGCGGCCGATGGAACCTCTCGCCGCTGAATACACCTCCTCGATGCAGGCCGACATGCGGATTTTCTACTCAGTTGTGCAGGTCAACCTAGCGCACATTATCATGCTCGCGGAACGGCGAATCATCACCGAGCAGGATGCAGCCGCCATCCTCCGGGCACTCTACGAACTCCATGAGCGCGGCGTTGAAGGGTTGGACCTCCGCCCAGAGCTCGAGGACATTCACATGGCGGTGGAGGAATTCGTGATTAAGGCGACGAGTGAGGAAGTTGGGGGTAAGCTCAACACCGCGAAGAGCCGCAACGATCAAGTCGCCACGGCTATCCGCCTGACCCTGCGCAAGGGCTTATTCGACGTTGAGGAGAGGCTGCTCGAACTCGTGGGTGCTTTGGTCGCGCTCGCCGAGAAAAATACCGATGTGATAATGCCCGGCTACACTCACCTTCAGGTCGCACAGCCCACGACCTTCGCCCATTGGCTTACCGCCCACGCCTCCGCTATCATCCGCGATGTCGAGCGCATTGACCGGGCCTACGATGCCGCGAACTCCTGCGTGATGGGGGCCTGTGCGCTCGCGGGGACGAGCTTCCCCATCGATCGCATGCGGGTAGCACATATGTTGGGCTTCAAGCGCATCGACGAGAATACCATGGATGCCATCAGCTCACGCGACTTCGCCCTGCAGGCCATGAGCTCCCTAGCGATCGCAATGGTTAACCTCAGCAGGCTGGCCGAGGAGCTCATGCTTTGGGGCTCGGCGGAGTTCGACATGATCGAGCTGCCCGAGGAATTCGCGGCGACGAGCAGCATCATGCCTCAGAAGAAGAACCCAGTCGTTGCCGAACTTGCGCGCGCAAAGGCCGGGCGTGTCTTCGGGAATCTTTCAGGGGCCCTCGCGGTGATGAAGGCCCTCCCCCAATCCTACAACCTCGACTTTCAGGACTTGACACCCTTGCTGTGGAACTCCGTTGATGAAACGAGAGACAGCGCGGGGGTGATGGCAAAACTGATCGGTGCAATCGAGCCGAATCGGGAAACGATGCGCAAGCGAGCCGAAGGAGGGTTCGCGGCCGCTACGGAACTTGCCGACACGCTCGTGCGGAAGGTAGGGTTGGCCTTCAGGGATGCCCACGCAATCGTTGGAAAGATGGTCGCCCGCGCAACTAATGAGGGCCGAGGCCCAGGGGAGCTGAACATCGAGGACCTGCAGGCAGCATCGAAAGAGGTTCTGAACAAAGAGGTCCATCTCAAGCCCGAGGAGCTAAAAGAAGCACTCGACCTCGATAAGTGCATCGCGGTCCGGGATCTACCGGGCGGCCCAGCTCCGAAGGCCGTTCAGGGGCAGCTCAAGACCCTGAAGCAGAATGTGAAGAACCACGCAAAGCTCATGCGCGCCCGAAGGCGAGCAATTACAAACGCAGAAGTGAAGCTATTGAAGGAAGCTCGAAGGCGTTCGCGATGACGGTCACGGCTGCGGTGGTCGGGGCATCGGGCTACGCAGGCGTGGAACTTTTTAGATTGCTCGTGGGCCACTCTGGGGTGAAGCTCGTTGGGGCCTACGACATCCGCAACGTCGGGAAGCGGGTGAGCGAGGTCCACCCGAACCTCCGGGGCTTGGTCGACATGAAAATCGCCGAACCTGATTATTTAAAAATCGGAAAGATTGCCAAGGTGGTCTTCGTCGCCACCCCCCACGGCATCGCGATGAAGTTCGTTCCAAAGTTGCTCAAGGGTGGAGCGAAGGTTGTGGACCTGAGTGCGGACTACAGATTCGAGGATGTCAGGATATTCGAGCGCCACTACGTCAAGCACGAGAGCCCGCAGGTCAAGGGTGTGTACGGACTACCGGAGCTCCATCGCGCAAAAATCAAGCGTGCGAAACTCGTTGCGAGCCCAGGGTGCTACCCAACGGCTGCTATCCTCAGCGTGGCACCATTGATCAAGCGGCGCCTAATCGATTTAGACCACATTGTCATCGACGCCAAGACCGGAACCTCTGGAGCCGGAGCCGCCCCAAGCGAGGTGACCCACCACCCTGCCACGGGTGCGAACATTCGGGCTTACGCCGCGACCACCCACCGCCACACTCCCGAAATCAACCAAGAGCTGAGCAAGCTGGCGGGGCAAAAGGTCGAAACCCACTTCACCCCCCACCTCATCCCCATCGTGCGAGGCATTCTCTCTACAGCACATGTTTTCCTTCGCAAGCCGACTAGGGCGAAAGCCTTGCTCGGGCTCTACCGCAAGTTTTACGCGGGCGAACCATTTGTGCGAGTGCTGGAGGAGCTACCGCAGGTGAACTTCGTGGTCGGATCAAACTACTGCGATATCGGGTTCGAGCTAGATGCGAGGAGAAATAGGTTGGTCATGGTCGCTGCTATCGATAACCTCATCAAAGGCGCTTCAGGACAGGCAATCCAGAATATGAACCTGATGTTCGGGTTTGATGAAACAAGAGGGATAGAAGCCCTGGCGCTGAGGCCTTGACGAAAACCACGGTAATAAAGTTTTGATTAGATATCATTAAATAGAATTTTCATCAAAGGTTGGTCTAGCTCACCATACATTTGCTCTTTCACGCGCGCCAACTTTTCACTTTTCCCAGCAAACTTTAAAGATGCTCTCGCTCCCTTGAGATTGGTGTCCGCATGATTACGGTTCTCGAGGGAGGCGTGACGAGGGTACCGGGATTTCTCGCAGCCGGTGTGCGGGCGGGGATCAAGCGCCGCGGGCTGGACCTGATGCTAATCGTCAACGAAGACGGCCCCGTTGCCGCAGCGGGGGCTTTCACGACCAACCTGATCAAGGGCGCACCCCTTCTCGTGACGATGAAACACGTGAAGAACGGCGAGCTTGCAGCGGTGGTCGCGAACTCCGGGAGCGCGAACGCGTATACAGGCAAGCGAGGGTTGCGGGACGCGCGCCGGATGACCCGCCTCGTGGCGCGCCTGCTGAAACTCCGTACCGGTGACATCGCCGTTGCATCAACGGGCCTGATAGGCTTACGCTTGCCCATGCGGAAGATCGAGACCGGAATCCGCGCTGCCGTCGAAGAGCTCTTGAACTCGCGCGAGGCGAGCCTGAATGCAGTCAAGGCAATTATGACCACAGACACCACGCCCAAGGAAATTGCAGTTCGAGTCGACCTCGGTGATGGAACACCTGTAACCATCGCGGGCATAGCGAAAGGCGCCGGCATGATTCACCCAAATCTACAAACTGCAACCATGCTCGCATTCATCGTCACCGACGCCGCGGTGAGCCCTGCGGCGCTCCGGGCCACGCTCCAGAATTCGATCGATCAAAGTTTCAACATGATCAACATCGACAACGAAACCAGCACTAACGATATGGTGCTCGCGCTCGCGAACGGGCGAGCGAAAAATCGTCCCATCACGCTTAAACACCGGGATAAGCGGTTCCAGGCCGGGCTCGACGAGGTGCTCACCGAGCTTGCTTGGATGATGGCCAAGGATGGAGAAGGGGCTTCGCACTTGATCGAGGTTCAGGTGAAAAACGCGCGAAATAAGGTGGACGCGCGCCGTGCCTCCCTAGCCGTTGTCGGATCAAACTTGGTCAAGGCTGCGATATTCGGGCGTGACCCCAACTACGGCCGGGTCATCGCCGCGCTCGGCTACTCGGGGGCATCGTTCGACCCATCCAAACTCAGCTTGGAACTCGTGAGCGATCGGGGGCGCGTCAATCTCGTCAAGCGCGGCAAGCCGAGGCCTTGGCGAGCGATTGGGCGGGCGCGCGACCTGATGCGCAGCAAAGAGATCGAAATCCACGTCGACCTCGCCGCTGGAAAAGCCTGCGCCACGGCTTGGGGATGTGACTTGACCTACGACTACGTGCGGATAAATTCCCGTTATACTACGTAGTTCATTCTCCTAGCAAAACATGACAAACTGAAAGCGAAACGGGGAAACCTGAGGGAAGAAACTTCACACTTAACACCATCCCAAGTTTTGAACAACCCGAGAATGAAGAGCGAACGACGATAAATCGCCAAGTGTTATACGCACATATACTCGTATGTATTATACTGGGATTTAACCACGAATCAGCTAAACATACGTGATGGACTATGAAATTTGAAAACATTGTAAAAATGCTGAAAAAAAGTGCAAAAGAAAAAGGTGCAAATTTTGCTAAACTTATTCTAACAAAGGACATTTTTGTGGAAGATCACGTGAGGTTAAAATGCCAATATGGATGCGACAGATTTGCGAGACTTTTCACCTGTCCGCCATATGCACCAACGCCCGACGAAACTAGGAAAATATTGAAAAACTGCAAACAGGGTTTGTTGGTCGAGTTCACAGGAATGAGGAATAGGGAGGAACAACGAGACGTGCACGAGATAATGTACGAGCTAGAAAGGGAAGCTTTTTTGAACGGTTTGTACAAGGCTTTTGCCTATACGGCTGGCCCGTGCAGAATTTGCGAAAGCTGTCCAGCAGAAAAAGTTGAAAGCCCGAATGAATTCAGTAAAAAAGATTGCAAAAATCCGGAAAAGGCCAGACCATCCATGGAAGCCTGTGGGATCGATGTCTATCGGACAGCAAGAAAAGCCGGATGCAAAATCAACGTTGTAAAAGAAGGAGAACGTTTTAAAAGTTTTGGATTATTGCTGCTCGAATGAATTATTGAAGATGGAATGACCGAATTCTCCATTTCAACTCCCACCTCCCAAATCATAAAATATTAGAGATGAAACCACTTCTCCCCAGGAGTTGCAGAGATTACCTGAGGGCGGGGGCATATTTGTAGTATTGTGGGAGTTGGGCAGATTAATTTAGAAGTAAATGACCTAGTTTGAGCTATGTTTAAGAACATGAAGTTTAATGAAATCAATTCAGTGGTAAAAATGCAGGACCGTGCCAAGATTTTGCTCGAGGCCTTACCCTACATCCAGCAGTTCCATGG
The DNA here is from genome assembly GCA_030619825.1 of Hadesarchaea archaeon. Taxonomy (GTDB): domain Archaea; phylum Hadarchaeota; class Hadarchaeia; order Hadarchaeales; family Hadarchaeaceae; genus DG-33. The sequence continues at coordinate 8,664 of JAUXAS010000005.1, forward strand.
CAAGACTATAGTCATCAAGCTCGGCGGGAGTGTGATGGAGAAGGAGAAGCTGCTCGACGCAATGCTTCGAGACATCGTGCTTCTAAGCTACGTCGGGATGAAGGTAGCGATCGTGCACGGCGGTGGGCCTGAAGTAAGTGAGGAGATGCGCAAGCTGGGGAAGAAACCGAAGTTCGTCGAGGGACTTCGCGTGACCGATGAAGAAACGATGGAAATCCTGCACGAGCAGCTCGCGGGAAAAGTAAACAAGGAAATCGTGCTGGGGATAAGCAAACACGGTGGACGCGCGGTGGGGATCTCGGGGATGGACGGAAATCTCATCCGTGCCCACAAGCTCCTCTACAAGACGACGACGAGCAAGGGGCGCGAGGTAGAAGTAGATCTTGGGCTAGTCGGCGAGGTCGAGCAGATAAACCCGACTGTTATAAACTACCTCGTTGGGACCGGTTACATCCCGGTGATCGCCCCGATAGGCGTAGATGCGGAAGGACACAGCCTGAACATCAACGCCGATGTCGTGGCAGCTGAACTCGCAGCCGCCATGCGTGCAAAGAAGCTCATCCTGCTCACCGATGTTATAGGGGTGATGCGCGACCCGAAAGACGAGAAGTCGCTCATCTCGCAGCTGACCGCCGAGGAAGCACAGAGGCTCGTCCAAGAGGGCGTTATCAAGAAGGGTATGATCCCAAAGGCCGAGGCCTGCGTGAGGGCCGTGCAGGGTGGTGTCGAGCGCGCCCACATCATCTGTGGCACGGCACCCCACGCGTTCCTGCTCGAGATCCTGACTGAGAGCGGCATAGGCACGATGATCGAACGGGGAAAGTGAATGCAGCGCATCCGAGAGCTCGATGAGCGCTACGTCGCGAGCACCTATCGACGCCAGCCCCTGACGCTTGTCAAGGGGCGGGGGATGTTCGTTGAGGATATTCATGGTAAAAGTTACCTTGATTTCGTCGGAGGCATTGCCGTATGTTCGCTTGGACACTGCCACCCCGCGCTGACGAAAGCTATCTCTGCACAAGCGAAAAAGCTCATGCACGTTTCAAATCTTTATTACATCCAACAACAAGCGGAGCTGGCGGCATTGCTCTCACGCGTCGTCCCAAAGGGTATCAACAAGTTCTTCTTCTGCAACTCGGGCGCAGAGGCCATCGAGGGGGCCTTCAAGCTCGCGATCAAGCACACCCGTCGCCAGCGTATCATCGCCATGCAGGGCTCCTTCCACGGTAGAACTGCGGCGACCGTTGGCGCGACTTGGAAATCCAGCTATCGTGAGCCATTTGAAGCCATCATCCCAAAAATCTTCGACTTCGTGCCCTTCGACGACCTTGCCGCCGTCGAGCGAACGATGGGTGAGCAAACGGCTGCCGTGATCGTGGAGCCGGTTCAAGGCGAGGGTGGCGTAAATGTGCCATCAGATGACTACTTGCCTGGACTGCAAAAGCTGTGCGATGAGCATGGAGTGCTCTTGATCTGCGATGAAGTTCAAACCGGCATGGGGCGCACTGGGAAGTGGTTTGCATGCGAGCACTGGGGTGTTGAGCCCGATGAGCTCACGATGGCAAAAGCTCTAGGCGGTGGCTTCCCGATCGGCTGCTTGGGCGCAGGGGCTGAGGTGATGGGTTCATTCACGCCCGGTGACCACGCTTCAACCTTCGGCGGCAATCCTTTGGCTTGTGCGGCTGCAAGAGCCGTGATAGAAACGATGCAAAAGCTGAAACTACCCCAGCGAGCCGCGAAAATTGGCGAGTACTTCAAAACACGCTTGAACGAACTCGCAGACAAACACGGGTGCGTGCGAGGGGTGCGGGGGCTCGGGCTAATGCTTGCGATGGAACTTTCCACTAAACAAATTGCAGATGCCGCGGTGGTCAAAGCTAGGGAGCGAGGTTTCTTGATAAACTGCACCGCCGACAGGGTTTTGAGGTTCGTCCCCCCGCTGATAATCGAACGAAAACATATCGATCGCTTAATAGAGGCATTGGACGAGATATTTTCCGAGGTCGAGAAGTGATGGTTAAACACTTGCTCTCCATGCAGGACCTTAGCCCAAATGAAATCGAGGCAATTTTGGATGACGCCGCGGGGCTCAAGGAAAAGCTTCGAAGAGGGGAACCGCACGAATTGCTCCGGGGCAAAACGCTTGGTATGATATTCGAGAAACCATCCCTACGCACGCGGGTGACCTTCGAAACCGGGATGACTCAACTCGGCGGGCACGCGATCTACCTGGCGCCAGCTGATATTCAGCTCGGGAAGCGGGAATCCGTTCCTGACACGGCCCGCAACCTCTCACGCTGGGTCGACGCGGTGATGGCGAGGTTATTCAAACATGATATCATCGTCGAACTCGCGCGCCACTCAAGTGTACCTGTAATCAATGGGCTGACCGACCTGCATCACCCATGCCAAACGCTTGGCGACTTGCTCACCATCCGCGAGCACAAGGGCAAGCTCCGCGGCCTGAAACTGGCTTGGGTTGGCGATGGAAACAACGTCTGCAACTCCCTGTTGCTCGGATGCACGCTGGTCGGGATGAACATCTCCGCCGTCTGTCCGCACGGCTACGAGCCGGATGCAAACGTGATGACGCAAGCGAAGAAAAACGCGGAAAAAAGTGGTGCTAAACTCGAACTCCTAACCAATCCCAAAAAAGCTGTGGCCGGGGCTGACGTGATTTACACCGATGTCTGGGTCTCTATGGGTCAGGAAAAAGAGGCGAAGCGACGGATGCGCGCATTCGAGGGCTACCAGGTCAACGCCCAACTGTTGAAGCTGGCAAAGCCAAACGTCATCGTCATGCACTGCTTGCCGGCCCACCGGGGGCAAGAGATCACGGACGAAGTCATCGATGGGCCCCGCTCGGTGGTATTGGATCAGGCCGAAAATCGAATGCATGCCCAAAAGGCCCTGTTGGTTTCCCTGCTCGCTTGACTCGAAATCCCCAACGAACGATATTTTTAATTGCTCTCCTCGATAGTGGAAATTCGGTAATGAGATGAGATTATTAGTCGCCTTGGGCGGAAACGCTATCAAGCAGGCCCATGAAAGGGGGACCACCGCGGAGCAATTTCTGAACTGCAAGAAAACCACCCGACTTCTCGCGCAACTGGTAAAGCGGATGAAACCCAATGATCGGCTCGTGATAACACACGGCAACGGGCCTCAAGCCGGAAACCTCATGGTGCAACAGGAAGCTGGTAAAGACATCGTGCCACCTCAGGACTTGGACGTGGTTGGAGCGATGACGCAGGGGCATATCGCTTACATGCTACAGCAGACGTTGGACAACTACCTCAGGGAGCTTGGGATAAACATTCCCGTTGTGGGGGTGGTGAACCGAGTGTGCGTCCGCAGGGACGACCCCGAGTTCATCGGGGAGAATGCCTCTAAACCGGTGGGAAATTTTCTCACCAAAGCTGAGGCCATGCTGCTCAAGAAGAAGCACCCAGAGTACATCTTGAAGAAGGTTAAACCCACGGGAAAAAAGTGTTGGAGAAGAGTGGTTCCCTCCCCAGATCCGATAAGTAACGTCGAGGACGAAGTGATAAGAAAAATGGTCAATGCGGGAATCATCGTCATCGCCTCTGGAGGTGGAGGGATACCGGTGGTGCTGGACGAGGACGGGCATTACCGGGGGGTCGATGCGGTGATAGACAAAGACCTGGCTGGGGAAAAGCTGACGGAGGTCGTTGGCGCCGATGTTTTTCTGATCCTGACCGATGTGGAGAAAGTAAAGTTGAACTTCGGCAAACCCGATGAAAGGGAAATAGACAGGATGACCCTTGCAGAGGCCAAGCGATATCTCTCGGAAGGACATTTCCTCGCCGGGAGCATGGGGCCAAAGGTCAATGCATGTATCCGGTTCCTTGAATGGGGTGGGAAAAGGGCCGTGATAACCTCGTTGGATAAGGCGATCGATGCGTTGGAAGGGAAAACTGGTACGGAAATTGTGAAGGGATAAGTGCTGTCCATGCCGCGTGCCATTGGGCCCCTACCGCGCTTTGCCGAGGTTCACGTTCGGATGGCGCTCGAGCTCATCGCTGAACGTAAAACGATTGGTCGCAAGCAGCTCGCCGAAGAGCTCGGTGTGGGCGAGGGCAGCATGCGCACGATTCTCAACCAACTGAAGAAGCGAGGCCTAATAACTTCCTCGCGCGGCGGGCATGCACTTACAACCAAGGGCAAGCGTTTTCTAGGCAAGCCCCTCGAGTTCGTGCAAATCGATGCTGGCAACATCACGGTTGGCAATTTCGATGTCGCGACAATCGTTCGCGGTGCAGCGAAGAAAGTCAAGCGGGGTATCGAGCAACGGGACGAAGCAATAAAAGTTGGTGCTCAAGGGGCGACTGTGCTAATCTTCAAAGCTGGCAAATTTCAATTCCCTGATGGTTTCTTCGAAGTTGAAAAGGAAAAAAGTGTGGCCCTTATCAAAGCATTTAGCCCCAGCGAGGGGGACGTCATTGTGATCGGGTCCGCGCGAGATGCGGTGAAGGCCGAAGCTGGGACGAGGGCTGCCGCGCGAACGCTGTTGTAACTATTATGGCATTTCAGAGGTATAATTCCATAGGATGTTGTCCCCGTCCATTATCCCATATCTGTCCGCGGCTATTCCTCCAAGTTGTCCATTGACATAATATAGCCACCAAGTCGTTCCCGTCTGATTTACACCACCAATTGAGGTTACAAATATGCCAATCCCCGGATAAAACTTATATTCCACATCTGCGACTTTATCCAAGACATCGAAAACCGTCTCCCCAATCGAAAAATCGACGTTTTCGTTTACGAACATTACGTTGTCCACTTCGTTCTTTACGACGATGGATATGGTTCCGGCGACACCCCCTCGCTGGATACCGCCAGCCCAAACTGATCCTGCTGCCACTGCCGATAGTAAGACGCCGAGTATCACCAATTGGGTTTTCGTCCACTTCTCCACCTCATCACCTCCTGCTAGATGCTTTCACCCCAGCTCCGACCCTTGTTGCCACTGGGACGGGTACCTTCACCCGCACCAGCAACTTCCCGAGCCCGACAAGGGGAGGGACGAAGACGAGGGACGCCAGATGGAAAAGCGTGAACGGGATCTGTCCGAGAAAAACTATCCAAAGCGATCCGCCCATGGTAAGCGAAGAGCCTATAAGCCCGGTCCAAACATCAAATAAGATAATGGCAATCGCGGCCGTGAGTGTCGTGCGCCATAACAGTTTCTTGAATTTGTTAAACATGGAGAGCTTGTTTCTCATAGCAAGCAGCCAAGCAAAGATGAAACCTGACCACACGAAAGCGTGGATAGGTAGAATTCCATACATGATAAACCATACGATAAACGCGCTGATTACCGCCAAGACTCCAAAGTACCGGGTAACTATTCGCCAAAATTTGGACGGGCCGCAGTAAAGCGAGAAGGAGCCGGTGACGACAAGAACCGGGATTATCCATTCGAAATTCGGAAGAAAAGTTATCCCAATGAAATAACGATACACCGCAAACATGCCTATTAAAAAAATTCCTATGAAAACGAATATCTTGAACCGTTTAGATAGCACTTCGTCGGGGGTTCTACCACCCCATATTTTCTCTGCAATTTTTCTTCTTACTCTGGTTATCCCCAAGCTTCAACCCGGTGTTGGATGGTATATCCAACATAAAAACCTTTCTTAAAAATCCAAAATAAATCGACTAAATCTTCCGCTGCTTGATCCTGCGGAGCTTCCGCCGCATGCGCTTCCGGACCCACTTCCAGCGCATTTGTCCCTTCTTCTTCCACTTGCGAGGCCGCTTCCCCATGATCCACCGACTTGCTCTGGAACTGTAGAGGCTAAAAACTTTATTTAAAAACTCGTGTGATGAAAAGGTGCAGCCTAATTTCAATTTTCAAGTTTTTCCCTACCCCATCTATTTCGCCCGGGCCAAAGAGCGCCGTCGAAGGGGAGGACCAAGGTTTTAAAGGCTTGACGGATAACCCAGCCACGGAGGGTTGAACCTGGCAAGGGCAAAAAAAGCATCTAAATGTAAATTGATTACCCTCGTCGGTCCCGCGGCTTTCTACATCGGCTTACTGATAGCATTAATTGCAGCGTTCGTAACACCATCGAGTTGGCTTTTCGTGGCGCTTGGCGTGTTGGGAGTAATCGTCGGCCTCCTCAACATAACTACCCGCGAAACCAGCCCATTCCTGCTGGCCTCGATTGCCTTTATCGTCGCTGCTTGGGGCATGTGGACATTAATGTATATGGCATTTGGTCTAGCGTTAGTTTCCATTCCAGAAATTCTAACAAAGGAGTTTCTCCGACTAGCAGCGAACCTAACGGTACTCATTGGCGCGTCAGCGATGGTCATTTCGCTGAGGGCAATCTACGAAGTTGCAAAGGGCAGGTAAACTCTGCCCTTCCTTTTATTTTTAAATCAGCCTTAGTTTAGGCAACTTTTCCTCGGGGGGCACTCCCTTCGGCAAACCCACCTCGAGAGCGATCATGTATGATTGACGTTTGTAAATTTAGATAAATTGTTTCGAGCAAGCGAAGCAGCTGGCTTTATTTCTTTTTAGAACGTTTTCGGAGCATGTACTTTAACCCTATCGGAGTTATGAAGGTGGTCACAAAAGCCGTGAAAACGAGCAAAGACACATAGATATCGGCCTCGGCAGATGAGATCCCTATCTTACTAGCGACACCAACAATGACCATTGCCAAGATGAGTTCTACCGTCCCCCGCCCGTTCATCCCTATGCCAATGGTGAGCGCTTCTCTTTTTCTCAGCCCAGTGAGATACGCTCCGCCGCCCGCCCCTATCACCTTCCCAGCTATCGCCGCTATGATGAGCGCTATCAAGAATAAGGTATGGGTTTCGAACACTCCAAAGCTCACATGGAAAGCCACGCTCACGATAAATATAGGTCCCAGAAAACCATGGCTAAGGGTTTGGAAGCGCCGGTTCAAATCCCGAAATGCTCCACCAACGAACTCCTCCCGCACGAATAAGCCCGCCAGATATGCACCGATGATGAAATGCAGCCCCATCACCTGTCCGATGCCAGCGATGAGGAGGCCCATGACTAGGGCAAACGTGAACCCTCTTGCTCCGGGGTGAACGAAGAACTTCCCAACTAGTGGATAGACACGATAGCCGATGAACAGCGCGATTCCGAAGAAGGCTACTACCAGCGCTACTGTATACACTACATCTAAAGGACCCACTATTCCCACTGTTATCGCCTTTATGACCACAGCGAGGATGATGAACGTGAAAATATTATCCACCATCGCCCCGCCCATCATGGTGTACCCAACTTTAGATTTGAGGATGCCCAAGTCGCCGAGTATCCTCACTTTGGTAACAAGAGAAGTACCCGAGATGGCGAGTCCCACGATGAGCGCTATCCAAAAATTGTGTGTAAAGAACCAGGTGACGAGCCCCCCAAAAAGTAAAGGCATAAGGGTGCCCGCTATCCCCACTCCAAAAAAAGTTTTTACTCTCTTCCCTAATTTTTTCGGATCGGTTATTAACCCTGCATAGAACATCAGGAAAAACATCCCTAACGCGGCAAGGATGCCCAGTTCAGCTGAAGTCCATTCAAAGATGGGATTCCCTATGAGGCCCTCCTTAACCCCCGTTTCTCCTACGATGCCCAAGATGGAAGGGCCGATGACCAACCCCGCTAGGAGCTCCCCTAAAATTAGAGGTTGGCCGAATTTTTCAAAAAGTAGCCCAACGCCCCACACCACCGCCAATATAAAGAGGATGGTAAAAATTATTTCCATTTATTTCCCGCCGACTTGTCTACCTCCGATGTCCCTCCTGAAGTTGAACATAAATCACTTTGTATAAAAGCACAAACTTTCTCTTTACTCAAATCATAACTGGAGTTGCAACCCATCATCAAGTGGTTTACCTCTGTCCATGACGAGCTCGTCGTCCACGAAAACCTGTCCCCGCCGCATATCTTTGATAAGGTCGAGGTGGCTCGAAGCGCGGTTTTTGCCGTGGTAGGCTCCACGGTTGTTGCCTATGGCGATGTGGGCCGTACCAAAAATCTTCTCGTCGACGATTATGCTCCCCCCCGTGCAAGCCGCACCCTGATTTGTGCCTATGCCGAACTCCCCGATGCGGTCCTTTTCGCCCGTATTCGCCCTGAGGAATTTGGTGAAGTTCTCCCTGCCGCGTACCGCTTCATAGCTCACGACCTTGCCCCTCTTGAACTTGAGCTTCAGCCCCTCAAGTTTCCCGAACCCCGGGATCGCGACCTGTTCAAACAATATCTTTCCATCCGCACTCGTCTCGAGCGGTGCAATGAAGATTTCACCCGCTGGGATATTCACCCCGACATCGCCGCGCGCGAGATCCCCGCGGGAGATTATGCCATCGTCGACCAGCACCGGGCGACCCTTTATTCTAAAAACTAAATCCGTGCCATCGTCCGCCACTATCCGAACCTCATTTTTTCCCGCAAGAGCCGCACGATAAAATTCGCAAAGTTTGAGTAGTTCCCGCGTGAAGGTTTTCCGGATGCTGTTGAAAAAAATCCCTCTAAATCGTTTGACCGGACAACCGTAGGCGTGAGCTGCACTTGGGACAGGCCAGCCGAAGTATGCCCACCTCGTTCGCCTCCGATCGGTTATCTCGTGAAGCCTCTCCCGAATGGGTGCGGTGAGTTTAATTTTTGCCGTGAGCCCCCTTGCCCAATTTGGTTCATCCTCCTCTCCGATGAAGATCAGGACATCCGCTCGTCTCGCTATGGCCTCCGCGAACGGGCTCATCTCGCGTAGGGACTCTTCGGGAGATAACATGTACTTTAATTTTTGCCTTTTCGAGGAGTAGCCAAGCGAAAGTGTATGCGCGCCCACCCGCCAGCATTCTTCCTCAACCTTGAAGGTGAATTTTTCACAGCTCTGATCGGTGCGGTTGTAAACGATTCTAACGGCATCGTGCTTGCCGCGCCCTTTCCCTATCCTCATCGAACGTCTCACAAAAGCCCTCGCTATATTTCCCATTTCCCTGTCAGATAGCTCCCCTGACATTTGGACACCAATTTTACTCCTGATTTCTAGGGACTTAAATTCTCAGCTCGGTGAAAACGATGGTGTGCTCTCATCGATGCTGGGGTTATTACAGTTATCATCCCCGTAGTGCTCTCGCCGTCATCGTGATCGGCATGAAGCGTTTCCACCGCAAGTGAGCGACCTAGCGAATATAACTGGTTTCTTCTTCGATCCCACTCGGCAGCCTGAGCCTAGGCGGCTTGAACCGAGGAAGAGTCATCGCGTGTTCGTGAAGCTCTTCCAGATCCAGCTCAAACTCCAGTACCCCGCTCAAAGCTTGGAGGACAGATTCCGTCGCCCTGACATCGAGCAACCCTCCTCGGGTGGCGCCCAGCAGGCAAAACCCACGCATACCTCGCGCCGCAGCCAACCCGGGGAGCAGGCCATTCATCCCCACTATCATTCCGCTGTCAAGAAGTTGCACCCCGTGCTCGCGGAGAAGTTTAACCGTTTCAACATCTGATGCCGCCCCAACCACCTTCGCCTTTGACTCTTGAGGGGAAAGTACGTATGCCGCCATCGTGACAACGGTGTCCGCGCCATGCTGCGCCGCAACGTCCAAGATCTCGCCTGTGAGCCTGTACTGCCCCGATGGCGAGGCCGCTTGGGCATCGGCGGTGGCGAGCAAGAGATCACGCTTTAACCCATCGGGCTTGCAGTGATAGAGATCTACCTTCAACGTCTTGACCGAACCGTTATCCCGAACGACCCACTCGGGAAAGTGCTCAGAATATAACTCGGCAAATTTTTTTGCGCGAAGCTTGTGGGTCAAATACTCAACTGCCAGCTTTCCTATGTGGGCTATACCTGGCAGGCCAGCGATGAGTATCGGTCGCTTAAGCCTCGGGTGCTTCAGGTAATTCAAACGTGCGGGCATGGTTAGGTGTAAGAGTGCTTCGCATTTAAGTTTCGCGGGAAGAAGTGGATTTGATCGCATGAAACCAGTACCCGTGGGGGATGGCGAGATTAGAGTGTTGCCGCTCGCCTGCGAGAGCTTTGGTGTCCGGAGCATGGCCACGCTCGTCGAGACCGATGATGTCAAACTCGTAATCGACCCCGGCTCTGCTCTCGGGCCTCGTTTCAACCTGAGTCCTCACGAGCGCGAGTACATGGCTCTTGCTCGCTCCCGACAGGAAATTTTGGACGCCGCACGCAACGCTGACGTGCTGACCATAAGCCACTATCACCTCGACCACTACGTGCCCAGCTTCGAGGACTGGCTCTGGGTATGGAGTTCACCCGAGCTCGCTGAGCGACTTTACCGAGGAAAGCTCATCCTAGCTAAGGACATGAGCTCAAACATAAATCTGAGTCAGCGAAAGCGCGGCTACATGTTTCAGAAGCTAAACTCGAAGCTTGCCAAGGAGATCCGCGTCGCTGATGGCAAGAGCTTCAAGTTCGGCCGCACCACCCTCGAGTTCTCAAAACCCGTATTTCATGGCACCCACGGTTCACAACTTGGATATGTCCTCATGTTAACGGTGCAGACGCCGGGCTGCTCGTTCATGCACGCCTCAGACGTGCAGGGCCCCATCGACAACGAACCACTTAAGCTCATCTTAAAGCAAAAACCAAATATGCTCTTTATCGGGGGGCCTCCTTTGTACTTGCGGGATTTCAAGATTGACCGTGAGAGTCTCGCAAAGGCGTGCGAGAACATGGTCAAGATCGTGAGTGAGATGCCGCTGACCATCGTGGACCATCACCTCCTGAGGAGTTTAGATTATAATGAGTACTTGAGACCTGTGCATGCCGAGGCCAGACGAAGGAGACATCGTGTACTTTCGGCCTCTGAATTTGTTGGTCAGGAGCCGAAGCTGCTAGAAGCAAGACGCAAGGAGTTTCACGCGCAGGAGCCCGTGGAGAAGGAGTGGTACGGGCGCCTCAAGCAGGGTGAATTCAAGGAAGGTTTTTAGTTTCACATTCGCTCTGGCGCGGTTATCCCTATCAAATCGAGCGCATTTCGCAACGCTATCCGAACGCAGTTCACGAGGCGAAGGCGGGCGGCGCGGAGCTCCGGCACTCCGGCCTCGATCACCGGAGCCGCCTCATAAAATGTGTTGAACGCCAGCGCGAGCTCGGCCGCGTAAAGCGCTGGCAAGTTCGGCTGCAGCTTCTCGCCTGCCTCGCGCACGATCTCTGGGAACTTCGCGAGCAACTTGATCAGGCGCTCCTCCTCGGACAACTTGAAAACATCGCTGGGGTGCTTTCCCCTGCGACGCTTCGCCTTTTTCAAAATGCTGCATGCCCGAGCGTGAGAATACTGCACCGCTGGGCCGCTATTCCGATTGAAGTTTAACGCCTCCTCCCACTTGAACGTGATGCGCTTCTCCGGGGAGGTACAAACCAATGAATACCGAACCGCCCCCACTCCCACCAGCTCGGCAGCCTCACGCTTGAATCTATCACTCGCCTTCGGAGCATGTTCCTCGACCACCACATAGGCGCGGGCTACCGCTTCCTCCACTACATCGTCGACGGAAAAACCAACCCATGTGCCCTTGCGCCCGGAGAACCTGCCGCTCGGGAGCCAAACGTGCTCGTAGGCTAGGTGGTGCGAATTCACATGTTCCCGCTCCAGCCCGAGCGCCTTGAGGGTGGTGAAGACAACCTGCTGGGGAAACCGCTGCTCCGCCCCGACGACGTTGATCACCTTATCGGCTCGGCCAAACTTCGCGCTCGACCTGCCCCTCTCAGCGGTCGTGTGGGTCTTGGTGCCATCCTGGCGTTTTGAGTGGAATTTAAAAAGCAGTCCCGCCTTCGTCCGCCCGAACTTCCAGAGCTGGTAGGCGATGTCGCGCGCTGTATAAACGGCGGTACCATCTGAGCGCACGAGCACTTTATCCTCAATACCAAAATCAGCGAGCCTCAAAATCAGCGTCCCTGCGCGCTCACCGGTGCCCTCGACCACGTATGGAGTTGCACGCAGTCGTTCAAGTGTTTCTTTGAGCATCCCCGAGCGCGCAATATCGCTTTCCCACGTGAGCAAATCATAGCTTACATCCAGCCGATCGGTCGTCTCGAGGTTCGCCTCAACGCAGCGCTCGGCCAGCTGCCTTGCTCGGCGAACGGGGGCACCCTTGCCGCGCTCAAGCTGCGCGAGCACGCTTCGCACCTGTTTTTCAAGCTTCGGGCTCCTCCCGAGGCGCTTGTGCATGTCCGCGTAGATCAAACCCAAAACGTGGTCGAACTTCGCGCGCGGCTTTCGCTTGATCAGCCGGTATGCGAGCAGGGCCTCAGCCACCTGTCGCCCCATGTCATCGATGTAATTCTGCACCTCGACCTCGTGGCCCAATGCACGTAGGATTCGCGCCATGCTGTCGCCGATAACCGCGTTCCTGCCGTGGCCGATGTGGAGCGGCTTCGTTGGGTTTACGCTCGTGTGCTCGATGACGACTTTCTCACCCTTTCCGATGTCGAAACATCCGTACTTGGCGTCAGCCCGCTCGATTGTCCGCAGGGCGAGTTTGGCGAGCTTGGAAATGTCGACGAAAAAGTTCACATAGCTGCCCGCGACCTCCACCCGCGCGATTAGGCCTGCAGGTTTTATCGCCTTCCCCAGCTCCGCCGCGAGCCACATGGGAGACTTGTGAAGTGTCTTCGCAAGCTCGAAGCAGATCCTCGTGGCTAGGTCGCCGAGCTTTGGGTCTGGAGGTTCCTCTAGTGTTTCCTCTGGGCTCACCGGCGGCTTCCAACTGAGCTTGGAAAGCGCGGCCTCAAGCGCGTCGCATACGTCGTGCCTAAATTCACCCCACGGGCTGGCAACCATAATAATCCAAATCTCCCTTGTCAATAGAGCTCAATAAGGTTTTTATTGAGAAATAACTAATCAGCGCTCCCGTCTAGCTAACCCTTATCTATTATGGCCTTATGCGCGCCTTCGTCTAAAACTTGTAAAACTGTCTCGCCAAGCGACACCCCTATCTTAATTAAAAGGAATAGTTGGATGGTCGATGAACTTGGCGCTGCTCCACATCGGCATCGACGACACGGACTCGAAAGAGGGCATGTGTACAACCTACGTTGGAGCGGTAGCTATCGACAGCCTAAAATCCCAAGGTGTCAAGCTTGAGGGGTATCCTAAATTAATCAGACTCAACCCGAACTGGAAATTAAAAACGAGAGGAAATTGCGCTATCGTTTTTACAACAAAGGTACAAAAGCATCAAATTCCCGTCGTCAAAGAAACCGTTCTCCGCACCGTTGAAGAGCTAGCCGAACTACACATCAAAACCACAAACCCCGGCGTCGTGTTTTATGAAGGTGAAAGGATCCCCATAAAGCTAAGGAAATTCTCAAAGAAGGTTGTGCAAGATATCACAACGATTGATGAGGCTGAATCCTTGGCAGGGGAAATCGGCGCAGAAGTGCACAAGTTCAAGCTCGGGCGTGGCATCATTGGCGCACTAGCTGCGATCGGCAACACGCTCGAGCACGACTGGACATTCGAGCTCATCGCATATCGCAAGCCTGAAAATCGAGGGACCCCGAGAAAAGTCGATACCGCTTCGGTCGTTAAGATGAACACTAAAACTTTTCCAAATACATTCGGCAATTTGGACCCTTTCACCGGAGAGATTCGAATCACCCCTCACACCCCCTGCCCAATTCTTTACGGTATTCGTGGAGAGGACGCCAAAACCACGCTAGCGGCTCATAAACTCGTAAAATCTTTGGAACCCATCGAGCGCTTTGTCGTTTACATGACGAACCAGGGCACGGACGAACATCTCAGACAAGCGAAGGTTGCAGAAGTCAAACCCTACTGGTCGGTGATCGTTGGGGGGGAGGTTTCAAGTGCGCCCAAGATCATCCTGGGGGGCCATGTTATTTTCAGCATGCGCGATAAAACCGGGAAAATCGACTGCGCCGCCTACGAGCCTACCCGCCAGTTCCGCGATGTTGCAAAGAAGCTTATCATCGGGGATAAGGTTGTCGCATACGGCGGGGTTAAAGAGAAGCCAGAGCTCCCCCTCACCATAAATTTGGAAAAACTTTCAATCCTAAAGCTTGTGCCTGTGCTACGAAAGGTCAACCCGACGTGCCCGCGCTGCGGCAAGCGGATGAAGTCCGAAGGGAAAGGCAAGGGATATTCGTGCAAACGGTGCAAAATTAAGGTGCCGGCCAGTGCGGCAAAACTTGTGGAGATGCGGAGGGAGATCGAGGTAGGTGCCTTCGAAGTCCCACCCCGTGCAAGGCGCCACCTAGCTAAACCACTGGTTAGGGTCGCGTACCCAAGGAGGGAATACTGATGAAAAAGCGTGTCGAGCACATCGAGCTCAAACCCGATATGCGGGTCGACGAACTCGTAGACGCCATGGGGAAGTCGGGTGTCTTCAGTGCTGGCCGAGTTGCGAAAGCCGTCGAGATTTACTGCGAGATGCTCGATGCCGGGTCGACGATTTTCATGGGTGTGGGAGGTGCAATGGTTCCCGGAGGTCTTCGCCGAGTTCTGACCCAAGCAATCAATGAGGGACTTGTGAATGTCATCGTTACCACGGGCGCAAACGTCACACATGACCTTATTGAAGCATTCGGTGGCTATCACGCACGAGGCGAGGCCTTGGTGAACGATGCCGAGCTGCGCGAGCGAGGTATAAGCCGCATCTTCGACGTTTATGTTCCGCAGCAGGTTTTCGAGCTTTTTGAAGATCGAATTCAACCGATGTTTGCCGATGTCACGAAAGAGGGAGCACGAATGTCATCGGCCGAGCTTTTACGTAGAATAGGATCGCGCCTCGATGATGAAAATTCCTTCGTGAAAGCTGCTGCGGTGAAAGGGGTACCCGTCTTCTGCCCGGCGGTAGCGGACTCGATTCTCGGGCTCCAAGCGTGGCTCTACTCGCAAGAACATGAGCTGAACATCGATTGTCTGCGAGATGTGCGAGAGGTGGTCGAGTTAGCGAGCAACGCGAAGGAACCAGGGGCGGTGTTGCTCGGTGGAGGCGTGGCAAAGAACTTCGTCTTCCAAAGCATGCTGCTCACACCCCAATCCTTCAAATACGCAATCCAGATTACAATGGACCGCCCAGAGCACGGAGGTCTGAGCGGCGCCACGCTCGAGGAGGCGAAGTCGTGGGGGAAGCTCGCCCCGGACGCTAAAGCGGTAATGGTGATAGGGGACGTAACAGTCATTTTCCCCCTAGTTGTGGCCTCGGTGCTCAATAAGCGAACTCAAAAGTTGTAGCTCTCGCCCGGCTTCAGCACAACCACTTGCGTCCCGAGCCCCTTCTCCTTAATCGCGTTGACGAAGTCGTCGGCGGACTGAGCGAGCACGGGAAAAGTAAGGTAGTGCATCGGAAACACAATTTTTGGGAGGATGAGTCTGACTGCCTCCGCCGCTTCTCGAGCGCCCATCGTGTAATAGCCACCAATCGGGATGCAGACGATATCGGGCTTGTAAATTTGGCCAATCATTCGCATGTCACTGAACAAACCGGTATCCCCCGCGTGATAGATTCGTGCCTTGCCTACATCGAACACGAAGCCCACGGGCGATCCACGTTCAGCCGAGTGGAAAGCCTGAACCATCGTTATTTTGATACCTTTCACCTCTAGGGTTGCTCCTATATTCATCGCCACAACATTGGTAACGCCTTGAGCTTGAGCGTAGGTACCGAGCTCATACACACCGACAAAAGTTGCGCCCGTTCGCTTACAGATATCGATGGCATCCCCAAGGTGATGGCTGTGATCATGGGTGACACAAACGATATCGGCCCGCGTGATGTCCGAAGCCTTCACCGCGGCTTTCGGGTTCCCGGTGAAGAATGGGTCAACTAAAATAATTTTCTTGTCTGCGATTATCTCAAACCCTGAATGCCCGAACCATCGAATGCTCGCCATTCCTGCCCCCGCCAAAGTTATCAAGCGTCAAAGTTTATAAGTGTTAGATGACCTGCGTGAAAGTCATCGGCGTTGATCTCGTCGGGCGTCCGATGAATCCAAGCGGCTTTGCCCTACTCTCCGACCAAAAAATCAGCATGCGGTTGGTTTACTCCGACAAAGAAATAGTCGAGTTATGCACGCGTGAACGTCCGGCTTTGATTGCCATCGATGCCCCACTCAGCTTACCAAGGCGCGGTAACCTAAGAACGGCTGACGGTGAGCTAATCAGACGAGGCCTCCGCGTCTTTCCGCCCACTTTCGCTGGTATGCGATCCCTCACCGAACGAGGGATAAATCTCGCAACTGATCTTCGAACAAAAAATCTCCAAGTCATAGAAATCCACCCCCGAACCTCGGGTGTGCTCCTTTTCAAAACCCCAGACCGCCGTCGATGGGTGACCAAACTCAGGGGAAAGGGGGTGAAGTTGAAAGAGAGCGCGAGCGAACACGAGATCGACGCGGCCATAGCCGCACTTGCAGGTGCACTCTACCTCCAAAAGAAAACAGAGGAAGTCGGGGAGGCTGAAGAGGGAACAATCGTTATCCCCCGTCACCAGTTGTTGTAGTTTCACGCCCCACGATCAACAAGTTCACGAATACTTCGAGCGGTCCTTGATAAGTTTGATGCTCCAACGCCCATCATGTTTGTAATTTTTTTGATCGTGACCTTCTCCTCCGTTGATTTCGACGCGAGGTAGAGTATGGCCGCAGCGAGCAAGAGCGGAGGCTTCGTCTGTTCGGGCCTTTTAGGTAAAACGCCGTGAAGCTCATGGGCGCGCTCAATCGCCCGCCTGGACAGCCCAAGTTGAGTAGCAAATCGATTGATATAATTATCAATCGAGACGCGGGGCAGCTCTAACTTCAACTTTCGGACAAAAAATTTTGCAAGCCGACGAAGGTTATTCAAAGCTTCGCGCGCGTCCAAGCCCGAGCAGGTCGCCAGCGCGCGAGAAATCTCACTCTCCGTGCGCGGCAGACCCCGCAGCCTGCAAGTGATGAACGTGAGCGCCGCGAGAACCTGATGGGTCCCCCTTCCCGCAGTCAGCCTCATCGCCCGAGTCCGCCGATAGAGAGCGCTTATCTCGGCTTTGATGCCCTTGGGGAGTGCCAAGTCCTCGCAAAACTTGTCCAACTCTATTAGTGCCTCGCGTAGGCTCCGCTTTCCCCACGTGCCCGCGCGCGAGCGCCTCTGCCAAAGCTGCATTCGCCTCAGGCTAGCACGCCAGCTCGGGGGTAGGTCCCCCGAGACACCGAACTTGCTTCCCAACCCAAAATCGTGTTGCGTCACGTCTGCGCGCTCCAGTTCCTCCCCCGGCTTCCTGCGCCACTCCGGCTCGAGTTCGAGCGA